>JALYUM010000197.1 GCA_030853745.1 Pseudomonadota bacterium | reverse complement strand
ACTGTTGCGGTAGCGGTCGCTGTAGCTGTTGCCGTAGCTGTAGCTGTAGCTGTAGCTGTTGCTGTGGCTGTGGCTGTGGCTGTGGCTGTGGCTGTCGCTGTTGCTGTTGCTGTTGCTGTTGCTGTCGCTACCGATACCGCATTGGGCGTGGTGCGTATCGACTAGCCGCTGCAGGGTTTCGGGGTACAGGAACGTGTCGTCGTTGAGCCACAGGAAAAAATCGTAGGTGCCGCGCAAGGCCTCAGCCCAGGCCAGGCGCATGCCGCCATTCCAGTACAGTGTGCCGTTGCCTTTGAACAGGCGGATGCGCGCATTTTTGTCGAGCAGGGCATCGGCCGTCCCATCCACACTGCCATCGTCGGTGATAAAAAAATCCAGGGCCATATTGTTTAACGCCGTCTGCGCCAGCACGGCGTCGAGACAGGCGAGTGTTTTCTGGCGCCGGTTGAAGCAGGTCAGGATGACAGCGATCCTTGGGCCGGCAACGCGCTCGTCCGCGGCACCCACTAGCGGCTTCCCGTTTCAACGAGTGACCTGGCGCGTACGGTCCGTGGTAACTGGCTGGCGCGCAGCCCCAGGTAACTGATCGCAATGCCGATCAATATGCCGCTGCCGTAGGTGGCCCAGTAAGGAATGAAAAAGGCAAGGAAGGCCGCAAATATGGCAAAGAAACAGGACGCCGCAGCTCGGGTTTTGCGCCTCGACAATGTAATGGCGGCGGCCGTCAACTGATAGAACAACATCACGGTGGCGCCCAGCGCGAGCAGGCCACCGCGGTACAAGATGTGCACAAAATGGTTGTGCGGAACCATGTCGAGCATGTCTTCTCCGTCTTCGCTGGCCATCGGGTTGTAGCCGCCCCCATACGGCATCCCGACCAGATAGGTCACCGGGTTCCTGGCAGTGGCCCAGTTGACGAGTAGTTCCTGCCAATTTCCCATCCTGGCAACCATGGTCCCCTCTTTGGTACTGACGGCATTTCCCGCCGCCGTCTTGATCGACGTCACCACACTGTTATCCGAACCTGGCATGGCGAAAAACAATGCCAGCGGCAGCATCAGCATGCCGATGCCCAGCGCACTGCGCCAGCGTCCCTGTTGCTTCTGCCCGATCCAAAGCAGGCAAACGATGCCGACAAGTAAACTGACCCATACCGAGCGGTGCTGAAGAATAATGACAGTGAGAAGGAATACGGGGAGCAGAATGCGCTGGCGTAGCGTCAGCGTGCCATTCAACATGCGGAACAGCAAAATCAGGAACCCGATGGCGATGGCCAGTGCAGCCGACGCGCTGACCACGCGAAATTGCACGCCGGTTGTGTCGAGCCCCATGATTTCTTGCGCATATACCGGGTCGAGTGCGGAACCGATCCAGCGGTAAAACGTCAGCAGGCACAGTGCCAGCGCGCAAATGACCCAGCCATTCAGAATCCGCGTCACCATTGCCTCGCTCCACGCCACCGAGCAGAAATAACAGACCGACACCCACAGATAGAAATGCACCCGGAAATCGACACCTGCACGCGACCCGAACATGCGGTAACCCCATACCAGCAGCCCCAACTGAATAGCGCCGATCAGCCACCAGGTACCCGGCACCGTCCTGGGACTGGCAAACAGAGAAAAACGCGTCATGCACGCCAGCGCCAGCAACAAAAAAAACAGGTCTTGCGGATACAGCCAGATCCCGTAATTGATCGAGAGCGGCAGGTTGGCCGCTTCGAGGACGATCATTCCAAGGCCGAGCCAGGCCGCGTGCACCGGCCTTGCGACAAGCCAGCCGCACAGTGTAGCCAGCACCGCAAAGCTGGTTATGGCGAGCAAGATTGCACCTGACATGGATGCGTCCATCACCCCCCCTGCTGGCGTTGCGCCATCACCGGTATCTCATGCAGGCGCTGCGCCGTCCTCGCGGCTTCATACACCGCCATGTATGCCGGCACCACGCTGTGGGCCGACCACAATGTCAGCGCCTTGGTACGTGCCGCGGCGCCAAGCGCTGCATTGATGGTGTTGTCACGGATGACCCAGGCAATCCCGCGCGCAAGGTCGGCGGTATTGCAGGCCTCGGCCAAGTAGCCGGTGACGCCATGATCGACAACGTCCGGCAGGCCGCCACAATTGAAAGCCACGACCGGGCAGCCGCAGGCATGCGCCTCGGTACCGGACTGCGGCAGATTTTCAAGTCGCGACGGAATCACCATGACGTCGGCCGCGCCATATAGCAGCGCCAGGGTGGCATCGTCGCCAATGTGCCCCATCCATTGCATCGGAAATGGAATGGCTGGCAACACTTGCGGTGCGTTCTGGCCGAAGACGACACACAAGATGTCTGGCTGGCTGCCAGGCACTGCAACGCGGCGAGCAGCAGGTCATATCCCTTGTTCAGGCTTTGCCCACCGCCGAGCGCGCCGAACAGGACGATCTTTTTGTGCACGGGAAGATTTAAAGCGTGCCGGCAGAACTGCCGGTCGAGTGGCTTGAATGCCTCGGTATCGAGCACATTTGGAATCACCGTCACCGGCCAATCGTGCATCAGCGCGCTGGCGCGGACGCAGCCTGCCAGCCAGCGGCTCGGCGTAACGATGTGCAGCGGCCGGCGCCATGCACGCTGTTTGCGCTGCCACGTATGGCGGTCGATGTCGAGCCAGCCGGCGTCACGGGGACGGTTGGTGCGATCGTAGCCAGTACGCCAGCGTGCCGTGGCGCTGTCATCGGTAACATGTTCTGCGCCGGAAAACGCCCACATGTCATGCAGCGTCCAAATCACCGGTTTGCGGATGCGCCCCAGGTCTTCCACCGACATGGCTTCGCCACCGAGCCAGTGCAGGTTTACGACATGCGCCGCGCTGGCATTGATCGATGCCGCCAGGTTGGACGGCAGCAAGTTAGCCGAATGCATATTGGCGTTCGCTGTTTTTTGCAGACGCATCAGGTGGCCACCGACGCGCGAACGCAGGAAATTGACAGCCTTGGCGTGGCGTGGCGCCGCGGTGGACACACGCCAGTCACCGGTTTGCTTCAAACGCACCAGCATTCGTGCATCGACCTGGTGATTGCGGAGCGCCCGGTAAAGGCGGTACGCGGCCCGGCTGGCGCCGCCGCCATCGTCTGCATGACTGAGCAAAGTGACGGGCATCATGACGCCATTACCGGTACGCGCTGCGGCAGGTCGAGAATGGTGGCAAGCCACCTGGCAGTCAATTGGTCGCAATGAAAGTTTTCCTGATAGCGAACCCGCGCCGCGCGCGCCAGACGCCGGTAATTAGGCGCATCGCCGAGCGCGTGAATGAGCAATGTGGCCGCAGCATCGGGATCGTGCAGTGGCCAGAAATAACCTTCCACACCATCGCTGAATATTTCGGGGATGCCACCGACTGCCGGGGCCAGGATAGGGCGCCCTGCCGCCAGGGCTTCGATGAGCGTGATCGGCAGGTTTTCGATCAGGGCCGCGTGCACCAGCATGCGATGCTGCGCAATCAGGCGCGCCGCATTTTTTTGAAAGCCGGCAAAAGTCACCTGCTCCTGCAAGCCCAGCTGCAGGGTCAGGGCCATCAGCATGGCATGGTCAGGACCATTGCCCACCAGCGTCAGCGTGTAACGAAAGCCCCGCGCCTGCGCCCGCGCGAGCACCTGCAGCAAGAACGCCTGGTTCTTGCGCGTCTCCAGCGTGCCGATGGCGATCAGGTGCTTGCCGGTTGGCGGCTCGGTGGAATGCGCGGTCGCGCTACCGGCGCAGTGGGGAATGACCGATTGCCGCACGGCGCCGGTTGCGGGCATGCGCCGTGCAATTTCCCGCTGCATGAAGGCCGAGACAAAAATGATGTGATCGACGCGCGCCAGCGCTTGCGCTTCGGCGGCTTCAATGAAGCGCCACAATGGCCCGCCTCTGGCCGCTACGCCCTGGGTCAGTAACTCGTCGGACTGCGACAGATTGTAGTGAACCACGGTCACCACGCGGCATTGGTGGGCACGCTTGAGTTTGAGTTTGAGCTTGAGTGCGATGCAGGCGCTCAGCGGGTCTTGCGCATACAAGGTCACCGGGCCGCTGGCATGCGTCAACAGGATGGCGAGCTTGGCAAACAGGATTGCGCCGTTGATGCGGAGCGACAGAATTTCCGCGTGTTCGGCACTGACCAGGCGCACCAGCGGTAATAGTCTTCGTGCCAGTGTTGCCCACAACCGCTGCGCTGGATAAGCCGATACCAGCACGCCATCGATGCCCGCCGCACGCGCGGCATCGAGCACCTGATTGAAATGCGTTTCCACGCCGGTCGGCCCTTTGCCATCGAGCAGGCTGACTACCACCAGGTGATTTTTCAAGCCGCCTCCCTTTCAGACTTTCAACAGTTTGCGTACAGGCCCGGACAGGCTGGCCGGCTTGACCAGCGTGCCAAGGCACGCCGTGACAAAGTGGCCGCCACGGAGTCGCACCAAACCCAGCAAGACGAGGGCCGCAAGGGCCGCCACGCTGAACAGGCGCAGCAATGGCCCCAACGATGGCACCAGCAACGCCAGCGAGCGGTCTGCCACCATTGCAGTGACGCTGACGCACGCTCCAAACAGCAGCGGCGTACGAAACGTGGCCGCGTATTCGCCCACGCTGGCGCCGGTCAGGCGCAAGGTAGCGATGGCAAGCAGCAGCCACCTGGCAATGTAAGTAAGCAGCACCGCCCACGCGACGGCAGCGAGTGTGTATTCAATGGCCACGACCAGCGCCGGCACGAACATCAGCACGGTGAACAGCTGGTTGCGCAACTCCACGTCCACCCGGTCCGCGGCCATCAGAATTGGTCCCTTGATCGCCAGCAACGCGTTGACCAGTACTGCCAGGGCCAGGGGCGTTACCACCGGCACGGCGGCACCCCACAGCGGACCGTACAGTGCCAGCACCAAAGTTTCCGGCACCAGCGCGGCAGTAAGGAAAATGGGGAAACAGAGAACCGCGACGGCGGCGTTGGTTTCCAGGTAGATGCGCCGGACCGCGTCCCGATCGCGCTGCGCGCGCGCGCAAGCGGCAAACAACACACCCTGGAAGCCGGTGGTAATTATGCTCATCGGCATATTCACCAGGTTCAGCACGCGGTTATACAGCCCCAGATCGACGGCGCCAAACGCCCGCCCGATCAGCACCACATCGAGATTGCTGATGGCCCAGCTGGAGAGGTTGGCGGCAGTGACTTTTACGCCGAAACGGAGGATCGTCGGGTCGTTTGGCCGGAAGCAAAGGCGCAGGGACATGCGGGTGACATAGATCAGCAAGAAGGCGTTAAGCAGTACCTGCACGGCCTGGGCGGCGACCAGGCTCCACACGCCGAGGCCGGCATACGCGGCGGGAATGCCAACGCACAGGTAGCCCGCCAGGTAGGAAGCAATGGTGATTTGCTGCAGGGTTTTGAAATTGAGCGCGCGACGCAGCATGGCGGCGGCGGTCTGGCCGAGGGCCTGGAACACAAACAGCAAGAACATCGCCTGGATCACCAGCGTCGCTTCTGGCTTGTGGAAACTGGCGGCAAGCGCTGCGGCGGAGCCCACGCCGATCAGTGTCAGCAACACGGCGAATGCCATCTGGCAGGTAAAGATGAACTGCACGTCGGACGGTGCAAGTTCAGCGCGCTGGACCAGCGCCGCACCAAACCCCAGGTCGGCCACCAGGTTGGCGATACCGAGAACGATCCAGGCAATGGCGACAATGCCAAACGGCTCGGGCCCGAGCATGCGCGCGAGCAGGATGCCAATGGCGAACTGCGACAGGCTGCGCAGGATATTGCCGATGTAATTCCATTTCAGCGCCAGCCAGCCAGAGGCCGGTGCCTGACGATGCACGGGCGTCTACAGCGAGGGAGCAAGGTCATCGGCAGCGCGCATGATCAGCCTGCGCAATCGATCTGCTGCGCTTCGCCGGCCTTGTACTGGTAGCCATGCATGCCGCGACGCAGGCGTAAATCGTTGAACAGAAACCCTTCTGGCACGATACCGGCCTGACTCAGGCGGACGATCGTTTCCCTGAGTTCCTGTTCAGTCGTCCGGTCCGCGCGCGCGAGCAGATACACGGCACCGGCCTGGGCGCCGATAATCAGCGCATCAGCCACGTCGAGTACGCCGGGGGCGTCGATGATCACGACATCGTAATTGTTGCGCACTGCTGCCAGCAACGCGGCGAGGTTGGCCTGCGTGAGGCATTCGGACGGGTTGCGGGGCCGTGCCCCGGTCGACATGAAGTCGAGGTTTTTCATCACGTCGTGCCGGATTACCTTGTGCACAGGCACGCTGCCGTTGACCGCTTCATACAGACCTGGCACCTGAACGTTGTCGAAGTAACGATGCAGCTGCCCCTTGCGCAGGTCTGCGTCGATCAGCAACACCCGTTTGCCGCTGGCAGCGATGACGGTGGCGCTGTTCGCCGATATAAACGATTTGCCCAGGCGCGACGTGGGTCCGGTAATCAACACGATATTGTTGCGAAAGTGCGGCATCGAAAACTGCAGCGCTGCCCTGAACCCACGTAGCGCGTCGACGGTGGGGTCTTCCGGCGCCACCCGTGCCAGCATCGGTAACTGCCGCGCGCCGCGCTCTGCCTGCCTGACCAGTTGACGCTGGTAGCTGCTGTGCGGAATGCTGACATGCACTACTTTCGTTCCCAGCATTTTTTCAACGGTATGGGGGCCGTCGATGCCAGCGAACATGGCGCGCCTGGCAAAAGCTGCCACCATGCCGAGGACCAGGCCGGCCATCACGGAGACAGACATGATCACTGAACGATTCGGTTTGATGGGCGCTTCCGGATAGCCAGGCGCATCGATCAGACGCACGTTGCTGGCGCTGCTGGCCGCAAGCACCCGCAACTGCTGGGCGGTGGCAGAAAGCGCGCTGTACAGCTCGCTCTTGACCTTGATGTCGCGCGAAATACGGTGTTCTTCCTGCTCCATTTCTGCCAGGGATTCAATGGTATTGGTGTCCTTGCGCGCCACCGAATCCATCAGTTTCAGCTGCGCCTCGAGTCCCAGCAAAATTGGATGATTTTCCGTGAACCGGCTGAGCAGTTCGATTTTCCGTTCTTCCAGCGCGTCCCGCCGCGCCCTGGAAGCCGCCGCCTGCTCCACGCCGACCCTTACCTTGTCGGCGAGGTTGAGCGAGCCATGGCGCCGTTGCAGCTGGCCATATTGCGCTTCCGCGCGGTCCAGCTGGGACCGTAGCGGAACCAGCTGAGTGGTGAGAAATGCCAACGACTTTTCAGCGTCTTCGCGTCTGCGCGCCAGCGTCTGGCGCAGATATTCGCGCGCTGTCTCGGCCAGGATCGCCTGGATGAGAGCCGGGTTTTCTCCCTCCAGGCGAACCTCGACAACGCCTGATTGCTTGCCCTGCTCGGTGATGTGCAATCCGGCCTGAATGGCTGCTACCGCGACTTGTTTCGACAGGCCGCGCAGCGTGAACCGCGCACCCGCACGGGCATCAATGCGCGCTATTTTCAGCACCAGGACATGTCCGCCGATCGCCATGCGCAGCGGCACGCCCACCTTGCCATCCCAGGCCATCCCAGCTGCACCGCTGCCCGCGGTGTCGCTGAGGCGATAGGCGTCCCGACCCGTTACCGTGACGGCAAACGTATGCTGCTGCAGGGCTGGCGGCAGATCGAAGGTAGCCACGTCCAGCGCTTCGTCACCCCACACGTAGCCGCCCACACCGAACAAGCCGGGCGTGGACAATTTTCCGCCGCGCGCTTGCGCAATGGCGGCACCTACCAGCGGAAAATAGGTGGGCTTGACTTCGATATGCAGGCGCAGCGCGTCCACTACCGGCGCAATGACCATGCGCGAGCGCAGTAATTCCATTTCGGCGACGGTTGCGCGTTTCGATTCGAATAACGACGATGCTTCGCTGAGCACGTTTTTGGCGGCATTCGGACCGGTTTCCTCGACCTGGAACGTCATGTTCGATTCGTAGACCGACCGGGTGCCCAGCGCATACACCATGCCTGCCAGGCTGACCACAACCGCGACTGCGACAATCAGCCAGAGGTTATCGAGCAGCACGTGGAAATACGCTTGCAGTTCGCCCTGGTCGTTCGCGTCAACCCCGCCGCCATGATCAGGCACCAGAAAAGTTGGTCGGACAAGATGGGCACGCAGTGGCTGGAGGGGATCGGGGTTCACGGGCGAAGACACAGATAGTGGGTGAAAAAACTGGACCGACGCTCTGTGCTGACGCATCGCTGCCTCAGTCGAGGTTAGTGATCCCCATCGACGGCAGTTTGTTGCGCCTCAATTGTGTACAGCGAACCGCACGCCGGTGGTTTTTTGACAACGAACGGACGACCGCTGCGGCGGCGACGGGCAACGCAGACGAAAAAAAGCCCCGCCGATCACACGGATCGGCGGGGCTGTTCAGGATGCTGTGCGTTTTACACGTTAAACGCATAGTTACAGGCAACAACCCGCATTTTCTCCAAGATTATTAAACTTTTCCATCGTTTTGTACCCGGTTTTATACCCGGTTTTGCATCCGTTAACGATTGATTATTTCAACTAGGCTCTTGATGTCCTCCACGGTCTGGTTTTCGTGGCTACTACCTTGAAAATTGACTGTTCCGGTATGAAACACGTTAACCACCAAATTACCTGGTAGCTCAAACTTATCGCCATCAGCTGACGGGTGCGTGGGAACAACATTGAAATTTTTGGTAATGAAATCTCGGAGAATTTCCGGCTTATCACATTTCAAGGGCATTTAAATTACTCCAAGGCAAGATTTAGCACCGATATTGGTACATTGCCATAATATGGACGCCGTTTTAAAAAGCAAGTAACTGGCAGATGTCGCGCACCCTACGCTCCCTTAATCGCAGCGTAGAGGGTAGCGCGGCTTACACGTTGAACAGGAAGTTCAGTACGTCGCCATCCTTGACCACGTATTCCTTGCCCTCAGCGCGCATCTTGCCCGCTTCCTTGGCGCCCGACTCGCCCTTGTACTGGATGAAGTCGTCGTAAGCAATTGTCTGCGCGCGGATAAAACCGCGTTCGAAGTCGGTGTGGATCACGCCGGCCGCCTGCGGGGCGGTGTCGCCGACATGGATGGTCCAGGCGCGCACTTCCTTGACGCCGGCCGTGAAGTAGGTCTGCAGGCCGAGCAGGTTATAGGCGGCGCGGATCAGGCGGTCCAGGCCTGGCTCTTCCATGCCCATATCGGACAGGAAGGCACCCTTGTCCTCGTCGTCCAGATCGGAAATTTCCGACTCGATCGAGGCGCAGATGGCGACGATCGGGGCGTTCTGCGACTTGGCATACGTGGTCAGCTGGTCCAGCAGCGGATTGTTGGTGAAGCCGGTATCGGATACATTGGCCACGAACATGGCCGGTTTTGCCGTGATCAATTGCAAAGTCTTGATCATTGCCATTTCGTCGGCGTCCAGGCCCAGCGTGCGCACCGGTTTTCCCTGGTCCAGGTGCGGCATCAGGCGTTCGCAGATGGCGACCAGTTTGGCAGCATCCTTGTCGCCCGAACGGGCTTTTTTATTTTCGCGGTGGATTGCCTTTTCAACGGCACTCATGTCGGCCAGCGCCAGTTCGGTCTGGATGACTTCGATGTCGTCCAGCGGGCTGACCTTGCCGGCCACGTGGATGACGTTGTCGTCTTCGAAGCAGCGCACCACGTTGACGATGGCGTCGGTGTCGCGGATGTGCGACAGGAACTGGTTGCCGAGGCCCTCGCCTTTCGACGCACCCGCCACCAGGCCGGCGATATCGACGAATTCGACGATCGCGTTGACCTTGCGTTCCGGCTTGACGATGGCAGACAACGCATCCATACGCGGATCCGGCACCTCGACCACGCCGACGTTCGGCTCGATCGTGCAGAACGGGTAATTTTCGGCCGGGATGCCAGCCTTGGTGAGGGCGTTAAATAAGGTGGATTTGCCGACGTTAGGCAGGCCGACGATGCCGCATTGCAGACTCATGGGGAAACTTTCATTCGATGTGGACGTGGAGCGCGCGCACACCGCTGCTCCGTAACCCCATATTGTAACCCTGATCAACACCAGCCTGGCACATCGGCCGGCCGGGATGCCGTATCAGCATCCAGCCATGTTGCTGTCGAATTCAGCAAGTCCAGTTCAATCGTGCGACAAACTATTAGAAACGACCCGGTATAATGATATTTTTATGGTTCACTAACGGGTCATTATGAACACAGAATTCGGCGTGGACGCGCCAAAACGCATTGTCACCTATCGCAGCGGCGTCGCAGCCCGTCTGGCCGGGCTGTCGGTTGAAACCCTGCGCGTCTGGGAGCGCCGCTACAATTTGTCCGACACCAGCCGCTCGGCGCACGGCCAGCGTCTCTACACGCATGAACAGGTGCGCCACCTCGGCTTGTTGAAACAGCTGGTCGACCAGGGCCATGCCATCGGCGTGCTGGCCGGCCTGGCCATCGAGCAACTGAACGATCTCCTTGAGCCAAGTGCACCGCAGGATGGCGCCAGCATCACGGCCACGGCAGTGCTGGTGGGAGAGCACCTGATCCAGCGCATCGCCGCGTCCGGTACCAATGCCCTGCAAATTACCGGCAGCAGCCGTCGGCTCGACGAGGCGGCGGTCAAGCTGGCCGGCGTTCGTGCCGACCTGCTGCTGATCGAGCTGGCCGAGCTGGACACGAATGCGGTGGCCATGATTGCCGCCGTGCGCCAGATCGTCAGCCCGAGCGCCGTCGTGGTGCTGTACCGTTTTTGCGCCAGCGCCACGATTCGCGAGCTGCGCGATCTTGGCTGCCTGGTTTCGCGCGTGCCGCCGGAACTGGGCGAACTGATCATGCTGTGCCGGGCTGCGCTGGGCGGACAGCGCCTGAACCTGCGCCAGGCCGACGCGCCGGTGCCGCCGCGGCGTCTGAACGAGCAGGCGCTCGAGCGTATCGTGACGGCGGGCTCCAAACTGATGAGTTGTGAATGTCCGCGCCACCTGGCCGATATTCTGATGACGGTAGGCAGCTTCGAGCGCTACAGCGAGCAGTGCGCGTCGAAGAACGACAAGGACGCGCAATTGCACCGGGATCTGGGCCTTGCAGCGGGTCGCGCGCGTGTCATCCTGGAAGCGGCAATGGAAAAGCTGGCGCTGGCGGAAGGCCTGCCGCTGCCGAACGGTTAAAGCGGCAGGATGCACTGCGGATCCGGGCGCGCCACAAATTCTGCCAGCGCTTCCTGCAGGCGCGCACCCTCGCCAATCGCATGACACCAGGCGCGGACGCGCGCGTCGTGATCGAGCCCGTAATGCTGAAAATCGGTGCGGTCTGGCAGCTTGGCGCGGGGCAGCGTGGCAAGGAAGGCCGGCGTTGGCGACACGATCAGCACATTATCGAGCCAGGCACGGTGCGGACCGCGCGCAGTGCGGCGCCACGGCATGCTTTTGTCGAGCCAGCCGGGCACGATGTGCTGATTGAAATGCGGGTAAAAGACGATGTCGCCAACCGGGGCCAGCCGGTCATAGGGCCACGCCAAGTGATAGTCGACGAGGCCGCCATCCCAGTAGTGGCCATGCGGCGCCCCCGCCAGCCTGGTCACAGCGGGCATCAACAGCGGCAAGGTACCCGACGCCAGCAATGCCTCCTGCAAATTCGCGGCAGTCAGCGATGCAATATGCGTGGCAAACTTGTCGAACGGGGGCTGCAGCCATGCACGCGATGCGCGCGTATCCATCAGGATCACGCGTTCCAGCGCATGGCGCAGGCTGGCCCGGCCGGTGGCATTGCGCAGCGCGGCGACGATAAAACCCGTCAGTTCGGCGCGCCGGTGCAAGGGCGCCGCCAGTGCGCCACGGCCCCGCGCCACCACCACGTGCAGGCGGTGATGGGGATGGCGCAGGATGTCGTATTCATGGCCGGCAACAAAATCGCGCAGCAGACGCCGCACCACGCCATCGATATCGGCCTGGCTGGGTTTCAGGCTGTGATAGCGCTGCCCGGCGTACAACTGGCCCAGCCGGGCCAACGCCGCCACTGGATCGCGCTGGCAGGCTGCGGCCATGCGCCAGGCGCCGATCGATGAACCGATCAGCATCCGTTCACGCGGCGCCGATGGCAGCCAGTCGCCAAACACCCACTGATCGAGCGCCTGGAAAATCAGGCCTTTCGGGCCGCCGGCAGCTGCGGGAATCACCGCCACATCCTGCGCCCGCAAGCCATCGGAGCGGATGCGCGCCAGAGCTTTCAGACCGGCATGAAATTGCAGCGCCTGCACCGGGCTTACACCGTGTGCAACTGCATCGTCGCAATATCGAGCTTGCCTTCCACCGCCAGCGGAATGATGCGCACGCTTTTGTCGATGGATTCTTCGATCAGGTTCTGCTCTTCCTTGCGCGGCCGGTGCAGCACGAAATCGGCCACCGGCTGCTGGATGCCCATCGTGCGCGGGTGGCCGATGCCGAGGCGCAGCCGCCAGTAATCCTGCGTGCCGAGTGCCGCCGTAATATCCTTCAAACCATTGTGCCCACCCGATGAACCGCCCTTTTTCAGCTTGGCGACGCCGGGCGGCAAGTCGAGTTCATCGTGCACGACCAAAATTTCATCCGGCAAAATTTTAAAGAAGCGCGCCAGCCCGCCGACCGACTGGCCGGAGCGGTTCATGAACGTTTGCGGTTCGAGCAGCCAGACTTCGTTGCCGGAGATCGCGGTCTTCGCGACAAACGCGTTGAAGCGCGATTCGCGCTGGAGGCGGCAGCCCGGCAAGCTGTTGGCCAGCTGCTCGATCAGCCAGAAGCCCGCGTTGTGGCGGGTTTGTGCGTATTCCGGCCCGGGATTGCCGAGGCCGACGATGAGGCGAATGGACATGACGTTAGTTCAGCGAAAACCGGCATTATACGATCAGGCTTGCTCCCTGATCGCAGGGTACGCCCGGCAATCAGATGGACGATATCAGTTTCGCACCGCAGGCGGTCGCATCGCCATGATAGGCAACAGGCTGGTTGTGGTGCCGGCGTTCGCTGGTTGCAACTTGAATTGGAAACGTGCCTTTGCACTTGGGACAGAACGTCGTGTCGCCATGCAGCGCGACTTGTTTGTCCAGCACAATGAACGTGGCGCTGGCGCTGATGACCTGGCCACCGTGGGAGGTCTTGTCGCCGAGACGCACAACGCCGCGGCCTGCGGAATCCTTCATCGATGTTTCTCCTTTGCATTTGCAAGCGCGTGACCAAACGTTTCGCACTTCAGCCGGTGGCCGACACCCGATCCATGTCCGAGCCACTGTCATTCTCTGCAATGAGCCGTTTGGGACTGCCGAGAAAACCTTTGCGATAGCGCCAATAGCCCGTCGGTTCAAGCCCGCGGTGATTGAATCCGGCCATCGAATCGTGCACAAAATAGTCGAACATATGGTGTGACGCAGGCCCCGTCGGCGCTGCGGCCTTCGCCGCCGCCAGCACGGCAGGCGCTTCATTGTCGAGCGTAGCGAGCCTCGCTGATTGCACGATGTGCAGGGCATTGCTCAACGGAGAAAAGCGGCTCCACAGACTCCTACGGCCAGTGATGTCCAGTAATTGTGCGTCAGCCAGAAAATAACCGTTAAATTGCATCAGCATCGCTGCGTCAGACTTGCTGGCCTTGCTGACGTGGTTGAGCGTCGCATACCGCGCGCGGACTTCCCACCGCCAGTTGAGATAAGGTTGCAGCCAGTCGTGGAGGGCACGAGGTTTCAGGGTGGAGTAGTTCAGGAAATCGACGAAGGCTTTCTGGACGCGCGGGTTGATGGCGAATGGCTTCGAATTGTATTTTGTCTTGGCCTCATCTTTAATCAATGGAACACCTGCTGCGACAGCGCAATCGAACATGTGATTAAGCGGGATTTGCGCCAGTTTCAGGGCATCGCCCTCATACGCATCCTTGCCGACTGACACTCCCAGCGCCCCCGGCGTGTAGCCCCCGCCCAGATCGCTGTGGGCGCCAGGATAAGTAAATTCCTGGCAGTGCGGCGGTAACGCGCCATCGATGGTGATGGTGTCGAGGGGGAAGTTCTTGCGCAACTCATGCATGGCGACCATGTGCACGCAATTTTTTACCGAAGCGGGGATGCGCAAATATCGCGAATCGGCCCACCCGCTGTGGCCACCATTCACACCGATGGTGCCGAGCGCGACACTCGACCAAAACCCGGCAGATGCCACCGAATCGAACAAACCGACGAAACGAAAATGGACGATGATGCCGGCCAGCTTGCCATCGACAAGCAGGTCGTCGAGCCAATGACAAAATACCCGCGCCTGGGCAGCACCGCGTGAAAAACCAAAAATATCGATGAAGCATTCTTTAATGACGGGTCGCCCCTTCAGCAGTTTTTTTTCAAGCTTTTTAATGTGGTCTTTGAGAATGGTTTCCCGCATACCGTCACCAATTGCGTCGGGGATGCGCAGGCCATTTTCAAGCCCGAGGCTGGCCAGCGCGGCATGATCGTCAGTCCGGATAATCGACGAATGAATCGACTGACTGCAGCACAATGCCGTCACCTGTGCATCGGTGAAATATGCTGCCTCATTGAACGCACTTGCATGGATCGCATTTAATACCCACGTCAAGCCGAACAGAACTCTTTCCTCGGAGCCGATGGCAAAACCATTGCCCAGTTTGCTATCCCCTTCTTCACGTATTTCCGGGAAGGGTGTGCCGACGCCGGGTATATAGCTGCAGTAATATCCTTTTTCGTGCTTGTCCAGATAGGCGTTGAACAGCCTTGCAATGTTCGTGTCTCCCAGCTCTTTGGAATGCGCCTCCATATTGTTATTGGTACCGTCGAAGAACACGCCAAGATGAACATTTCCTTCGCACTTTGCGCAGTCTGTCAGCAGTGTCGGTTCTATCGGAACAATGCCAGCAACCGGCGCCTTCAGTGTCGGTCCAACTTTGAATTTCATGTCAATGGTCATTGCCAGTCCCCTCCATTTTTTTCCCTGCGCTCATCGTCCCGGCGCTTCATCGCGGCATATTCTTTTTCAGTGAACAAATCGTCAGCCGGCTGACCCGCTGTTGCCACCTCTGCGGCGGGCGAACCTGCTGGACTGATCCCGGCCTCCAGCCCGGCGGGAGTTGGCCAGCCAGCGGTCACCCGGGCTTTCCCCCCCGCGAAGAAATGAACCATGACCCGTCCAGGCTCGCTGTACTGCTCGACCGGGACCTGTGCTTTGAAGCAATCGAAAATGACGTTTTCTTTATCGCCGGAAGCACTTTCTGTGTAGTTCCGATGTTTTACCGCCCAACGCAAATCGACCGACAAGCCGGGTCGCCATTTCTTGGGGAGAAGTACGCAACAAACACTTCTACCTCCGCCTCCTCCGCTACCGACGTTGAAGCCGTTGGCGCCATCCAGGAAGAAGGGAGCAATGCTGAATTCCGGTCCAAGGTGATGCATACCGCTCAGGGCAACTGCCACAACATCGACCCGCCTGGCGTCATGTCGCATTGCCGAGAAAAGCCACCACGCGGCGAGTCCGGCCAACCCGACCACCAGCAAGCGTTTCCAAACTGTTCGTCCGCTGATTCCACGATGATTGCTCGCATTGCTCATTGCCAGCCTCCTCCATTTTTTTCCCTGCGCTTTTCGTCCCGGCGACGCTCTGCGTCCAGTTCTTCCATAGTGAACATATCAGCGACGGGCAGGCCCACCGTTGCAACACTGCCGGCGTGCGAATTTGCGGGCAGAACGTCGTCATGCAACTCCGCTGGCACTGGCCAACCTGCAACTACGCGTGCCTTGCCTTCCAAAAAGAAATGGACCGACACTTTCCCCGTTGCTTCATATTTTTCGACAGGCACATTCGCCCGGAAGTGTCTGAATGCCGGCATCCGGCGATCTTCATCAGGATCAGCAGGATTCACCTGGGTCCAGTCGCCTATCTCCCAACGCAAGTCGACCGATAACCCGGGCCGCCATGTTTTCGGAAGGAATACGCAACAAACGCTGCGCCCCCCGCCGCCTTCGCGTCCCACATTGAAACCGTTGGTGCCGTTGACAAAAAACTGGGAGATGTTGAAATCCGGACCGATGTGATGCGTGCCACCAAAACTGACCGCAACCAAATCCTCCCGCTTGATACCATCCCGAATTGCAATAGAAAGCCACCCGGCGACAAGCAGCCCCACGGCGAGCATGAACAGGCGTTTCCAGGCGGTCCCGGAACTGATGCTGGGGTGTTTCATTGCGGTTCTCCAGGTCGGTCGGTTCGGGCAAGATGCTCCGCGACTGCGACGTGCAACCACGAGCGGATTGCCTCGATATCAGACTGCGCCAACAGCGCACGAATTGGCTCCTGCTGAAGTACCGCCCCGTCCGTATCGAGCGCCGCCGAAGTCAGCCAGCGCAAGACGATGGCATCCGCATTGCCGGCGTCGCGCCAGAAACAACGCGACGCGCTTGCCCAACGATGCTGGTCTGCGGTGCTACCCGGCAGGGCAGCCCCGTGGCGCATCGCGCGTAAATTGGCAAGAACCTGATTTGGCATCACCGCGTCCTGCAGCCCGGTCAGTTGCTGCTCTGTGAGGACGAGCGGGACGGTGGCACGGGTCGCTGTCGTCTCCGCTCCCGGCAACATCATCAGCTTGCCGTCGTAGCCATGCACATGCCAGCGCGCCATCGGCCACGCAAGTGCGGTCCATTGCTCTGGTGTAAAAATGGCCGCCAATGCCGGCAGTGCGGCACAGTCGGCAAACCGCAACGTCAGGTGCTTGCCATTTTCCGTTCTCACCATAATGAAATGCCGCAAGTGCTGCGCCAGTGCGGCAAGGCTCAAACTGGTATCAAGACAGGACAAGTATAATTTCGCCTGCGTCGCATTCACAAGCGCCATCATCAGATCGCACTGCCCAGCCTCATCAGCGGCAGCGATATCGATCAGGTGCGGACTGACCGATACCGCTGCGTCCTCATACACGCAGGCCAGCCAATCGGGCCGCGCGCCGGCGCCAATCGCCTCCGTGTCGCAAGCGGTCAGCATTGCGTTGTCGATCAACAGGAAAGAATTCATGCACCCTCCGCAAATGGACTGTTTCCTGCAGCGGCCTTCAACACGCAAGGCACGCAGACTTCGTGATGCGGCAATTCGTCGGGAAATTGCAGCGGCCGATCCTGCGGTGGATGCGTCTGGTGGTCAGCGGCAAATACGTGACTTTTCCCGTTGGTGTATCCAAGAATGCCGGCGGCGCTGATTTCGACTTCGCTGCCGCCGCCGTAGATCTGGACGCCCTGCTTTGCCTTGATATTGATCCAGTCTGTCGTGCTGATCAGTTCCATGACTTTTTTCGCCAGCAACTCCATGGCGTCCCCTTGCGCCTGGACCCTGACCATGCCGCGCGCGGCAATCAGCTTCAGCCCCAATTCATTGGCAAACAGACTGATGTCCTGCACAGCCCGCAGCAGGATGTGGCCAGCAGCGCCCATGCTTGTATCGCCTTCGCTGAGCAGATCAATATTGGCCTGGGCGCCGATAGCGACGTTGTGTTCACTGCCGACCACGACGCCGGCCGGGCCAATGACAGCGACGATCGGCGCACCGCCTGTGCCGTCCGGCGCAACATTGCTGCCGTTGTGAAGCTGCGCCTGGTGTGCAATCAACTCGGTCAGTTCCGTCCCGGCGGCATCGTCAAGCGCATGGATTACCGCGAGTTTGGCGAGTTGCTCGGACAACTTGCCCAGTGTATCGAGCACGCTCGTCAATTCCGCCCGGTCGAGTTGTGCGCTTCCTGCGGCGGCGCTGACCAGTACCCCCCTGGCGCCGCGCACCGCAACCGCATTGTCGCTACGCAGCTCCGCCCCCTCCCCGCGCGGATCGCCGCAGCCACCGGACCTGGGCGTACTTAGCCAGCCCAGATTGAGCTCGCTACGCCCATGGTCGCTCGCCACCTGCGCGCTGATTTGCGCAGGTGTGTCGTCGAACCGCAACTGGTTGCCACGCGCGCCCCTTATTTCGCGGCTGCGCAGGCCGGCCAGGAAGCGGTTGCCGGGCAACGCACCGTTCGCACTCAGGGCAGCCGGCGTGCCACTCTGGTTGTACACCTGGCCCACGATCACCGGCCGGTCCGGGTCGTCGTCGATGTAAGCAACCAGCACCTCGCTGCCAGGTCGCGGCAGAAACACCGCGCCGAACTGGTTGAAGCTGCCCGGTCCGTTGCCCGCCCACGGCGTAGCCAGGCGCACCCACGCGGAATCGGTGTCGGTGTCGGATGCACCGGCACCGCCGGCATGGGCATGGTCGCGTTCGCGCGTGCCGGGAAACCGTATCTTGATGCGGCCCAGGTTGTCGCAATGCACGGCTTCGCCGGGCGGGCCGACCACGAGCGCGCTGTGCATGCGGGCCCGTGGCACGTCCACGCGCGGATCGTATGGCGCCACGATGCGGATGCTGCGCCGTGAGCAAGTGAAGTGGATGCGGAAGGGCTGATCGTCTGACGCACTCGATGATTCCTGCCAGCGGTTGTGCGCAAACATCCAGGCGATGCGGCTGTCCAGCGCCTTGGGCAGATTATTACGGGCGGTCAGGTTGAACGATGTGACGATGAACTCATTGCCATTGTCTTCAATATGGCGATCGATCTCCGGGTGGCCGGCCAGCCTGATCCACTCGGCAACGCGCAGGTTTCGCACCGTGCCCTCGGCGTGGAAGGACTTGGCGGCATGACTGTGCGCCGCCATGCGCGCTTCGGCCAGGTCGCC
>JALYUM010000153.1 GCA_030853745.1 Pseudomonadota bacterium | reverse complement strand
GATGTTTACCGGCAGCGTCGGCCTGGAATACCTGCGCCTGTGGTCGCTGCGTGTGGAGCTGCCACGCGCACCGGGCGGTGTATTGGGTTATTTAATTGGCCACTCCACCAATGTCGCGTTCGGTTTTACCGGCGCCACGTTGCTGCTGCTGCTGGTGTTCGGCATTGGTTTTTCGCTGTTTTTCCAGGTGTCGTGGCTGGCTGTAGCCGAGCGCATCGGGGCTGCCGTCGATGTGAGTTTCGACTGGTTCCGCCTGCGCATCGAAGACCGTGAAGACCGCCGCCAGGGCGAAGCGGCTGCCGTCCAGCGCGACGAGGTGCTGGTGCAGGAGCGCGCCAAATTTGTCGAAAAGCACGTGGCGGCAACGCCGGCGTCGGTGCCGCTGGTCAAATCCGAACCGCGCCTGATGGATAATGACGAGGATGACGACGTCATGCCCGCTGCTGCCCGCGCTTCGGCGCCTGTATTGGCGAAACCGGCCAGCGAGCCAGCGTATTCTGCCGCGTCGCCGTTCAAGTTCGAGCAGGCAGGTACGGTGCAAAAGTCCGAGCGTGTGGAGAAGGAAAAGCAGGCGCCGCTGTTCCGCAACCTGCCGGGCGACTCGAAACTGCCGCCGCTGTCCCTGCTCGACGAAGCTGCCGCGGTGCAGGAAACCGTGTCGGTCGAGACGCTGGAATTCACCAGTCGCCTGATCGAAAAGAAATTATCCGACTTCGGCGTGGAAGCCAAGGTTGTGGCCGCCTATCCGGGCCCGGTGGTGACACGCTATGAAATCGAGCCGGCCACGGGTGTCAAAGGCAGCCAGATCGTCGGCCTCGCGCGCGACCTAGCGCGTTCGCTGTCGCTGACCTCGATTCGTGTCGTGGAAACCATTCCCGGCAAAAATTACATGGCGCTGGAGTTGCCAAATCCGAAACGGCAAATTGTGCGCCTGACGGAAATCGTCGGCTCGAAAGTCTACAACGACAGCACATCGAACCTGACCGTGGCGTTAGGTAAAGATATCGCCGGCAAGGCCGTCGTGGCCGACCTCGCCAAGATGCCGCACTTGCTGGTGGCTGGTACCACCGGTTCGGGTAAATCGGTGGGCATCAACGCCACCATCCTGTCGCTGCTGTACAAGTCTGATCCGGCCGATGTCCGCCTGATCCTGATCGATCCGAAGATGCTGGAGATGTCGGTCTACGAAGGCATTCCGCACCTGTTGGCGCCGGTAGTCACGGACATGCGCCAGGCCGGCCATGCGCTGAACTGGGCCGTCAACGAGATGGAGCGCCGCTACAAGCTGATGAGCAAACTCGGCGTGCGGAATCTGGCCGGCTACAACGTCAAAATTGCCGAGGCGGCCAAGCGCGAAGAACACATTCCGAATCCGTTTTCGATTACGCCCGATTCTCCCGAGCCTCTTGAAAAACTGCCGACCATCGTCATTATCATTGATGAGCTTGCCGATTTGATGATGGTAGTCGGCAAAAAGGTCGAGGAACTGATTGCCCGTATTGCCCAGAAAGCCCGTGCTGCCGGCCTGCATTTGATTCTGGCCACGCAGCGCCCATCGGTTGACGTGATTACCGGCCTGATCAAGGCGAACATCCCGACGCGCATTGCGTTCCAGGTGTCGTCAAAAATCGACTCGCGCACCATTCTCGACCAAATGGGTGCGGAGGCGCTGCTGGGGATGGGCGACATGCTGTACATGCCGCCGGGCACAGGTTTGCCGGTACGCGTGCACGGTGCGTTCGTGTCCGATGAAGAAGTGCACCGGGTCGTCAAGTATCTGCAATCGATGGGCGAGCCGAATTACATCGAAGGCATCCTCGAAGGCGGCACGCTGGAAGAAGGCGGCGGCGCCGAAGGTGGTGCAGCACCGGGCGAAGGCGGTGGCGAAGCCGATGCGCTGTACGACCAGGCAGTGGCGGTGGTGCTGAAAAACCGGCGCGCATCGATCTCGCTGGTCCAGCGTCACTTGCGCATCGGCTACAACCGCGCGGCACGTTTGCTGGAACAAATGGAAAACAGCGGCGTCGTATCGAGCATGCAGTCGAACGGCAACCGGGATATCCTCGTGCCCGCAAATGCCAACACAGAATAGGAACAAGAATGAAAATAATGTTTGGTGCAATCTGCACCGCCGCCATGCTTGCTTTTACCAGCAGCGCCGACGCCAGCGCTTTGGAGCAATTCAAAACTTTTGTGTCTGGCACCAAGTCGGCGAAGGGCGAATTCTCGCAACAGCAGGTCCTCAGCAAGCCGGGCAAGGTCGCACCCGTGTCGACCGGCACCTTTGTGTTTGCGCGCCCTGGTAAATTCGTCTGGACCTACCAGAAGCCGTATGAGCAATTGCTGCAGGCCGATGGCGACACGCTCTACATTTTCGACAAGGATCTGAACCAGGTCACGACCCGCAAACTGGGCAACGCACTGGGCTCGTCGCCTGCCGCCATCCTGTTCGGCAGCAACGACCTGGAGAAGAATTTCACGCTGTCCGAAGCGGGTACGCGTGACGGCCTCGAGTGGCTCGACGCGAAACCGAAGAACAAGGACACATCGTTCGAGCAGATCAGCATCGGCTTGAAAAACGGCGTACCGGAAGCGATGGATTTGAAAGATGCATTTGGCCAGACATCGAAGCTGAAGTTCACGAATTTCCAGCGCAACCCGACGCTTGCTGCGAATTTCTTCAAGTTCGAGGTGCCGAAGGGTGCCGATGTCTCCGCACAATAAACCTGGTGCAATGTAATGGATGACTTGTTCAAGACGGCGCCCAGCGCACCGCTGGCCGAAGCGCTGCGTCCGCGGACCATCGACGAAGTCATCGGCCAGAGCCATCTGCTGGGGCCCGGCAAGCCACTCAACCTGGTGTTCAAATCCGGCAAGCCACATTCGATGATCTTGTGGGGCCCACCGGGTGTCGGCAAGACCACGCTGGCGCGCCTGACCGCGTTTGCGTTCGACTGCGAATTCATCGCGCTGTCGGCGGTGCTGTCGGGCGTCAAGGATATCCGTGCATCGATCGAGCAGGCCGAGCATCACCTGGCCAATGGCAAGCACACGATTCTCTTCATCGACGAAATCCACCGCTTCAATAAATCGCAGCAGGACGCGTTGTTGCCGTTTGTTGAATCGGGCCTGGTGACGCTGATTGGCGCCACTACCGAGAACCCGTCGTTCGAGGTCAATTCGGCGCTGCTGTCGCGGGCGCGCGTGTTCGTGCTGGAATCGCTGAGCGACGAGCAGATCGGTATGCTGGTGGATCGCGCGCTGGCCGACAAGGAGCGCGGGCTGGGCGAGTACCAGGCGATGCTGGCGGCCGATGCGCGCGGCTACCTGCTGAATATGGCGAACGGCGATGCGCGCACCGCGCTCAACGCGCTGGAGGCGGCGGTGCTGGCCAAGCCGCCCGCGCTGGGCGACCGACGGCTGATCACGGTGGACGATATCCGCGATGCACTCCAGGGCCGCGCGACACGCTACGACAAAAATGGCGAACTGCACTACGATGCGATCTCGGCGCTGCATAAG
>JALYUM010000140.1 GCA_030853745.1 Pseudomonadota bacterium | reverse complement strand
GAATAATTCCGGCTTTTTATCGTGCCAGTTTTTCAGTGCCTGGATCGGCGTCTGGTGTTCGAGGGCACGCTGTGGGATGCTGTTGTTGTAGATTTTTAGATAGTTGCGCAACGTCGATTCGAGCTCTGCAGCGGAGCCAAAACGGGTCTGTCCAACGATCTCGCTGATGCGGCCATTGAAGCGTTCGACCATGCCGTTGGTTTGTGGATGGCGAGGTGGAATCAGCCTGTGTTCGATCCCCAGGGCTTTGCAGAGAACGTCGAAGGCGTGTTTGCCAGACGGGATGCGATCGCCGGTGACGGGGTCCTTCTTCTTGCTGGTGAAGCGGTCCGTAAACTGGCTGCCATTATCGGTCAGTAGTTTGACGATGGTGATCGGGCAGGCATTTTTCACCTTGATCAAGAAATCGGTGCTGCTGTTATCAGACTGGTCGGCATAGATTTCCATGAAGACCCAACGGGTTGCACGATCGATCGCGACGAACAAATAGCGCCGGGATGTCTCGTCCGGCATTTGCGGCAGGTATTTGATATCGACGTGGAGATAGCCCGGTTCGTAATCCTTAAAGGTTTTCCTGGCCACAGGCTTTTCGCCGGCCAGCACAGGGACGAGATCGCGCAAGTCCGACACGCCGTGACGGCGCAGGCAACGGCCCAGACCGGCACGAGAGACGGCCGGGTTGATGAACTCGCGGGTTACCGCGAGCAGATCGTCGGTGGCCAGCAGAAGCGTTTTACGCAACTCGACAACGACGAGTTCCTGCTCCGGTGTCAGCGTCGTATTCATCGTCTTGGGGCAGTGCGAACCATCAAGTGGCGTTTCGCGATCTTGCCACTTCCTGATCGTCTGCCGCGTGACGTTGTAGAGCCTTGCTAACTCTGCTTGAGATAGCTTGGAGCTCTTGATTTCTTCGCGAATTAGGTGCGTCGTTCGCGCTTGGCTATGAAGGGCTTGGGTCATGAGATCAGCGAAGGCTTGTCGGTAGTTAGCAGTGTACGCAAAACGTCCCTGGCCTTGAAGAGTGGCCAGCTACGGATGGGTACATGATCCCACGAGTCGCTACACATAGATGATCCCCTCAAGCGGGAGTTCTATCTAGAAATGTGCCGTAGCGAGGGCTGGAGCACCCGCACTTTGCAGGGACGCCTCGACTCCATGTTGTTCGAGCGCACGGCGCCCTCGCGTAAGCCCGACGAATTGCTTACGAGTGAACTGGCGACACTGCGCGATCAAGGAGTGCTTGGCCCCAACCTCGTGCTGAAAGATCCTTACGTGCTGGACTTTCTGGGGTTGCGCGATCGCTATCTTGAAAAAGATCTAGAAGACGCTATCCTGCGCGAACTGGAAAATTTCTTGTTAGAGCTGGGGGCCAGCTTCAGTTTTGTCGCCCGTCAAAAGCGGCTGCAAATCGACAACAACGATTTTTACATTGACTTGCTGTTTTATAACCACCGCTTGCGGCGCTTGGTCGCCATCGAACTCAAGCTCGGCGAATTCAAAGCCGCTGACAAAGGCCAAATGGAGCCCTATCGGTCAGCCACAGCCGGAGAGCGAAAAATTGTCGCAGTTATCAGCAGCATCACTCGGGCGAAGCCCGTCACTTCACCACCTTGCGTCGCGTCTGTTTCAGAAAGTCACAGTGGCTGGTGACGGCTCCCACGCCTTTCGCAACGGACATGAAACCTTCTGGCGAAAGGTAACAGTAGAACGAGCAATGTGCTGTGGGCAGTGGGTCGCGCCAAGCCTGGCGGCCGGCGTCAGCGCCCCCAGAACAGGCCGCTGCGTTTGCGCGCCTTGCCTCCGCCATCGCGCATGAACCGTGCGTGCTCACGGCGAATCACGTCGACAACGCCGTCGATGGTGCGGTGATCCGGCTGACCCGCCATCGCCTGCAGCAGTGCCGCGCCTTTCAGATCGGGCAGCAGGGTGACGAGGTTTAACGGCGCATGCTGAATGCGGCCCAGGGTGGCGGCCGGATGCGTAAATACCAGTGCTGTCGACACTTGCTGGATCGACGTTTGTCCCAGCAACACCTGCTGCAGCCGTGCGGCGGCCGCGTACAAATCACCGGCAGGGTCGCTGGCCACTGGCGCATCGGATGCCACCAGGTTGTTATATAGATCGAACTGGTCGCGCCGCCAGCGCGCGCCGTCGCAATGCATGCGCCCGTTGAGTGCACTGCAGGCAATGGCCAGCACGCCGCGTGGGCCCACCAGGATATGTTCCACCCGGCCGCCGGGGTTGCAATGGCCGCAGACCAGCGTCCAGTTGTCGTCGAGTAGCCCGTGCAGCGATGCCGCCATGCGCTGGGCGCTTGCATGCAGGCGCGGGGAGGGTCGGCCTGCACCATGCGGCGCCGGCGTCCATCAGTGCGGCGGTACCACGTAAGAAATGTCGTCGTCCAGCAGCACCGTGTTCATGCGTCCCCCCGGTCAGATCAGTGCCTGTCTGACCGTGCAAAAGAACGGATGGTTCAGCGCGAAGCGGCAACTAACATCAGGCCGTGACGGGCGTCAAACGGACGATGTGGTTTCCGAAGAAAGTGTGGCCGGGACGTCTGCGCGCTGTGCATATTTTTGTGCCAGCACGGCGCACACCATCAGCTGAACCTGGTGGAACAGCATCAGCGGCAGAATGATCATGCCCAGCGACGTGGGCGCGAACAGCACCTTGGCCATGGGAATGCCGCTGGCCAGGCTTTTCTTCGAGCCGCAAAACACGATGGTGATTTCGTCTTCCTTTGAAAAGCCCAAGCGCCGGCTGACGAAAGTTGCCAAGCCCAACACCAGTCCCAGCAGCAGGCAGCACACCCCCAGCAGCGCCACCAGCATGCCGCCCGAAATGCTGTGCCACAAGCCTTCTGCCACCGAGGCGCTGAACGCCGTGTAGACCACCAGGAGGATCGAGCCCTGGTCGACATATTTCAGCATGCCTTTGTTGCGGTCGATCCACTTGCCGATCCAGGGGCGCAGCAACTGGCCGGCAATGAAAGGCAGCAGCAGTTGTTCGACAATCGACACCACCGAGTCGAGCGCCGAGTGGCCCGATGCTGCGGCGCCATGCAGCACCAGCGTGCCGACCAGCAAAGGCGTGAGGAAAATGCCCAGGAAATTCGACGCGGTGGCGCCGCAGATGGCAGCCGGGACATTGCCACGTGCCACGGCGGTGAAGGCAATCGACGATTGCACGGTCGATGGCAGCACGCAAAGAAATAATATGCCGAGGTACAGGTCGGGCGTCAGCATCAGCAACGCTAACGGTTTGATCATCAGTCCCAGCAAGGGAAACATGGCAAAGGTGAAAGCCAGCACCAGCAAGTGCAGGCGCCAGTGCGTCAGGCCGGACAGCAGCGCCTCGCGCGACAGTTTGGCGCCATGCAGGAAGAACAGCAGGCCGATGGCCAGCGCGGTGATGTCGCCGAAGACCACGGCGGATGCGCCGCTGACGGGCAACACGCTGGCCAGCGCCACCATGCACAGGATGGCAAGCGTAAAGACATCGGGCATCAGGCGCCGCACGGCGGGAGGTAGGGCGAACAGGGACATGGCGGCACTCGGACAGGGCAATCGCTTATTTTAGCGGGTGAGGCCCCGGCGTGCTGCCCGGCGCAGAAAAGCGTTTCGCCGGCTATCGAGGAACGATATACTGCCCGCTTGCTGTTTTTGCTTATTTTTCCCGGGGTCCCATCTTGTTCAAGCATCTTGTTTTGCCGATCGTCCTGCTGGGCGCCACGAACGCTGCCAGTGCCGACGAAGGGCAGTGGCAGCCATACCAGTTGCCGCAACTGAAATCCGAACTGAAACGCATCGGCATCACCATTCCCGCCGAAAAACTGGCCGACCTGTCGAAGCATCCGATGAGCGCGATGGTCTCGCTGGGCGGATGCTCGGCCTCGTTCGTTTCGCCCGACGGCCTGATCGTCACGAATCACCACTGCGGCTACGCGGCGATCCAGCGCAATTCGACCCCCGAGCATAATTACATCGTCAACGGCTTCCTCGCCAAAACGCGCGCGGCAGAGCTGCCGGGCGGTCCGAGCACGCTGGTGTACGTGACCGAGAAAGTCGACAACGTCACCGACCGCGTACTGAAAGGCCTGGCCGCAAATATGTCCGGCAAGGAGCGCCACGAGCAGGTCGAAAGCCGCGTCAAGGCGCTGATCGCCGAGTGCGAGACCGACAAGGCATATCGCTGTTCGGTGCCGGCCTTTCACCGCGGCCTCGAGTACTACCGCATCCGCCAGCTGATGATCCGCGACGTGCGCCTGGTGTACGCACCGTCCGACAAGATCGGCAACTTCGGCGGCGACATCGACAACTACGAGTGGCCGCGCCAGACCGGCGACTTTTCTTTCCTGCGCGCGTATGTCGGCAAGGATGGGCGCCCGGCCGATCCGTCGCCGGACAATGTCCCGTACCAGTCGAAAGACTTCCTGGTCATCTCCGCCGAAGGCCTGAAAAACGGCGATCCGATCCTGCTGGCCGGTTACCCGGGCCGCACCAGCCGCTACAAGCTGCCGTCCGAAATTCGCTTCGCCCGCGACACCGATTTTCCGTTGAAGGCAGCCGGCATCACGGCCGACCTGTCGGTCATCGCGGCCGCCACGATGGGCAATCCGGCATACGACGTGCGCTACGCCAGCGTCGCTAAAAGTCTCAACAATGTGCTGAAAAAGACGCAGGGCCTGATGGACGGTTTTGCGCGCAAGGACATCGCCGCGATCAAGGATGTGCAGGATGCAGAATTTCGCGCCTGGTATCGCAATAGCGCCGGAAACTCGAAGACACTGCTGGCCGACCTGGATGGCGTGATCGCGTCCGACATGGCACTGGCGCAGCAGGAGTTTGCCTACAACGAAGCGACCCACAGCGACCTGTTGAAAAGTGCGCGCACGCTGTATCGGCTGGCGCTCGAACGCCTGAAGCCGGATGCGCAGCGTGAAGGCGGCTACCAGGAGCGCGACCTGTCGTTCATCAAGGCGCGCCTGACGCGCCTCGAGCAATCGTTCGTGGCCAGCGTCGATGAGGCGCGCTGGTCGGCCGCGCTGCAGCGCTACGCAAAGCTGAACGCGAAAAACCATCCGGCCGGCGTGGACGCCGTGCTGCCATCGGCGGACAAATTGCCGGCCATGTACAAGGACAACGAGCTGGCCGACACCGCCAAACGGCTGGCCTGGATCGGCAAGGACCCGGCAGCGTTCCGCGCGTCGTCGAATCCATTCATTCAGCTGGCCGTGCGCCTGCAGGATGCGGCGATGGCGCTGGAAGACCGCCGCAAGGAAGTCGATGGCAACCTGGAACGAGTCATCCCGCAATACATGACGGCCGTGATCGCGTGGAAGAAAACGCAGGGCAAACCGGTCTACCCGGACGCCAACTCCACCTTGCGCGTGACCTTCGGCACCGTGGCGCCGTACTCGCCGCGCGATGGTCTCACCAAGGGGCCGTTTTCGACGGTCGACGGCATCCTGGAGAAGGCCACCGGCAAGGAGCCGTTCCAGGTGCCGGCGGCCCTTACCGAGGCGGTGAAGGCGAAGCGGTTCGGCGCGTTCAAGGATCCGGTGCTGGGTACTGTGCCAGTAAATTTCCTGACCACGGCGGACACCACCGGCGGCAATTCGGGTTCGGCGGTGATGAACAAGCGCGGCGATTTGATCGGCCTGAATTTCGATTCGACGTATGAATCGATTACCAAGGACTGGTACTTCGACCCGGCCATCACGCGCGCCATCCACGTCGATATCCGCTACATGCTGTGGGTGATGAAGGAAGTCGACCATGCGGATAACCTGATCGGCGAGATGACGATCAAGTATCCGAAGCATTGACTCC
Source organism: Pseudomonadota bacterium (assembly GCA_030853745.1). Classification (GTDB taxonomy): domain Bacteria; phylum Pseudomonadota; class Gammaproteobacteria; order Burkholderiales; family Burkholderiaceae_D; genus JALYUM01. The sequence goes on along the minus strand of JALYUM010000140.1, from coordinate 18,609 downwards.
CGCTGGATTGCACCTTCATCCTTCACACCCGCGCAGGCGGGTACCGATACCAGCCGTCACACCCGCGCAGGCGGGTGCCTGTACCAGTCGTCACACCCGCGCAGGCGAGTGCCTTTACCAGCCGTCACACCCGCGCAGGCGGGTGCCCATACCACGCTTGCTGCATCGCTGAAGCGTGGATTCCATAGGTCCCCGCCTGCGCGGGGATGACGTGGGCTTGGGGATGACGTTGGCTTCAAACCGACGTAGGTTTCAACCCGACGTTGGCTTCACACCGACGTAGGCTTCACACCGACGTAGGCTTCAACGCGACATCGGCTTCAACGCTAGTTTGCCCATCCTTACCCCATGAATGACACTATCTATCTCGCCGGCCTCGCCACTACCCCGCTCGAACTGATCTCGTTCGTCCTGGCCGTTATCACGGTGGCGCTGAACATCCGCCAGAATCACTGGGCGTGGCTGTTTGCGATCGTCTCGTCGGCCGCGTACGGCGTGGTTTTTTATGGCGCGCGCCTGTATGGCGACATGGGTTTGCAAGTGGTGTTCATCGTGGTCTCCATGTGGGGCTGGTACCAGTGGCTGCATGGCGGCGATGACAGGCAGCAGTTGCGGGTGACGTCGCTGGACGGTGCCGGCTGGGTGCGCGCCATCCTCGCGTGGCTGGTCGGCTTCGCCGCGCTGTCGATCTTTCTCGCCCGGTTCACGAATACCGACGTCCCCCATATCGACGGCTTCTTGACGGCCGGCAGCCTGGTGGGGCAAGTGCTGCTGTCGCGGAAGAAAATCCAGAACTGGCACGTGTGGATTGCTGTCGACGTGCTGTACGTGGGCCTGTACATGTTCAAGGGACTGATGCTGACCGCCATCCTGTATGCGCTGTTCTGCGTGATGGCCGTGGTGGGCCTGCGGGCCTGGAGGAAGGCGGCATGATGCCGGTGCTGCGCATCGCCATCCTCGGCGCCGAATCGTCCGGCAAATCGACGCTGGCCGCTGCGCTGGCCGGGCACTACAACACGCTCTGGGTGCCGGAATACCTGCGCGAATTCGTCGATACCCACGCACGGGTGCCGCGCGAAGAAGACCAGTACGCCATTGCCCTGACCCAGCTGACGCGCGAAAACGACGCGGCCCTGCGCGCCACCCGCTTCCTGTTCTGCGACACCACGCCTTTGATGACAGCGCTGTACAGCCGCGTCTATTGGGGGAGGGTGGATACCCAACTGGCGGGCCTGGACAGTGTGCACAATTACGCGCTGACGCTGGTCACGGCACCGGACGGGCCGTGGGTGCCGGATGGCTTGCAGCGCGAATCGGAGGCGGTGCGCCAGTCGGTGCACGCGCAGGTGCTGGCCAACCTGACCGCGCGCGCCATCGCCCACACCGTTGTGACGGGCGAACCGGACCAGCGCATGGCGCAGGTCCGGTCACTGCTGGAACAACTCTAGAAGTCGAACTGCGCCGACACCGCAAACGTGCGCGGTGCACCCGGCAGCAGGTAGCCGCCCAGGTCGGGCGACACATCGCGCCAGTAAAAACGGTCGGCCACGTTGTCGATGCGCGCGCGCAGCGTCGTGCTGATGCCGGCCAGCTTGACGCCATACTGCGCACCCAGGTTGAACACGTGATACCCCGGCACGAACGTGCGGTTGTCTTCCTGAAACGCCTTCTTGCCGGCGTACTGCCACTGGCCATTGACTTTCAGGCCCGGCACGGCAGGAAGCGCGTATTCAAGCCACGCGCTGGTTTTGAGTGCCGGCACATCGGCCACGCGCTTGCCGTTGATTGCGGGCGTGCTGGTGCCAGAGACGAGCGTGTTCAGCGCCGTCATCGATACCATGTAGGCCAGGTCGGGCGTCGCTTTGCCCTGCGCCGACAGCTCGATGCCACGGTTGCGTTCCTCGCCTTCGCGCACGAACACGCGATTCAACGGATCGTTCTCGTTGGTGTATTCATGGCCACGCTTGACTTCGAACAGCGCTGCAGCCAGTTCCAGCGACGTATTCACCGTCGCCTTGACGCCCGCCTCGATCTGCTTCGAGCGCTTCGGCGTCAGAGGATTGCCATGGTTCGTGGTCTCGATGCCGCCGATGCCGCCGTACTCCATACCCTGCGCAATCGACCCGTACACGTTGACGGCGTCGGTGGCGCGGTAGACCAGCGCCACGTTCGGCAGCAGAAAATTGTCGACAGACTGGCGCGCCTGTTCGGTCTTGACCAGGTTATCGCTGCGCACCGATTCGTAACGCAGGCCGGCGTGCAGCACGAAGCGGTCGGACAAGGTCACGATGTCCTGCGCGTACGCGCCGCGTTCGCGGTCCTGGTGGCGTACTTTGATGGCCCCTGTTGTGGGGTTGCCCGGCGCCGGCGGCACGATGAGGTTCTGATAGATATTGCTGTAACCCGCGTAGTCGTAGACATAGTCGCCCGCGCTGTCTTTGCGGGTGGCGTACGACAGGCCGAATGTGGCCTGGTGCTGCATGGCGCCGGTGACGAATTTACCCTGGATTTGTGCCTGCGCGCCGAAGGGAGTTTTGCGCTCGCCAGTGCTCTGGTAATCGTAGACGTCGTAGTCGCCATTCGAGCAGAAGCCCGGATAGTAGCCATCGCCTTCATTGCTGCAGCCGTAAGGGAAGGCGGTGAAATCGTCGCGCCGGAACCAGTGCTTGTTGACGGCCACGCTCGCGTGCCAGTCGGCGTTCAGTTTGTAGCTGAAATTGACACCGACATTGCTGCTGACGGTGTCCACCGGGCGCGCCCACGGCTGATTGTTCAGGAAGGTTTTTGGCGACACGTTCGGCGGTAGCAATTCGTTGGCCAGCAGCTGGTAACCAGGCGCGGTCAGCTGCGATTTATGCTGGTAATCCATGTCGATCTGCAGCAGCGCGTCGGGCGATATCTGCCAGTCGAACGCACCGGACACAAATTTGCGCTCCCCATCCGCGCCGCGCACGTACGAGCGCAGTTTTTCGCCAGCCGCGTTGATGCGGTAACCGAAGCGCGGGTCTTCGAAGCGCCCGCCGGCATCGACCGTGCCGTACAGGGTGCCGCGCTCGCTGACGCCGATTGTCGTCGACAGGAGAGGCGTGGCGGTAGGGCGCTTGGTGACGTAATTGATGACGCCACCGGGGGAGGATATGCCCGCCTGCAGGCCGGAAAGACCTTTCAGGATCTCGATGCGTTCCTTGTTTTCCAGCGGGATCTGCGTGTCGGCCGGGATGATCAGGCCATCTTTTCTGTAGCTTGAATTGTTATCGAGCTTGAAGCCGCGGATGGAAAACTGTTCGGCGTATCCCACCGCATTGTAGGCATCGCTGACCGACGCGTCGTAGCGCATGGCGTCGCTGGTGCTGCGGATCGACAGGTCGTCCATCTGCGCGCGGCCGATGGCCACGACAGATGCCGGCGTATCGAAGATCGACGCTTCGCCGAAGCCGCCCACGCTGGCGCGCTGCTCGTTGGCCGGCTTGCTGGCGCTGACCAGCACTTGCGCAATGGGTGCGGTGTCTGCGGTGTCGTCGGGCGTTGCAGCGTGCGCGCTGAATGCCTGGGCGATGGCGCAGGCGAGAAGGGTAAGTTTTAGTGTGCGGTGCATGGTGTGCTCGTTTTGCGCGCCGGGTTGGCACGCTGCTTTGTTTAGAAAGCCGGAGCCAACGCGGGGAAAAGGGCAACACCACGGAATGTATAAACTTGCTGTCCGGGGCGGTGTACTGCGCTGCGCTTTCCTTCGCTGGCATTATCCAGATCAGGTACGGAGGGTATCTCTCACCCGGAACGTGCGTTCCAGGACCCCTAGCGAGCCGCGAGTCTAGCACAGGCCAAACGTGCTGTGGTGACTTCCACCACTCCGGTGCGCCTACTTTTCCGCTGCAGCTTTCACGTTCGCCAGGCCTTTTTCGAGCTCGCTTCCCAGCAGAATGTCCATGCCGATGAAGGACGTGATCAACCGGGTGCGCAGGCTCAATCGACCGTACATCCGCCACGTCACGCGGGTTGTGGCGCCTTGTGGTGTCAGCGTCACACGCGACGTGCTGGTCGCAGCAATGACATCGGCCAGTCTGGTGGACGCTTTGCCTGCCGCACTGTTCAGGCGCAGCGTGCGCGCCAGCGGCACGATTCTGGCAGGCGTGGCGCGGATGTCGATGTGGCGCTCGACCTGGTACGTGGCACCCTGGCGCGCGGCAATCGACAGCACGATGGCCACGATTGCCAGCACCCCGATCAGCAGTTTTTTAAGCATGATATCTAGCGGTAAATTCCGGGTTGCAAGATTAGCATGAACGTTGCGCCACGCTGCCGGGCGTTTCGCGATAATGGGTTTTTCCATTTGCGGAGGCATGTCATGGTGTATCAACTGTATTACTGGCCGTCGATCCAGGGCCGCGGCGAATTCGTGCGCCTGGCGCTGGAAGAAGCAGGGGCCGATTATGTCGATGTGGCGCGCAATGACGCCGGCATGAAAGAGATGATGGCGCTGTTGAAAGCCGACGATCACCCATCGTTTGCGCCGCCATTTCTCAAGGCCGGCGCGCTGACAATCGGCCAGGTCGCCAACATCCTGCTGTACCTGGGCGAGCACCTGAACCTCGCACCGAACGGCGAAGCGGCACGCATCTGGACGCACCAGCTGCAACTGACGCTTGCCGACCTGGTGACCGAAGCGCACGACACCCACCACCCGGTGTCCACGTCCGCCTACTACGCCGACCAGCAGCCCGAAGCAAAAAAGCGGGCCGCCGAATTCGTCAAGGAACGCATCCCGAAATTCATGGATTATTTTGCGCACGCGCTGGGCGACCAGCACTATTTGAATGGCGCGCAGGTGTCGTACGCCGACCTGTCGCTGTTCCAGGTGATTGCCGGCTTGCGTTACGCGTTTCCAAAGGCGATGGCGCGCAGCGAGAAAAAGCATCCGGCGCTGACTGCGTTGCATGACCGCGTGGCGCAGCGGCCGAAAATTGCGGCGTATCTGGCATCGGCGCGGCGCTTGCCGTTCAGTGAAGAGGGCATTTTCCGGCATTATCCGGAGCTCGATCACTAAAGTTGGATTGAAAACTGCGTGTGAAAACTGCTATGGTGCACGGTGTTTGATTTCACCGCACCGGCCATGACGCTCGACCAGATTCCCGACCTGCTGTTCCTCTTCTTCCTGCTGGTGGTGTTCCCGCTCCAGAACCTGCGGCATACCGCGCGGCCCTGGCCCCGGCCCCGGCCCGACAAGCCGCCGCGGCCGCCTTTGCAAAGCTACTGGCGCCAGGGGCGGTTCGTGCTGGTCCTGATGCTGGTGCTGTCGCTGGTAATGTGGACGGGCCGGCATTCACTCGACGATCTCGGCCTCGCATTTCCCACCTCTGCCGGCGCAATTGGCGGCCTCGCCGTGGCATGTCTGGTCATGCTGGCCGTGCACGTTATCGGCACTATCATGGAACGCAGCATGACGCCGACAAAGCGCGCCGAACAAGCCGCGCAACTGCGCGACCTGCCGTTGACCATGCCGCGCACGCCATTCGAAGTTGCTGCCTACGTGGTCACGATGGTGGGCATGACCGCCCTGTGGGAAGTGCTGTTTCGTGGCTACGCATTGTTGATCCTGACGCCGTATCTTGGCTTGCCGGCGGCGATTGCGGTCGCGGCAATTTCTTATGGCGCCGGCCACGGCTACAAGAATGTCCGGCAGTTTTTCGGGTCGATCGCCATGGCGTTCGCGTTCACGATCGGCTACGCCATCACGGGCAGCCTGTGGTGGCTGATCGTGCTGCATGCCGCAGCGCCAGTGTCGATGCTGTTTTACATGCGCAAGATGAAAACGACTGCAGCCAATGCGGCAGCAACACGTTCGCACTGTGCGAACTATCCAGTGCGCGACGCCTGAAGCACGGCAACGATGGTAAATTAAGGCATGCCCCAGTTCACCCACATCGTCGGCACCCGCACCTACACCTTTCGCGATCTGAAAGACGTGATGGCACGCGCCACGCCGGCGCGCGCGGGCGACTATCTGGCCGGCGTGGCGGCAGGCAGCGCCGAGGAGCGCGTCGCGGCCCAGATGACGCTGGCCGCACTGCCGCTGACCACCTTCCTGAACGAAGCGCTGGTGCCCTACGAAGCCGATGAAGTGACGCGCCTGATCGTCGATACGCACGATGCCGCCGCCTTCGCGCCACTGCGCCATCTGACGGTAGGCGACTTCCGCAACTGGCTGCTGTCGGACGACGCCGACACCGCTGCGCTAGCTGCCGCGGCACCCGGCATCACGCCGGAGATGGCGGCGGCAGTTTCCAAAATCATGCGCATTCAGGACCTTGTCATCGTGGCGCGCAAATGCCGCGTGGTGACCTCGTTCCGCAGCACCATCGGCCTGCCGGGCAGACTGGCAACGCGCCTGCAGCCGAACCATCCACAGGACGACGCCTCCGGCATCGCAGCCAGCATTCTCGACGGCCTGCTGTACGGCAGCGGCGACGCCGTTATCGGCATCAATCCCGCGACCGACAATGTGGGGCAGGTCGTCAGGCTGGTCGGCATGCTGGACGAGATCATCAGCCGTTACGCGATTCCCACGCAATCGTGCGTGCTGACCCACGTGACGAATACCCTCGCTGCCATCGAACGTGGCGCGCCGGTCGACCTGGTGTTCCAGTCGGTGGCCGGCACCGAGGCTGCGAATACCGGCTTCGGCATCGACCTCGCGTTGCTGGCCGAGGCGCAGCAGGCCGCGCTGGCGCTGGGGCGCGGCACGGTGGGCAACAACGTGATGTATTTCGAGACGGGGCAGGGCAGCGCATTATCGGCCAATGCGCACCATGGCATGGACCAGCAGACCGCCGAGGCGCGCGCGTACGCAGTCGCACGCCGCTTCCAGCCGCTGCTGGTCAACAGCGTGGTCGGTTTCATCGGCCCGGAGTATCTGTACGACGGCAAGCAGATTATCCGCGCCGGCCTGGAAGACCATTTCTGCGCCAAGCTGCTCGGGTTGCCGATGGGTGTGGATGTCTGCTACACCAATCACGCCGAAGCCGACCAGGACGACATGGACGTGCTGCTCACCATGCTGGGCAGCGCCGGCTGCAGTTTTGTCATGGGCATCCCGGGCTCGGACGACATCATGCTGAACTACCAGAGCACCTCCTTTCACGACGCGCTGTACGTACGGCGCGTACTGGGACTGAAGCCGGCGCCGCAGTTCGAAGAATGGCTGCGCGCCACGCAGATTTTTACTGACCTGGAAAGCCTGACGCTGGCCGCAACCGTGCCGCCGCGCTTCCAGGCCGCGTTGCTGAAGCTGGGGTGAACCATGACCAGGCCACCAGTCACCGACAACCCCTGGCAGGCGCTGCGCCAGTTCACCGCCGCGCGCATCGCACTGGGCCGCGCCGGCGTCAGCCAGCCCACGTCCAGCCAGCTTGATTTTCAGCTGGCGCATGCGCAGGCGCGCGACGCCGTGCACCGCGCGCTCAATGTCGCGGCGCTGGCCGCCGAACTGGCCACGCTGCCGAACCTGGCGCCGGCCCTGATCCTGCATAGCGCGGCGCCGGACCGCGCCACTTATCTGCAGCGGCCTGATCTCGGACGCCAGCTCGATGCACCGTCGCGCGCAGCGGTCACGGCGCAGCCCTGCGATCTTGCGTTGGTCATTGCCGACGGCCTGTCGGCGCTGGCGATTGCGCAGAATGTCGTGCCTTTTTTGGCCGCGTTGCTGGCACGTCTGCAGCAGGATAGCTGGACCATCGCGGCGCCAGTCATCGTCAGCCAGGGCCGGGTCGCGGTTGGCGACGAGGTGGCGCAGTTGCTGCAGGCGCGCGCCGTGGTGGTGCTGATCGGCGAGCGTCCCGGTCTGAGTTCACCGGACAGCATGGGCCTGTACCTGACGTGGGCGCCGCAGGTGGGCCTGACGGACGCTAGCCGCAACTGCATCTCGAACGTGCGCCCGGCCGGGATGGCGTATGCGGACGCGGCGCACACGCTGCATTACCTGTTGTCGGAGGCGCGCCGGCGCGGGTTGTCGGGTGTGGCGCTGAAGGACGAGACTGAGGCTGCGCCTGCGGTGGCGGGCACCGCCGGCAAATCGTTCCCGTTGTAATGCAGGCTGCAGCGCTGAGTCTTATTCATGGCTTAAGGACGCTTGCCTGCGTCAACCGTTGTACGCAAGGCGGCGTTAAGGCAGGGAGCGACTTGCTCGACCATCCTGGAGACACCCATGAAATCAACATTCAACATTGCCTGCGCCGTACTGCTGATGGCTTCCAGCGCTGCATTCGCTGCCGGCCAGGCACCTGCTGCGGCGACAATGCCTGCAACCACCACAGCAGCAGCCCCGATGGCAGCGCCTGGCACGGCGATGCAGGCACAGAAAAAGCAGCTCCGCGCCGAAAAGAAGGCGGCCTTGAAAGCATGCAAAACATTGAAAGGTGCGGAAAAATCCACGTGTCAGAAAGACGCCAAAGATAAAGAGATGACCGCAATGGCAGAGCTGAAGGCGAAAAAATAAGCAACCAGGCAACTGGCCAGCGCTTGCGGAAAATCAGCGCTGCCGCACTGTTTGTCAACGACACCGCCATCGTGACGATCAGTGCGGCCAGGCTGAATTGCGGCGCAGGCGGCGACAGCAAAATGCCAGATGCCACGGCGCATACACACTGTTGAAAAAGGATTGCGCGGGAATCGCCAGCGGCATGAAAAGTCCGCCCGTCGCCGCCAGCGTCGCCCACACTGCCACCTTACGCTTCCACCACCGCCCGTATGCGCAGCGCCAGCGCCTCCATCTCGAATGGTTTGGTCATCACCTGCATGCCCTGCATCGGGCTGCCATTTCCCACCGCCGCGGTCTCGGCATAGCCCGTGATGAACAGCACCTTCAGGTCAGGGCGCACCACGCGCGCCGCGTCGGCCATCTGGCGGCCATTCAGTCCGCCCGGCAATCCAACGTCGGATACCAGCAGATCGATGCGCAGGTCGGACCGGAGAATTTCCAGGCCGGCGGTGCTGTCGGCGGCTTCGAGTGCGTGGTAGCCCAGGTCGGTCAAGGTTTCCAGCAGCAGCATGCGGATCATCGGTTCGTCGTCGACGACCAGCACGGTCTGGCTTCGCTCGGCATGCGGCAGCGCGGCTAACTGGCCGGCACTGATGTCGGCTGCGAGCGTGCCGTGGTGCCGTGGCAGATAAATGCACAGCGTCGTTCCCACGCCGCTTTCGGAATGCACCCGCACCTGGCCACCGGACTGTCGCGCAAAGCCGTACACCATCGACAATCCCAGCCCGGTACCTTCGCCCAGCGGCTTGGTCGTGAAAAACGGTTCAAACACCTTGGCCAGCAGGTCGGCTGCAATGCCGCAGCCGGTGTCCGTGACCTGCAGCGAAATGTATTCTCCGGCAGCCAGATCGTGCTGCCGGCAGCCATCGTCGTCGAATGTTTCATTGGCCGTGAGGATGGTGATGCGGCCACCATCGGGCATGGCATCGCGGGCATTGATGCAGAGGTTGAGCAGCGCATTTTCAAGCTGCGGCGCATCGACCAGCACGTGCCATAGCCCGGCCTCTGTCGTCACGTCCAGCGCGATCCCGGCACCCACCGTGCGCTGCACCAGTTCCTGCATGTCGGCGATCAGCCGGTTGACGTCGGCCGGTTTCGGGTCGAGCGTCTGGCGCCGTGAAAACGCCAGCAGGCGGTGCGTCAGTGCCGCGGCGCGCTTGACGCCGCCCTGGGCAGTCTGCAAATAGCGGCCCAGGTCCTTGAACTCGCCTTTTTGCATGCGGTACTGCATCAGCTCCAGGGCGCCGGAAATGCCCGCCAACAGGTTGTTGAAATCGTGTGCCAGGCCCCCGGTCAGCTGGCCGATGGCCTCCATTTTTTGCGACTGGCGCAGCGCTTCCTGCATGTCGGCCAACATGGCCGCGCGCTCTTTTTCTTCGCTGATATCGCGCCCGGTCGCGTACGTCATATTGCCGGCCGGGGCGGCGACCCAGGAGATCCAGCGCGTGGAGCCGTCCTTGTGGCGGTAACGGTTTTCGATCCGCTGCGATGCGTCCGTGGCGGCCATCGCATCACCGGCAGCGGTCGCTTCGTTATTCTCGGCTACGACGAAGCTGTGCACGGGCCGACCTTCCAGTTCCGATGGCTGGTAGCCGAGGAGGCGCGTCCAGGCCGGATTGACCCGCCGCAGGATGCCGTCCACATCGACGATCCACAACAGGTCGGGCGACGTGTCCCACATCCGGTCACGCTCGGCCGTTCGCTCGGCAATGCGCTGCTCCAGCGTCGTGTTCATGCTGCGCAGTTCGACGGCGATGCGATCGCGCTCGGATTCCAGCGCATGCGCCGCGGCGTCGATCTGTTTGCGCCGGGTGATATCGATCGCGGTGCCGGAAAAACGCGCGGGCCGGCCTTGCGCGTCGTCGATCAGGCTGCCCTTGCACTCGACCCAGCGCAATGGCTGACCAGGGATCGCGATGCGGTACTCGACCAGGAAGTCGGCGCGGCGTTCGAATGTGGCGCGAATGTTGTCGCGCAATGCAGCGACGTCCTCGAGCACCACGAATTCCTGGTACGCCTGCATGGTCAGGCCGGCGGCAGTTCGCGCCGGGTCGAGTCCGTACAGGCGCGCGAAATTGGCGTCGCCATGCAACAGGTCGGAACTGATCATCCAGTCCCACAGGCCCACGACGCCGGACGCAGCCAGCGCCAGTTGGAGACGCTCGATTTCAGCGCGCATCGCCGCGTCGGGGGCGCCGGGCTCGGGAGTAAAGCTGTAATCAGGAAACATAAAAAATGAAGATGGGCAACCAGTTTGCAGCATAACGGAAATGCTCATATGCAACTGGTTTCGCGACGAAATCTGCTGTTTTTTGCGCGGCGTTAAGCCATTGCACCGCAGCTGTTGTTTCGGCGTCACCACAATTAAGCGAAGTGTAAAGGACTTGCGCGGCTAATATATTAGGCATACTATTCTGATATATCAGATAGTGCCCTCGTGAATGATGGCACGGCAACCAGCACAGGAGTAGCGCCGCATGACCGCCAGCATCACCCCCTTCATGGACCATGATTTCCTTCTTACGACCGATGTCGCCCGCACGCTGTACCACGAGGTTGCTGCCGATTTGCCGGTCATCGATTACCACTCGCACCTGCACGAAGGCCAGATCGCCAGCCGTAAAACGTTCCGCAACATCGCCGAACTGTGGCTTGCTGGCGACCATTACAAATGGCGCCTGATGCGCACCGCTGGCGTGGCCGAGGAATTCATCACCGGCGACCGGTCCGACGAAGAAAAATTCAACGCGTTCTGCAAAGTGCTGCCACTGGCGATCGGCAATCCGATCTACCACTGGAGCCATCTGGAACTGCGCCGCATTTTCAATATCGACCTGATCATCAACGAAAAGAACGCTGGCGCCATCTGGGAACAGGCCAACGCCAAACTGGCCACGATGGATACCTGGAGCCTGCTTGAGCAAGCCAATGTGGAAATCGCCTGCACCACCGACGACCCGGCCGACGACCTGGCCCAGCACGCCGAAGTGGCCGCATCCGCGTTGAAAACCCGCGTGCTGCCGGCGTACCGTCCGGACAAAGCCATGCGCATCAACGAGCCGCGCTTCATCGACTACACGCGCCGCCTGGCCGATGTCTCCGGCGTGGCAATCGATTCGTTTGCCAGCCTGATGGCCGCGTTGGCCAACCGTGTCGGTTATTTTCATGATCGCGGCGGCCGCATTTCCGATCACGCGGTGGACATTTCGCTGCCAGCCGTGGGCGCAACGCCGGATCAGCTGGAGGCGATTTTTGCCAAGCGCATGTCAGGTGCCATGGTGAGCGATGCCGAACTGGCGCTGTACGTACGCGGTTTGCTGGAATCGGTCGGCAAGGTCTACGCGCAATATAACTGGACGATGTGCCTGCACATTGGCGCCATGCGCAACAATAATCAGCGCATGAAAGCCCGTCTTGGTGCCGACACCGGTTATGACTCGATTGCCGACATTACCACCAGCGCCGGCCTGGCCGCACTGCTCGACGCGCTCGACGCGGACGACACGCTGCCAAAAACCATGCTGTTCAACCTGAACCCGGCGATGAACGAAGTACTGTCGACGATGATCGGCAATTTCCAGGATGGCAAAGTCGCTGGCAAGGTGCAGTTCGGCCCGGCGTGGTGGTTCAACGATCATAAAGTCGGCAACCTGGAACAGTTGGTCGGCTTCGGCAACCACAGCGTGCTGGGTATCTTTGTCGGCATGGTGACCGATTCGCGCAGCTTCGCATCCTACCCGCGCCACGATTATTTCCGTCGCCTCGTGTGCCGTCAGCTCGGCGAATGGGTGACTGCCGGCGAGTATCCGAACGACTTCGAGGCGTTGGCCACCATCGTGCGCGGCATCTGCTACGAAAACGCCAAGAACTACTTCCAACTGTGATTGTCGAAAGAAACCCGGTCATGCAAAAAGTTATCTGCATCCATCCTGACGACAGCATGCTGGTAGCGCTGTCGGACCTGGCGCCAGGCGAAATCGTCACGTGGAACGACGAGCAAATTTTAATCAGCACCACGGTCAAAACCAAGCACAAGCTGGCCCGGCGCGCATTTGCCGTCGGCGAGCTGCTGACCATGTATGGCGTGCCGGTCGGCCGCGCAACGCAGCCGATCCGGCGCGGTGAAGCGGTCACCACTGACAACCTCGAACACTATGCAGCCGAAGTGGAACTGGGTGAGTCAAAGCCGTACACCTGGATCCCGCCGGATGTGCACGAATACAGTGGCGCGACGTTTCAGGGCGTCGTGCGCGCCGATGGCAGGGTAGGAACTGCGAACTACTGGTTAATCTTTCCCCTTGTGTTCTGCGAGAACCGCAACGTCGAGCACCTGCGCAACGCGCTCGAAGGGCCGCTTGGCTACACACAGAACGATCTCGCGTCCTACACGCTGGCGCTGCTCGGCGAAGACATGGAGGCACCCAAGCCCGTCGTGCGTCCGTTCCCGAACCTCGATGGCGTGCGCATCATCACGCATAACGGCGGCTGCGGCGGTACGCGTGCCGATGCACGGTCGCTGTGCAAAGTGTTGTCAGCGTATGCCGACCATCCGAACGTGGCAGGCATCACGGTGTTTTCGCTGGGCTGCCAGAACGCGCAGATCAGCATGTTCAAAGAGGCGCTGGCAAAGCAAAATCCGCACTTCGAAAAACCTGTGCTGATCTACGAGCAGCAAGGTTGGGAGAGCGAAGACACGATGATGAAGGCGGTCCTGACCGACACGCTGGCGCATTTGAAAGATGCCAACAAAATCCAGCGCCAGCCGATGCCGTTGTCGCACCTGAAAATTGGTGTCAAGTGCGGCGGGTCGGATGGCTTTTCCGGCATCTCCGCCAACCCTGCGATGGGTTATGTGTCCGACATGGTCGTCGCGGTCGGCGGCTCGTCGATTCTTGCTGAATTCCCGGAACTGTGCGGCGTCGAAGCGAGCCTGATCGAGCGCTGCGAAAACGACGACGACAAGCGCCGCTTCCTGGCGCTGATGCGCGATTTTGAGGCGCGTGCGGAAGCTGTCGGTGCGCACTTTGCCGACAATCCAAGTCCCGGCAATATCCGCGACGGCCTGATTACCGACGCGATGAAATCGGCCGGCGCCGCGAAGAAGGGCGGTACGTCGCCGATTGTCTCAGTGCTCGATTATGGCGAACAGACCGATAAACCGGGCCTCGCGTTGTTGTGCACGCCCGGCGGCGACGTCGAATCGGTCACCGGCATCGTGGCCTCGGGCGCGAACGTGGTGCTGTTTTCCACCGGCCTGGGCACGCCCACCGGCAACCCGATCGTGCCGGTGCTGAAAATTTCCAGCAATACGCGCGTGGCCAAAAACCTGTCCGACCTGATCGACTACGATTGCGGCCCGATCATCGAAGGCCAACCTTTGCCTGCGGTCGCCACCGGCTTGTTCGACATGGTCGTGGCCACCGCCAGCGGCCAGTACAAGGCCAAAGCCGACCGTCTGCAGCAATACGATTTCATTTTCTGGAAACGGGATATTTCACTTTGAACGCTTTACAACGCACCACGCCATTTTCCCTGCCGATCAAGATCCTGCAGTTCGGCCAGGGTAATTTCATGCGCGGTTTTTTCGACTGGCAGATCGACCTGCTCAACGAGCGCACCGGCCTGAATGCCGGCGTTGTCATCGTGCGTCCGCGCGGCGGCAGCGCTCACGGCACATCTGCGCCATTGCTCGACGTGCAGGACGGCTTGTTCACGGTACTGGTCAATGGCCTCGATGAAACCGGCACGCCGGTCGCGCAGCAGCGCGTCGTTTCGTGCGTCGCGCGCGAAATAGATTTGGCCACGATGTACGGCGACTATCTCGCGCTGGCCGCCAATCCTGACCTGCGCTTCATCGTCTCGAACACCACCGAAGCCGGCATCGCCACCAACGATAGCGACAGATTCGCCGACGCGCCGCCAGGTACGTTCCCGGCCAAGCTGACGCAATTCCTGTATGCGCGTTTCCACGCGTTCGACGGCGCGGCAGACAAGGGTGTGGTGCTGCTGCCGTGCGAACTGATCGACCAGAACGGCCCGGCATTGAAGGCGGCCGTGCTGCACTTCGCGCGCCTTTGGGAGTGCGATCCGGGCTTCGCCGCATGGTTGGACGATGCCTGCACCTTCTGCTCGACGCTGGTCGACCGCATCGTCACCGGCAAGCCGGCCGTTGCCGACCTGCCGTACGACGACCAGTTCGTCGTCGCCGCCGAGTATTACTACCTGTTCGTCATCGAAGGTCCGCAGTGGGTGGCCGACGAACTGAAGCTCGATGGCGCCGGCCTGAACATCCAGCTGGTGGCCGACATCAAGCCATACAAGCAGCGCAAGGTCGGCATCCTGAATGGCGGCCATACGGCACTGGTGCCAGTGGCCTTGCTGGCCGGCCTGGAGTCGGTCGGCGAGGCGGTCGACGATGCGCAGGTGGGCGCCTGGCTGCGCGCGACCATTGACCAGGAAATCATCCCTTCGCTGCCGATGGAACGCGCCGGCCTGGAAGCGTTTGCGCAAGACGTCATTCTGCGTTTCCGGAATCCGGCGATTCACCACAAGCTGGCCAGCATTGCGCTCAATAGCTGGAGCAAATTTGCCGCCCGCATCATGCCGCAGATCGTGCGCTACACCGAACTGCATGATGGCGCGCTGCCGCAGCGACTCGTTACAGCGCTCGCCGCGACGATGCTGCTGTACCGCGGCGGCGTGGTGACGCTGGCCGACGATCCGGTCACGCTCGCGTGGTTCAGCGATGCGTGGCACCAAGTCGAAGCAGGGCAGTTGACGCAGGCGCGGCTGGTCAGCGGCTGGCTCGCCTGCGAGCGCATCTGGGGCCGTGACCTGAACCGGATTGCCGGTCTGGCCGACGCGGTGACGAGCGCCATCGCCCTGATCGACAGCGACGGGATGCGGGCCGCCATGTAAGCACTTCATCCCCCAAAAACGCATGAGAGGCCGGCGCCACCAGGTGCACAACGGCCCGCATTGATTGCAGTATCTGGAGACAAAAAATGAAACGCACTTTCCGCGGCATGCGCTGGTGGATGGTTGGCATGGTCACACTCGGCCTGATCGTCAACTACCTTGCCCGCAATACCCTTTCCGTCGCTGCGCCGACGATGATGAACGACCTCCATATCAGCACCAAGGAGTACTCGTACATCGTGGTGGCGTGGCAGGTTTGCTACGCGCTGATGCAGCCGATTGCCGGCTACGTTCTCGACGCCATCGGCACCAAGCTTGGATTCGCGGTGTTTGCACTGGCCTGGTCGCTGGCGTGCGCCTGCGCCGCGCTGGCCACCGGCTGGCAGAGCATGGCCTTCTTCCGCGGCATGCTGGGCCTGACTGAAGCGGCCGGCATCCCGGCGGGCATCAAGGCCACCACCGAATGGTTTCCGGCCAAGGAGCGCTCGGTCGCCATCGGCTGGTTCAATATCGGCTCGTCGGTCGGCGCCCTGTGCGCACCGCCGCTGGTGGTCTGGACCATCCTGCACGGCAGCTGGCAGTGGGCCTTCGTCATTGTCGGCGCACTCGGCGTTATCTGGACGTGCGGCTGGCTGGTGTTCTACAAGCACCCGCGCGACCAGAAGCGCTTATCGAACGAAGAGCGCGACTACATCCTGTCCGGCCAGGAAGCCAAATACCAGGATGCCGCCCCGGCCAAAGCCAGCTGGCGCACGATCGTCAAGAGCCGCAATTTCTGGTCGATCGCGATTCCGCGTTTTCTCTGTGAACCGGCATGGCAGACGTTCAATGCCTGGATCCCGTTGTACATGGCCACCGAGCGTCACATGAACATCAAGGAGATCGCGATGTTTGCGTGGCTGCCGTTCCTGGCCGCCGATATCGGCTGCGTCCTGGGCGGCTACATGAGCCCATTTTTTCACAAGCACTTCAATGTGTCCCTGTTCAACTCCCGCAAATGGGTAATGGCAGTGGGTTCCCTGTCGATGATTGCGCCTGGCTGCATTGGCCTGGTGGACAGCCCGTACACGGCCATTGCGTTGCTGTGCGTGGGCGGTTTTGCGCACCAGACGTTGTCCGGTGCTTTATATGCCATCACGTCCGACGTGTTTGGCAAAAATGAAGTGGCGACCGCCACGGGTCTGGCCGGCATGTCCGGCTACCTGGGCGCAACGCTGTTCACGCTGGTGTTTGGCGTCATGGTCACGCACGTCGGTTACAGCCCGATGTTCGTGATGCTGGCCATCTTCGACGTCGTGGCAGCGATTGTCGTGTTTGCGCTGGTCCGTGAAGGCAACTCACGGCCGCCCGAGCCGCTCGTCACGTCGACACTGGCTTCCCAATCCTGATTTTTTATCTGCAGTATCTTGAAAAAAGAGAGACAACAATGAAGCATATCTTCACCATCTCGCGCCAGACCGTTCTGGCCGCAGCGGCCGCCGCCTGCCTCGCATCTACCGTGAGCAACGCGGCTTTCGCTGCCGACATCAAAATGAGCACGTCGGTCTACGGCTTTCTGAACGGCGAACTGGAATCGGTGCAAGCCACCGGCGGCGCCACGCCGTACGCCACGCGCGGCCGCGTTTCCGACGGCAATTCGCGCCTCGGTTTCCGCGGCCAGATTTCGGTCGATGAAGATTTGTCGGGCATCTGGCAAATCGAAGGCGCAATGAACAATTTCGAGCAGGGTGGCCTCGATGGCCAGGGCAAATCGTCGACGCTCACATCGCGTAACACCTACGTCGGTATCCAGAGCGTGCGTTTCGGTACTTTCGTTGTCGGTAACAACGATTCGGCGTACCGCAGCCTGATCGGTTCCGGCGGCGAACTGGGTGGCAACCTCGGTCTGACCGTGCACGGCCTCGATGTCTGGAACAATACGTCGGCCCAGATGACGGGTAACACCGACAGCGTGTTCAGCCGCGGCGAAGCACGTTATAAAAATTCGGCGCACTACCTGACGCCAGTCTGGAATGGCCTGCAGGGCGGCGCGTCGTACGGTTTCGATGAAGCGCGCGAGAGCAATACCAACCGCAGCCGCTATTCGGTCGCCGTGAAATACACCATCGGCGACCTGTCGATTGGCGCGGGCGCCGACCGCCAGACGAATACCGGTGTCGACACCGAATCGCTGCTCAAAGGTTTCGGTTTTCACACCAGCGACGAAACCGACGCCAACACGACGTTCTACAAAGTGTTGGCGGTCTACAAACTGCCAACCCGCACGACCCTCGGCCTCGGTTTCGAACAGGGCCGCTACGGTTTCGTGGACACCGCCGTGCCGACCTCGGGTAATTTTTATACCGGCACCAACAAGGGCACGATGAAGCAGAATTCTGTGATGGCGTCGGCCACGCAGGAATTCGGCAAAGCCACGGTGATGCTCGGTTACGGCAAGCTGGGCGACCTGTCCAACGCCACCTTCGGCAATGCGCGCGACTATGGCGCGACGCAAGTGTCGGCCGGCGCCACCTACGCGCTGAACCAGTACTTCACGCCGTACTTCTACTTCACGAAAATTCGCAACCGCGCGCAACAAAGCGTGAACCTGGGCCAGGCGCCTTTGTACAGCAACCATCTGAATGAATCGGATGCCTTCCTGGCCCCTGGCGACAGCCCGCGCGCTTTCGGTATCGGCCTGATCGCTCGCTTCTAACGCTTTTAATTTATTCAGTACTTAAAAAAATCGGAGATGCACCACATGAAAACCCCTCAATTCACTTTGCCTCTGCTGGCTGCAGCGATGGCGCTGGCCGCGTGCGGCGGCGGCAGCGGCGGCTCGCCTGAAACCAGCGTGGCAGTTGCCGCAGGCAGCGTGTACCAGGTTGGCACGACATCGTTCGACGCCGACCTGCCAGCCGAGCCGACACTGCCTGCCGACACCCAGGTCTGCGCTACGCTGGAAGCGTCGAATACCTATGTGCGTCGTCCCGACGGCGCGTTGCCGCCGGAAGCCGACCCGTCGAAATCCGGCGTCGGCGTGGCGGTCACGGTAGCTACTGCCAACCCGGACCAGGCCCGTATCCAGGCCGCACTCGACTCCTGCGGCGCTGCGGTGGATGCGGAGGTAGGCGCGAAAATCGCTGCCGCCGATGCCACCGCCACTGCCGCCCAGAAGACCG
>JALYUM010000135.1 GCA_030853745.1 Pseudomonadota bacterium | reverse complement strand
ACAGCAACTTGCGCAGGATCCAGATTTTTTGCAGCTGGTCCGGCTTGATCAGCAGTTCTTCGCGGCGGGTACCCGATTTGTTCAGGTTGATGGCCGGGTAGACACGCTTCTCGGCCAGGCGGCGCTCAAGGTGCACTTCCATGTTGCCGGTACCCTTGAATTCTTCAAAGATCACGTCATCCATGCGCGAACCGGTTTCGATCAGCGCCGTGGCGATGATCGTCAGCGAGCCGCCTTCTTCGATATTGCGGGCCGCGCCGAAGAAACGTTTCGGGCGCTGCAGCGCGTTGGCGTCGACACCACCGGTGAGCACTTTGCCCGACGCTGGAATGACGGTGTTGTACGCACGGGCCAGGCGGGTGATCGAGTCAAGCAGGATCACCACATCTTTTTTCATTTCAACCAGGCGCTTGGCTTTTTCCAGCACCATTTCAGCAACTTGCACGTGGCGCGTGGCGGGCTCGTCGAACGTCGAGGCGACCACTTCCCCGCGCACCGAACGTTGCATTTCGGTCACTTCTTCCGGGCGCTCGTCGATCAGCAGGACGATCAGCGTGCAGTCGGGATGGTTCGCGGTGATCGCGTGCGCCATGTGCTGCAGGATGACCGATTTGCCGGATTTCGGCGACGCCACCAGCAAACCGCGCTGGCCTTTGCCGATCGGGGCGATCAGATCGATGATGCGGCCGGTGATGTTTTCCTGGCCGTTCATGTCGCGCTCGAGGCGGAGTGGCTCGTTCGGGTGCAGCGGCGTCAGGTTTTCAAACAGGATGCGGTGTTTCGACATCTCCGGCGACTCGCCGTTGACCTTGTCGACTTTCACCAGCGCAAAGTAACGCTCGCCGTCTTTCGGGGTGCGTACTTCGCCTTCGATCGAATCGCCGGTGTGCAGATTGAAGCGGCGGATTTGCGACGGGGAGATATAGATGTCGTCGGTCGAGGCCATGTAGCTGGCGTCGGGCGAGCGCAGGAAGCCGAAGCCGTCCGGGAGCACCTCGAGGGCGCCATCGCCGAAAATCTGTTCACCTGATTTCGCGCGTTTTTTCAGAATCGCGAACATCAGTTCTTGCTTGCGCAGACGTGCCGCATTGTCGATATCGAGGCCAATTGCCATCTCCAGCAGCGCGGAGACGTGCATCGCCTTCAGTTCAGATAAGTGCATGTGTTGGGTGTCCCGTGACGGGAAAGTAAAGGTAGGGGAGGGAACTGCGTGGAATAAACGGGTAAGGAAGATTTGGTCGAAGCCAGTATGCTTCCCATCCGCACAAAAACGACAGCGCAGGCGCGCCGTCGAAGCTTATGGTATCAGAATCAGATATTGCTGTCGATAAACGAAGTCAGCTGGCCCTTGGCCATTGCGCCAACTTTCTGGGCATGTGCCACGCCGTTTTTAAACAGAATCAGCGTCGGGATGCCACGGATGCCGAACTTGGCTGGAACAGCCGTGTTCGCGTCAACGTCGAGCTTGACGATGCTGATCTTGCCTTCGTAGGCGGCAGCGACTTCTTCGAGAATCGGAGCGATCGATTTGCAAGGACCGCACCATTCGGCCCAGAAGTCGACCAGTACTGGGCGCTCGGACTTGAGAACGTCGGCTTCGAAGGATGCATCGGTAATGTGTTTAATATTTTCGCTCATATTTTCCTCAATCAGAGGTAAGGATCAATGTGGATCGATTGCCTGGAGATGATGCCATTCTTGCGTGGTATCGTCGGCCAGCCTGTCTTTTGTAAAAATGCCTGCAGCACACAGCTTGGGCCGCATTGCGCAAATTTCAATAAGAGGAAGGGGGCAAGAGGACGCCAAAGGCGGGGATTTCGCCGAAATAATACCCTATTTTTTTCGAATGTGGCGGCAGGCTTGTATAAAACTTTAACTTTGAAGGATCGCGAACAACTATACGACGGTTCCCGTGAACTGTGACAGCGTGCCCGGGTGCCACATCGTTACTACCGAGGCCACCCCACACTGCGACACAGTACGGCGGCGCAGCACCAGGCAAGCGGCGCCCTCGGCAATTGCCAGCATGGCGCCAATCTCGGGCGGCGCCGGCAGTGCCTCGATGCTATAGGTGGCGCCGGTCAGCGGCGCGTTCGCCACCAGGTATTCATTCGGGGTGATTGTCAGAAAATCCTGCGTCAGGTAGTGCGGTGCGCAGGCCGGATTGACCCAGCGGTCTTCCACCTGCAGCGCGATATCGTCTTCATAGTGGACGATGAGCGAGTGAAACAGCGTTGCACCGCCTTCCAGGTCGAATTCCGCAGCCAGCGCAGCACTTGGCGTGCAGCCTTCCAGCAAATGCACGCTGCTGTGGTGGACGCGGCCCCGGGCCCGGATATCGTCGGCAATATTGCGTACTTCCACCAGCGTCGATTGGTATTTGCGCGCCGCCACAAAGGTGCCGGCGCCCTGGCGGCGCGTGAGCACATTTTCGGCCGTCAACTCGCGCACAGCACGGTTGACGGTCATGCGCGACACGCCAAACTGGCGCACCAGCGCCTGCTCCGAGGGCACCAGTTCGCCGGCCTTCCAGCGACCGGCGGCAATTTCGCTGCTCAGGTAATCCTTGATGCGCTGAAAAATGGGCACCGCTGGAGGGGCCGCCTCTTGCGCAATTTGCTGCTCCACATTACCCTCCGCTCATTGCACCGAAGGCCGGATTTTAGCATCGTCGATTCGAAAGCAAGCGGCGGGGTGCAGTGCATGCCGGTCCGCGGCACCATGCAGGCATCATATGAATGGAGTCCACCATGCACGCCAGCACAGATTTGACAAGCGACGCCGTCCGCTGGCACGCCATCGAACGCCGCGACCGTGCTTTCGATGGCGTCTTCTATTACTCGGTGCGCACTACCGGCGTGTTTTGCCGGCCGTCCTGCGCGGCCCGCCCGGCGTTGCGCAAAAACGTCGCCTTCCACGCCAGTTGCGCGGATGCGACGGCGGCAGGTTTCCGGCCCTGCCTGCGCTGCCGGCCCGACTTGTCGCCACTGGCCGAACGCCAGGCCGCTGCAGTCGCCAAAGCCTGCGCACTGATCGACGCGAGCGATGACGCCATCGACCTTGATACGCTGGCTGCTGCCTGCGCCATCAGCAAATTTCACCTGCACCGCCTGTTTAAAGCACATACCGGGATCACGCCGAAAGCGTATGCGGCAGCGCGGCGCGCCGCGCGCGTGTCGGCGCAACTGGGTAGCGGCGCCTCCGTCACCGCGGCAATTTATGCGGCCGGCTTCCAATCCAGCGGCCGGTTTTATGCCGGTGCGGAAGGTCGCCTGGGCATGACGCCGACGCGCTACCGCCAGGGTGGCATCGGCGAGATCATCCGCTTTGCCATCGGGGCAAGTTCACTGGGTGCGATCCTGGTGGCGGCGACCGATAAAGGTATCTGCGCAATTCTGATGGGCGACGATCCCGACCTGCTGGCGCGCGATCTGCAGGACCGGTTTCCGCATGCGCAGCTGGAAGGTGCGGACGTTGAATTCGATCGGACGGTAGCAATAGTCGTCGGCTTTGTCGAGGCGCCGCACCTCGGCATGTCCTTGCCATTGGACGTGCGCGGCACGGCGTTTCAGCAACGCGTGTGGGAAGCGCTGCGGGCGATTCCTGCCGGCGTCACGGTCAGCTATGCCGAACTGGCGGCTCGTGTCGGCGTCCCGACGGGCGCGCGTGCGGTGGCGGGCGCCTGTGCGGCCAATCCGGTGGCGGTGGCCATTCCGTGCCACCGGGTGGTGCGCAACGACGGCGCGTTGTCGGGTTACCGGTGGGGCGTGGAACGCAAGCGGATTTTATTGCAACGCGAATCAGCAAAAGATTGACCGGGTAGCCAAAATCGCTACACTCGGAACTCTTGTCAGTTATCAATACCGGAGAGTCCCGATGCGCCGTTTTCCCCTGCTGATCCTCGCTGCCCTTGGCACGCTTGCCCATGCCGACACCGTTCTCGACAACGCCAACGGCTACACGTTGAACAGCGCTGGTAAGCTGCAGCGCTTCGTCTCGCTGGCGTTCGATGACAGCGGTCGCATCCTGGCGGTTGGCACGGCGCAAGCTGTCAGCGCCAAAGCACCGCAAGCGCGTCACATCGATGTGCAGGGCAAGACCGTGCTGCCGGGGCTGATCGATGCGCACGGCCACGTATCTGGCCTGGGTGAGGTGCTGACCCAGCTCGACATGGCAAATATTCCGACACTGGCCGAGGCCTTGTCCGCCGTCGCCATCTACGCCAATGCGCATCCGCAGCAAGCCTGGTTGCGCGGCTTCGGCTGGAACCAGGAAATCTGGAAGCTCGGGCGCTTCCCGACTGCGCAGGAGCTCGACGGCGCCGTGGCAGATCGCCCGGTCTGGCTGGAGCGCGTCGACGGTCATGCGGGCTGGGCCAACAGCCGCGCTCTGGCGGCGGCCGGCATTACGAACAGCACGCCGGACCCGGTGGGCGGCAAAATCGTGCGCGATGCAAACGGCGTCGCCACCGGCGTGCTGGTCGATGCCGCCAGGGCGCTGGTGGAAAAAGTGTTGCCGAAGCAGGACGATGCGCAGGCGAGAGTCGTGCTCGACGCCGCGCTGGCGAAATTGGCGGCAAGCGGCTTGACCAGCGTGCACGACGCCGGCATCACCGTCGCCAACGACCGCCTGTACCGCGACTACGCCGACCATGGCAAGCTCACGGCGCGTGTCTACGCGATGATCGGCGGCACCGACGCCGATTTCGAGCAACTGTCAAAGAACGGGCCATTGCGCGACTACGCCCATGGCATGTACGCGCTGCGCGCCGTGAAACTGTATTCGGACGGCGCGCTGGGCAGCCGCGGCGCCGCGCTGCTTGCGCCGTACAGCGACGAACCCAAGTCGCACGGCTTGCTGTTCAACAGTTTTGAAGAGATGGACGCCAAGATCAAAAAAGCCATGGCGGCCGGCTACCAGGTGAATGTGCACGCCATCGGCGACGCGGGCAATCGCCAGATTCTCGACGTGTACGCGCGCGAGATTGGCGCCAATAAAAGCGCGGCCCAGCGCCACCGCATCGAGCACGCGCAGGTGGTCACGCTGGCCGACATCCCGCGCTTCAAAACCATCGGCATCATCCCGTCAATGCAGCCGACCCATGCGACGTCGGATAAAAACATGGCCGAACAGCGCATCGGCCCGGAGCGCATCAAGGGCGCGTACGCATGGCGCACGTTTTTAAAGCAGGGTTCGCGCATTGCCTGCGGCTCGGACTTCCCGGTCGAGTCGCCAAACCCGTTCTTCGGCATCCACGCTGCCGTCACGCGCCAGGATGCGTCGAACATGCCGGCCGGGGGCTGGTATCCGGATCAGGCCATGACGCTGACCGAAGCGTTGCGCTGCTTCACGCTGGATGCGGCGTATGCGGGCCTTCAGGAAAAGTCGGTGGGATCGCTCGAGGTCGGCAAGCAGGCTGACTTTATTATTATCGACCGCGACATGTTCACGATTCCGGCGCAGGACATCCACAACATTGGCGTGTTGCAGACCTGGGTGGCGGGACGCCAGGTGTATCGGAAAGAATAGACGCCGGGTAAGC
>JALYUM010000011.1 GCA_030853745.1 Pseudomonadota bacterium | reverse complement strand
CGGCATCACTCGCGTCCAGGCTTTGTAAGTAGTGCCCCCATTGCCCCGCATCGATGTGGGGAAACGTGGTCACATCAAATTCCTCTCCCAATGTTGCTGCCAGTTGTAGCGGATCAGCGCACTGCCGCCAAATCTCGGCGTGAAACGGTTGGGCAATGATGAGTTGATACAGGTGCGACCCGGTAACTTCATCCTCGTCGTAGGCGTCTAGCCAGACGTGAGGAAATTTTTCGTGGAAGGGAACGACTTTTTTGAGAAGGTCCGCAAGATGGACTGGAATAATGAAAGGTTCGCTGAACGTCAGGGCCTCCACCTGACTCTCTCGCATCATCTCGTTGTTCGTGAACTTCCAAACATGTGCGCCGCCTTCGGATAGCAAAAAATCGGCCAGTTCACCTGGCTCGACCGCGCCAAGGCCATTGCAGCGGTGAAACTGATTAATGTCAGACAAGATGGCCTCCCAGAAAAAATCGGGATTGGCCTGGGCGTTGATCAGATCGGTGAACTGGGCGATGCTCATGGCTTGTGTGGGACTGGACCTGGTGCCGGCACGATAGCTGTCGATGCCACCTGCATGGCGCACATGCAGCGTGCACGGCCGGCCGCCCAGGAACCCGGCCATTGTATGCGCGGCAATGTCTCCATTGCTTTTTACACCGAAGCCCGGCGAGCAGCCAAGCAGGCCGGCGGCGCGCGCACCCATCACCCACTCGCGCAGCGGTGTGACCCTTGCGCCGCTTCTGACCGCAACGCTCGGCTTGTCGGTACTGTATAAAACGTTCGAATCGAATAGCGCGTCGCACTGCGCCAGTGCGTCACCCAGACATTCATCTGGGCAAGTCAGCAAGCCGACCGTTGCGGCCAACACCGTATTTTGAAAGTTCATGTCGTTCTCCCTTCGCGAAATACACCATGCTGCGTGATTGCGCTGGAGAAACAGTGATCGTAGTCAACTTCGTCGAGTTTAGGCGCATGTGCAAAAGCGGCGTCGGGCCAAGTGTTGGTCTGCTGTTAAAATTAGCGATCCACCTTCGATGACGCATTTGCAGGAGCACACAAATCTTACGTTTTCTACTCGGCGCGGTGATGGGATGGCCAAGGCTGACAATCGCTGCCGCTTTACTGGTGCTGGCGGCCTTGGCCGCCACGATGACCTATACCGGCTTCCTGGGCGTCGGCATGTTGGCCGACTATCTCGGCACCAGCCGGTTCCTCGCGGGCATGCTACTCGGTGCTCTTTTCGCAAGGTTTCCCTGGGTGAGCAACGGCAAGCTTCGTATCATCGGGCTTTTGCCGACACCGGTGCGGTTACCTTTGCTGGCGAGCTTGCTTGCACTTTGCTTGTTGCGCCTTGTGATGCAAGGAGACGTCGTATCCGCATTTTGTGCAGGATTCACGTTAGTTTTCGTACTGGGCTTTCCGTGGTTGAAGAAACGTCTGTTTGCGCGACTGTCGTCGTCTGTCTTCAACTTCGCCGCTGGCCAAAAAGCTGCTGTTGTCGCCGATAACACGGTGATCGAAGGTGAATTCCGGGAAATGAAAGACTGAATCGTGTCGTCAGGGCTTTCCAGTTTTCCGCCCCATTACAGGTGAATTCCAGATTAGTGGCCAGAAGCACGCCGGTTTTGTCATGACGTGGCAGATGTTGCATAGATTTTAAGAGCGCGCGTACTGCGCGCGTTCATCTCTGAATCGCCCGTATGCAATTGGACTAGACTGCATCGCGTCTGCACTTTCAGCCGTTCAGCGCCGTCCCCAACGCCCTTTCCACAAACGCTCCACCTTTTCCATTCTCCGCAACCAGCACCCGCACATCGGCAACCACCGCAGCCTTGCTCACCCCCGCAATCTCGGCCGCTTTCAAAATGGCCCCGTACGCCTCCCGCACGTGCTCTCCGGTAATTTCATAGCCCCAACCCAAGGCAATACTGCGCAGCGACGTCATCCCCGCTGCCAGCGCAAATTCTGGTGCCTTATCGACAAAATCGACCGCCGCCCGCGTCAACGTTCTTGGATCGCACGAACTTTTATTGGCCAGCGCGATCGCCAGGTCATACAGTCCCGCATCCTTCGCTGGTACAAACCACTTGCCTTCCCGCCCGACATCGCGCGCTACCAGGTCACGCAAGATCGTCTCGCGAGGTATCTGTGGGTACTTTTTCACCACACCGTTGAACATCCCTGCATTTGTCGACGCAGACGCCGCATCGAGCGCGTAGCCGGCGTACGCTTCATCCACGAATCCCGACTCCAGCAGTATCTGTTCGCAGAACCTCGCAATGGCGATCACCGGCGGATTGAAGCTTTTTTTCGCTCCCTCGGCATATGCGATTGCTTCCCGCATTTTGCCGCTGGCCGCCAGTGCACGCGCGCCCCATTCGCGGTAATTCCAGGATGGCTCGCGATATTCCGACGTCGCGATCAAGGCGAATAATTCATCATGATCGCCCGTCGCGTACAGTGCGCTGAAACCTGCCTGCGTTCCCTTGAAATAGGTGAACTTCCCATCTGCTGCGTTGTTTTCCCACATGGCCGCTGCTTCCTGCGTCAGACGGTTTGCCCACTGTCGGGCGAGCTCTTTTGTCACGCACAGCTCGCCCCAAAAATCGCCCAGGTATTCGATCGATGGCATGGTGTCGGCTTCGTACGCCGCCCACAAGCGCTCCAGCCATGTCGCGCGCACAGCAGCAGACACGTCCGCTTTCGCAATGATCGGCACGAGCGTCACGATGACCTGATTGACAGTGCTGCCAATACGGCCCGAGCTGCTGTCGACTTGCTCGATGGCCGGCGCCAGTTTTTCCAGAAGCAGCACGGCACCTTCGGCAGCGACAACCGGTTCGTTTTTGCGCACCGCCTTGATTTCGGCCAGCGCTTCCTTGATCCGCTGGATGGCGGTATCCGATTGCCAGCCGAATGCTTTGCGACGGAAACGTGGGGCAAATTGCCATTGGTGTGATGTGGTCATTCTTTAACTGGTTGTGAAATCGGGTCTTTATTTTAGTCGACCGGGAATTTCGGCCACAAATCTGCTTGCCCAACTGATATATTAGTTTTACCATCTGATATATCACGCAGCAGATCCCTGCTGACGACAACAATGCGAACAATCGCAGGTCAGGAGACGGCCACCATCCATTCCAGCGCGCCCAATGGCGCTGCCCGCGTACGTTCGCCGGGCGCACGCATTTCACATAAAAATCATAATCGAGACAACACCATGAACAAATCCCTTGCGACATGCGCCATCTCCGCGTCCGCATTCCTGCTGGCCGCCTGCAATAGCGGCAGCAGCAACGACAACCCACCCGCAGCAGCTGCACCAGTCGCTACCGCACCATCGACTGCCTACTTTCCGGCCCAGAACGACACCGCGGCGTACATCGACACGCGCCTGCAAATCATCTTCGATGCGCCGCCGTCGCTGGGTACCACCGGCACCATCAAAATTTTCAGGGCGTCCGACAATGCGGTGGTCGACACCATCGACGTCAGCAGCGCCATCGTGACCGACGGTGCGGAAACGCAGACCGTCATTCCCTACACGAATACCGAGATCGACCAGATCGGCAAGAACGTCGCCGGCCTGACGCAGTGGCGCTACGTGTATTACCAGCCGGTGACCATCAATGGAAACAAGGCCACCATCAAGCTGCACGATGGCGTGCTGGCTTATAACACCGACTATTACGTGCTGATGAATCCTGGCGTCCTCGCCGGCAAAGTTAATGGGGCAGGGCTGACGTCGATCACCGGCGCCAAAGGCTGGGCCTTCCACACGAAAAATGCGCCGGCATCGACGACGGCCGTGACGGTGGACGATGACGGCCCGGCCGACTTCCGCAGCGTGCAAGGCGCCATCAACTGGATGATGGCGAATGGCTGCGTTACGTGCGCGCGCTCCACGGATGCAAAAACCATCACCGTCAAGAACGGCACCTACAACGAACTGCTGTTCCTGCGTAACGTGAACAATCTGACGATCACCGGCGAGAGCCGTGCCGGCGTCGTGGTCCAGTACGATAATTTCGAGTCGGGCAATCCGAGCACCGGCGGCAGCAAGACCGCGGTGCAGACGACGCTGACGGCGGAACTGGGCCAGACCCGCCGTGCGCTCGGCGGTGGCCGCGCGGTGCTGCTGGTGGAAAATGCCGACCTGCTGAAACTCTCCAACTTCACGTTGAAGAATACCCACGTCAAGCAAACCATTTTCAACAACCAGGCGGAAACGATTTACTTCAATAGCGCGACCCTGGACGGCAGCCGCTTCATCGCCACCTACATGAACTTCATCAGCGCGCAGGATACCGTGCAGACCAAGGGCTGGGCGTGGTATTACCAGTCGTATATCGCCGGCGATGTCGATTTCATCTGGGGTTCGCCGTTTGCGGCACTGTTCGAGGAAAGCGAACTGCACACGGTGTTCGATCCGACCACACCGTCGGGCGGCTACCTGTTCCAGGCGCGCGCCACGTTTGGCTATCCTGGTTTCGTCGTGCTCAATAGCGCCCTGACTGCGGATGCCACTGTTCCTGCGGGTAGCGCCTATCTGGGTCGTTCGGGTGGCTTGACGGTCGCGAATGGTTACTGCAATACGAAGCTCGTCGCTGGCGGTGGCAGCCTTGGCAATCCCAACCTCGGGTGCGACAACATCGCCTATATCAACAACAAGATTGGCCCGCACATTGCCAGCGTCGGCTGGTTCACGCAGCCAGCCGCATCGCCGGTGCCCGATCCGGTGGTGCCGACTGTCAGCGCAGGCTGGCGCGAGCGCGGCAGCATGAATCCAGATGGCAGCCCTGCAAGCTTGATCGGTCGCACCGGTTACTCGGCCACCGGCACCGACCTTTCCGGCGTCAATACGCGCGCCAAGGTTTTTGCTGGCTGGAATAGCGGCGCCGGCTGGCAACCGACGCCGTAGGTAAGGCATCGCTTCGTTCTCGCGCCCGGCTGGTCCGGGCGTTTTTTTTCGTCTGGACGCCGGAAAATTGAAT
This sequence comes from Pseudomonadota bacterium, assembly GCA_030853745.1. Lineage (GTDB taxonomy): Bacteria > Pseudomonadota > Gammaproteobacteria > Burkholderiales > Burkholderiaceae_D > JALYUM01. Next base: position 16,845 of record JALYUM010000011.1, on the reverse strand, counting down.
TTGCATTAAAGTTAGTGGTATTCAACTAACAGCAGGGAAATTTCTTCGACGCGAATCGAAGGATTTGCCATCATCAGGATACCGCATGATTTTTCAGTACCGCTTCACGCCACTTGCCACCGCAGCAGTGTTCACCCTCAGTCTCTTCAGCAGCGCCCACGCCGCCACCATCCCGGCCGTCGAGGCCAAAAACGGCATGGTCGTCAGCTCCCAGCACCTGGCCACCGACGTCGGCGTGGCCATCCTGAAACAGGGCGGTAACGCCATCGATGCCGCTGTCGCAGTCGGTTACGCCCAGGCCGTCACCAACTCCTGCTGCGGCAATATCGGCGGTGGCGGCTTCATGACGATCCATCTCGCCAATGGCAAGGACACCTTCATCAATTTCCGCGAAAAAGCGCCGGCGGCGGCCAGCGCCAATATGTATCTGGACGCGGACGGAAAAATCAAACCCGGCGCCAGCCTGCACGGCTACCTGGCTGTCGGCGTGCCCGGCACCGTGGCCGGCTTCGACCTGGCCCAGCGCACGTACGGCAAGCTGACGCGCGCCCAGGTGCTGGCCCCGGCCATCAAGCTCGCGCGCGAAGGATTTGTTTTGACCCGCGGCGACACCGACATCCTCGACACCACCGTCGCGTACTTCAAAAAAGATCCGGAAGCGGCGCGCATTTTTCTGCGCCGCGATGGCACGGCGCTGCAACCGGGCGACCGACTGGTCCAGAAAGACCTCGCCAACACCTTAGATGCGATCGCCAGAAAAGGTCCGGACGCGTTTTACAAAGGTGCCATTCCTGCGGCAGTCGAGAAGGCGTCGAAGGCTGGCGGCGGCATCATCACCGCGGCCGATTTCAGCGCGTTCAAGGCTGTCGAAATGGCCCCGCTCGAGTGCAGCTACCGCGGCTACCAGTTCGTTTCGGCGCCGCCGCCAAGTTCGGGCGGCGTGACGATGTGCCAGATTTTGAATATCCTCGAAGGCTACGACATGAAGGCGATGGGCTACCATTCGGCCGCGTCGATTCATACCATGGTCGAGGCCATGCGCCACGCGTACATGGATCGCAACACGTTCCTGGGCGACCCGGATTTCGTGAAGAATCCCACCGCACGCCTCCTCAGCAAAGACTACGCGGCCGCCATCCGCAACACCATTTTGGCCGACAAGGCCACGCCATCATCAAGCGTCCAGCCTGGCACGATGCCGCACGAAAAACCGGAAACCACGCACTATTCGGTGGTCGACAAAGACGGCAATGCAGTGTCGACCACGTACACGGTGAATGGTCGCTTTGGCGCCGTGGTCATTGCACCGGGCACGGGCTTTTTCCTGAACGACGAGATGGACGATTTCACCAGCAAGATCGGTGCGCGCAATATGTACGGCCTGGTGCAGGGCGCCAGCAACGCCATTGCACCGGGCAAGCGGCCGCTGTCGTCGATGGCGCCGACAATCGTCACCAAAGACGGCAAGACTTTCATGGTGGTTGGCTCGCCGGGCGGCTCGCGCATCATCACGATCACGCTGCAGGCCGTGATGAACGTGATCGACTACGGCATGGCGCCGCAGGAAGCGGTGGACGCGCCGCGCATCCACCACCAGTGGCAGCCAGACCTGATCAACACCGAGCCGCGCACGCTGTCGCCGGATACGTTGAAGCTGTTGACCGGGATGGGCTACACGGTCAAGGAGCAGTCGACGTGGGGCGCGACCGAGCTGATTCTGATGGGCTTACCAAACACGCCCGGGACCGATGCCGCCAGTTCGGGCAACGACTCGGGCGTCTCGGGACGCGTGCTGCCGGGGTATATGTACGGCGCGAATGACAGCCGCCGGCCGGCGGGATCGGCTGCGGGTTATTGATCGGCAGCGCTGCAGAGGGAGGCGTACCGCCTTCCTCCCTCCGTGAAATCAATACTTCCAGTTCAGGCTGACGCTGGCATTGCGCGGTGCAGCGTAAAAACTCTGCGTCCAGAACGGGCTGGCGAGATGGCGCTTGTCGGTGACGTTGTTCAGATTTGCGGCCAGCGTCAGCTTCGGTGTGATGTCGTACTGCGCCATCAGGCCCATGGTGGTGTAGCCGCCTGGCGGATCGTCACACCGTTTTCTTCGGTATGAATCTTCGATTGCGTATTGACGATGACGCCCACTTTCAGCTGCGGCAGGCTGTCGAAGCGATACGTCGTCGCGGTCTTGATGGTTTTGCGTGGAATGAAGGTGCGGGCCCCGCTGCCGTCTGCGCCGGTAACCGACATCTGCGACACGCCGATGCGGGCTTGCCAGTGACGCGCCAGCTGGCCACTGAACTTGGCCTCGAAGCCTTGCGACTCCGCCTCGATACCTTCGTAATACGCATCGAAGCCGAGGTAGCCGACCTGCTGCGCGGCGTTGGTCTGCTTCGTTTTAAAAATCGCGCCGGACAGGTTGGCGTTGCCCCCAGACAGTTCGCTTTTCAGGCCCCGTGCAGTCGTTTTGCCTTCGACCGGCGCCAGCGTCTGGCGGTTGACGTCGATCTCGCTTTGCGCGTTGAAAATGGTCGTGTAGCTGCCGTACGCGGATAAAACGGGGTTAATCGTATACATCAATCCCACCTACGGGGTGGTTTTTCTGGCGGCGCGAGCGCTGCTCACGCCATAGCTGACGCCTGCGGTATCGACCCTAATGTTGTTCGCGCTGGTCAGCAATTTGACGTCGTCGGCCAGGTTCCAGCGCACCGCGACGTAGGCGCTCTTGCGCTTGTCGTTGTAGCCGCCGTTGTCGGCGGCCGCCGGAAAATTCGGCGTCGGATAACTGCCATCGACCGCCGCGTTACCGGGCAACGCGGCGCCGGTGTCGGGGCCCATGGACGAATTGGCGCTGATACGCGAATCGGACCATGCGCCATCCACGCTGATGTCATGGCCGCGCCCGGCCAGCGCGAACGTGCCGGATACCTGCGCAGCCACCATTTTCCGTTTGAAATCCGAGTTGTACAGGGACGTGTAGCTCGACAGGCCAAGGCCGGTGACGCGGTCCTGGGCGCTGGCCACGGTGATGGTGGGAATTGGCTGGGATGCGTGGTTGGTCAAGCAGGCGCCGACGGACGTTCAGCTATGCAGGATCGGCATCGCGGCTGGCGATGTCGGTCAATGGATGTTAATGGATGTCGGTCAATGGATGTCGGTCAATAGATGTCGGTCAATGGATGTCGGTCAATGGCACAGGCTGGCCAGTGTGATGGCGTCGAATTACGCCTGGCGGTATGCCATTACGCGGCGAGTCTGGGGCGACGTTTGCCAGGCCCGGTTTTCGGCACCACCGTAATTTGCATGCCAAGCGCATCGAGCAGGGCGGCCAGCGTTTCGAAGCGTGGCTTGCTGGACGCGCGCAGCGCTTTGTACGTGCCTTCGCGTGTCAGGCCGGCCACTTCTGCAATGGCCGCCACACCCTTGACCTTGATGACATTTTTCAGCGCCTCGTTGATCAGCGCTTGCTCGCCGCTGGCGATGACGTCGTTGATATAGGCGGCGATGGCGGCGTCGCTGGTGAGGCTTTGGGTAACGTCGAAATCGTCCAGGCCGTCGATGCCATCGAGGCTGTCGAGGCGAAATGCGGTGTCGTTCTGGTTCATGGCTTGCTCCTTTGCATTGGTGAAACACGCGCCTCTGTCTGCAGGCTGGCGTCGCGGTCCTGCTTCAACGCCGCCAGCATGGTTTTGGCATGGTTGATGTCTCGTTTCTGGGTGGCTTTATCGCCACCGACCAGCAGCAAAATAATGCAGCGATCAAGTGTTTCGGTGAAATACACGCGAAAACCGGGACCATGATCGATGCGCAGTTCCGATACGCCGTCACCCACCGGCTTGGCGTCGCCATACAAACCCATCTGCAGCCGTTCTATTCGCGCAGCAATGATTGCCCTGGTGACCTGGTCTTTCAACGCTTCATGCCAATGGCGAAAGGCCACGGTACGTTTCACGGTTTTTTTTTCTGTTGGAGAGCTCATTGTAATCACTTGTTCTCAAAAGTCAATCTGCATTGATGGAATCTCCGAAATTCCGTCACCCTGCATGATTGTGGAGAACTTGCCTGAGCGCGTAACGAGCGCGCGCAAGCGGTACTGGCTGACGCGTCAGGTCACTCGCCCAGGTCGAATGCCTGCGCTGCCTGTTCGCGCAACAGATATTTCTGCACCTTGCCCGTCACCGTCATCGGAAACTGTGCGACGAACTGCACATAACGGGGAATTTTGTAGTGCGCAATCTGCCCGTCGCAAAAGGCGCGGATATCGGCTGCCGTGGCTTGCTGGCCGGGGCGCAGCACGATGCAGGCGCATAATTCTTCACCATATTTTTTGTCCGGCACGCCGACGCACTGCACGTCCAGCACCATCGGATGCCTGTACAAAAACTCTTCGACTTCACGCGGATAAATATTTTCGCCGCCGCGGATGACCATGTCTTTCGAGCGGCCGACAATGGTGGCAAAACCGGCGTCGTCGATGGTGGCCAGGTCGCCGGTGTGCATCCAGCGCGCGGCATCGATGACGTCGCGGGTTTTGTCAGGGTCGCCCCAATAGCCCAGCATGACCGAGTAGCCGCGGGTCAGCAATTCTCCCTTGACGCCGCGCGGCACGATGTGGCCGGAGCCGTCGACGACCTTGACTTCGAGGTGCGGATGCACGCGCCCAATGGTCGCCACGCGCAGCGCGACCGGGTCGTCGGTGGCGCTTTGAAAGCTGACTGGCGACGTTTCCGTCATGCCGTACGCAATCGTCACTTCCTGCATGTGCATCTTGTCGATCACTTGCGTCATGATTTCGGCAGGGCAGGGCGAGCCAGCCATGATGCCGGTGCGCAGCGAGCTCACATCGTACTGCGCAAAATCGGGATGGTCGAGGATGGCAATGAACATCGTCGGCACGCCGTGCAGGCCGGTGCAGCGCTCTTCCTGCACCGTGCGCAACACGGCCACCGGGTCGAAACCTTCGCCCGGATAGACCATCGTCGCACCGTGCGTCACGCAGGCCAGGTTACCCAGCACCATGCCGAAGCAGTGGTACAGCGGCACGGGAATACACAGGCGGTCGGCGTGCGTCAGGCGCATCGCTTCACCGATGAAAAACCCGTTGTTGAGGATGTTGTGGTGCGTCAGCGTTGCACCTTTCGGCGCGCCGGTGGTGCCCGATGTGAACTGGATATTCACCGGGTCGTCGAATTGCAGCACGGGCATGACGACATCGTCGCCGTCGACCTTGCGCGCCACCGCGTCGAAATTGAACATGCCGGGTGTTTCCTCGCTGCCCAGCCGGATCACATGGCGCAGTTCTGGCAAGCGTGTCGATGCGAGCCGGCCGGGACGCGACGCGCGCAACTCCGGTACCACGTCGTTGATCATGGCCAGGTAGTCGCTCGATTTGAAACTGGGCGCCAGGATCAATGCGCTGCAGCCGACTTTATCGAGCGCAAATTCGAGTTCCGCGCGCCGGTACGCCGGGTTGATGTTCACCATGATCAGGCCAGCGCGCGCGGTGGCGAACTGCGTCAGCACCCACTCGGCGCAATTCGGCGACCAGATGCCGACCCGGTCGCCCGGTTGCAGTCCAAGCCGGCACAAACCTGCTGCAAGGCTGGTCACGCGCGCATCGAATTCTGCATACGTCCAGCGCACATTCTGGCCGGGCACGACCAGCGCGTCGTTGGTGCCGAACTTTGTCGCGATGGTGGTGAGATAGTCGCCGATGGTGGCGCCGATCAGGGGCGTGTCGTGCGCGCCGTGCACATAGCTTGCAAGCTGTTCCATACTGGTCTCCGTTGGATTATTTGTCACTGCGGGACCATTCTAGCGTCAGCGTGCGCGTGTGCTTCCTATTTGCGTTTTGCGGCAGCGCGCGGGGTGCGTGTCTTGCGGCGGGAAGCCGACCGGCGTGGCGGCTTGTGGCGGTGTTTTGCTTCTTTGGTTTCGCCTGTCGCGGCGCGCTGCCTGTTGACGATGCGCGCCGCTACTTCGTCTTCGCGGCCCTTGTAGCGGCCATCTTTTTTCATCTTGCGCGCGATCTTCTTGTACTCGCGTTCGCGCTTGGGGCTAGCTCCGGTGGGCATGCTGTTCTCCTTGGTTCGTGGATCATAATGCTACTGAACCGGTGCGGTCGATGGCGCACGCTTACGTTGCGCTTTTTTCGTCAAGTTCGTTGATGTAGTCAGTCAAACCGGCCACCAGCGCGGCGAACGTGACGGCGCAGCGCGGGCTGGCGCGCAGGTCTTCGTGCATGACGATCCAGGTGGGCAGGGGCAGCGCGCAATCCGCCGCGAGCACCCGCACCAGACCGGCGTCGCGCGCCGCCAGTGCGGCCTGGCACCAGCCGATGCCGAAGCCGGAGCGGATCGCACCCAGGTGGGCCAAATCGCTGTCGGCGCGCAGTGCCAGTTTGTCGCGCGCAAACGCGGGAAAGCGATCCAGCCAGGCGCGCACCATGGTCGTCTGCTGGTCGTAGCCGATCAGCGCATGGCCGTCGAGCGCCGCAAGCGATGCGGGCGTGCCGTACGCGTTTAGATAGCGTTGATGCGCGAACAGGCCGATGTCGATGCTGCCGATATGCCGTGCCACCAGCGCCTGCTGGGTCGGACGCACCATGCGCACAGCGATATCGGCCTCGCGCTGCAGCAAGTCACCTACCTGGTTCGACATCACCAGTTCCACCACCAGTGCCGGATGGGCCGCGCGCAGGGACGCCAGGATGGCCGGCAGCACTTCGACGCCGATGACATCGCTGGCAGTGACCCGTACGGTGCCGCGCACGCCATCGCCGATGCTGCTGGCCACCCGGCGCAGCGCAGCGGCGGTGGCGGCCACGCTGGCGGCGTACGGCTGCAGTTCCCGCGCCGCTTCGGTGGGTGCAAAGCCTTCGAACGAGCGGGTGAATAATTTGAGGACGAGAGCCGTTTCGAGGCTCTCGATATGGCGCCCGACGGTCGGCTGCGTCAGTCCCAGGACGCGCGCGGCCGCCGACAGCGAGCCGGTCTCGATCACGCTTAAAAATGTGCGGTACCACTCCCAGCTTGGCTCGTTGCCCATGGTATGCATTTGTGTTTAGTAACAGTGCGAAGATAGGCGATTTTCTTATGTCTGTCCATCGGGCAAAGTGAATGCACTTACCCACCTGGAGAAAACCACCATGACAAAAATTGCCTTGTTCGGCGCTGCCGGCGCCATCGGAAACAGCATAGCCGCGGCATTGCGGGCTGCGGGCCGTCCTTACCGCGTGGTCGGTCGCGATGCCGCGCGGCTCCACACCAGTTTCGGTGCCGATCCACTCGCTGAAATAGTCGCCTGGGATCCGGACGCGCCCGCCTCCGTGCAGGCAGCGGCAAGCGGTATCGACACCTTGATTTACCTCGTCGGCGTGAACTACTGGCAGTTCGCGTTGCACCCTGAATTGATGCGCAAGACGCTGGACGGCGCGATCGCCGCGGGCGTCAAAAACATCGTCCTGATCGGCACCGTTTATCCGTATGGCCGATCCTGCAGCAATCCGGTCCGCGAAGACCATCCACGTGCGCCGCAGACGTTCAAGGGGCGCATGCGCCTGGAACAGGAAGACATCCTGATGCAGGCGCACTGGGAGGGCCGCATCAATGCCGCCGTGCTGCGCCTGCCGGATTTCTATGGCCCGGGTGTCGACGCCAGCCTGCTCGATGGTGCGGTACAGGCGACCGTGTCGGGCAAAACGGCGAACATGCTCGGGCCGCTCGATGTGGCGCATGAATTTGTGTTTGTCCCGGATGTCGGGCCGGTGGTGCTGAAGCTGGCGGCAGCACCAGCGGCATTCGGCAAAGTGTGGCATTTGGCCGGCGCCGGGGTGACGACGCAACGCACGCTGGTCACCGAGATGGAGCGCCAGACCGGGCGCACCTTGAAGCTGCGCGTCGCGGGCAAGACCATGTTGCGGGTGCTGGGGTTGTTCAGTCCTGTAATGCGGGAACTGGTGGAGATGAATTATTTGCTGACGGAGCCGGTGATCATGGACGACAGCGCGCTGCAGCGGTTGATCGGGCCGGTCCACAAGACGCCGTACCCGGAGGGAGTGCGCCAGACGCTGGCAGCGGTGGCGACCGCCAGCGTCCGGGGTGCATGGGTGCCCGGCGCGGCTTAAGGCAGCGCGCTGCTGGCCGCCACGACTGGCAGCAACACCGAACTGGCGCCTGCAGAGCCGTGCACGATCGAGACCGTCGCCTTTTGATAATCGGCCGGCTTGGCAAAGAAGATGTTCGGCACAAAGGTCTGCGGATTGCGGTCGTACAGCGGGAACTGGCTCGACTGGATTTGCACCATGATGCGGTGGCCGGGCTTGAAGACCCAGTTCATCGTCGGCAGGCGGAATTTGTATTGCTGGACCACGCCGGCCGGAATGGCGGTCGGCTTCTCGAAACTCTCGCGGTAGCGGCCACGGAAGATGTCCTGGCTCACCGGCAGCTGGTAGCCGCCCCATTCCGGCGCTTCGGGTACGGTCGGTGGATAGACGTCGATAATTTTGACGACGACGTCCATGTCGGTGCCGGTAGTTTTGGCAAAGATGTCGGCCAGTGGCGCACCCTGCACCGTCACGGCTTGCGTCAACACGGGCGTCTGGTACGACATCACGTCGGTACGATTGGTAACGAATCGCTGGTCGGCCAGCAGCCAGCTGACCCACCGTGCACGCTCCGAAAATGCCACCGGCGTCGGCAGGTACGGCACCGGTTTCGCAGGGTCCGACACATAACTGTCTTCGCCGGTCGCGGCCGGTGTGAAGGCCAGGCCGTTGTTCGCCTGCAGGTACAGCGGCGTCACGGTGGGCGATGCCGGCCATTTGGCAAAACTGTCCCAGCGCGCTTCCGGCACGTTGTAGATCATCACCGGCGGCAACGGCGTTGCTGCCGGGCGGTCTTTCAGATACGTGTTGAAAAACGGGACCAGCACGGTGCGGCGGAAGTCGGCGGCGGTGTCGCCTTTGAAACGGAACGGGCCCAGCGTCTCGGCCTTGCCATTGACCTGGCTGTGCGCCCACGGACCCATCACCAGGTGGTTATTCGTATGACCTTTGGCGATCAGTTTTTCCCACGTGGTGACGGCGCCGTACATGTCTTCCTGGTCCCACAGGCCCTGCAGCCACATGGTCGGGACGGTGGATGGGCGCGCGACGATATCGCGGTCAAGTGCCTGACCCTGCCAGAATGCGTCGTACGATGGGTGAGCGGACAGGCGGTTCCAGAACGGCAGCTGCTGGAAGCCGTGGCGGTTGGCCCAGTCTCCGGCCGAGCCCACGTCGAGGAAGTTCTGGTAATCGTCGGCGCCGGCGCGCGGCACTGTTTCACCTTTGCCGGTCTTGGCGGTCTGGCCCGTGAAGTAATCGAGATTGACCTGGCGGAAGGCGCCGTAATGGAACCAGTCGTCGCCCATCCAGCCATCGATCATCGGGCTTTGCGGCGCCGCGACTTTCAATGCCGGGTGCGGGCCCAGCAGCGCATTGGCGACGGTCCAGCCATCGTAGGACGAGCCGATCATGCCGACGCGCTGGTTGCTTTCCTTGACGTTTTTGACCAACCAGTCGATGGTGTCCCAGGCGTCCGTGGTGTCGTCGGTTTTGGTCGGATTCAGCGCACCGATCGGCGCGCGTGTCATCACGTATTTGCCCTGCGAGCCGTATTTTCCGCGGATGTCCTGATAGACGATGATGTAGTTGTCGTCGACCCACTCGCGCCCGGCATTGCCCACCGCTTCGCGCAGGCGCGGGACGGCAGCTTTCGAAAATTCACCGGCATTGTACGGCGTGCGCTCCAGCAGCATCGGCAGGCCTTGCGCACCCTTGGGGATCAGGATGATCGTCTGCAGCTTGACGCCATCGCGCATCGGCACCATCACTTCGCGCCGGGTGTAATCGGAATCGATCGTCGGCGCCTGCCATTTGGCGGCGATGTCGGTGCCGTTTTGCACCATGTCGGGCGTCACAGCGGGCGGTTGGGCAGCGGCGAATGCGCTGCAGACGGTGGTGGCGAGCAGGGTCTGCGCGAGGCGGCGGGGCAGTGGCGTCATCTTCGGTTCCAGTGGAGGGCGGTGCCAGCGAAATGTTGGCGCCTGTCCAGATAATAACGCAGCCGCGCGCCGAAAGTTACCCCAGCGTGACAGCGTCATTACATCAGCGACTGGTGCGCCGCGATGCCGGCCAGCACGCCCGACGCTGCCGCGAGCGTGGCATTGTGCATCGGTGTGGTGGCGTCGCCGGCAGCGTACACGCCAGCCACCGACGTCAGCCCGATGTGATCGACGGCGATGTACGGACCAGTGGGGCCATCGGCAAACGTGCAACCGAGTTGTGCTGCCAATGGACTGGACATGTGCGTGCGCGGCGCCGTAAACACCGCCTGCATTGCCACGATGCGGCCATCCTGCAGGCGCACGCCGTCGAGCGCAGGCGCGGTACCCAACAGCGCCACCACGGGCGTGCGTTCAATGGCCACGCCGCGCCGGGCCAGCAACGCGAGGCCGTCGGCATCCGGTTCGAACGTGTCTTGCGTGAAATAAGTAGCCGGACCCCAGTCGGGGATCAGGGATGCCTGGTGCACCGACATCACGTGGTTGGCGACGATGCCCAGCGGCCCGCCGCTGACCTCGTAACCGTGGCAGTACGGGCAATGCAGCACGGTCTTGCCCCAGCGCTCGGCCATGCCGTCGATGGCGGGCAAGGTGTCGGTCACGCCGGTTCCCAGCACCAACCGGCGCGCGCGCCGCACCGTGCCATCGGCCAGCGTCAGGACGAACAGCGCATCTTCCTGGCGGACCGACAATACGGTCGTATGCAGGACGGCAGCAGTAGGGTAGGCCAGTAACTGGCGCGAGGCGTCCTGCATGATGTCTGCCGGCCGGCGGCCGTCCTGGCCGAGGAAGCCGTGCGCGGCGTCGGCAAAACGATTACGCGGCAATTGCGCATCGATCAGCAACACCCTTTTGCGGGCGCGCGCCAGCTGCATTGCAGCGGCCTGGCCGGCAAAGCTGCCCCCGACGACGACGACATCCAGTACTTCCATCTCATCCAATCCGTGCATCCCGGTTCTCCTTGGCCTACCATCTGTCCGGGCAGTGTACAAGCGCTGGAAAATTCACGCAACAATTAAAGTTACATGAGAATTAATAATGCAAACTGATGCAAGGCTGGCGCGCATGCTGCACCTCCTGATCCATATGGCGGACGTGAAAGGGCCGATGACGTCGGAGCTGGCGGGCCGTATCCTGCAGACCAATCCGGTGGTGGTGCGGCGCATGATGGCCGGCCTGCGCGACGCCGGCCACGTGGTGTCCGTCAAGGGGCATGGCGGTGGCTGGACGCTGAGCCATGGCCTCGAGCGCATCACCATGCTGGACGTCTACCGCGCCACCGGCGACCCGCGGATTGTGTCCATCGGCCTGGCCGATCCGGCGCCGGCCTGCCTGATCGAGCAGGCGGTCAATGCGCGGATGGCAGGTGCGCTCGCGGAGGCGCAGGCACTGTTTGTCAGCCGCCTGGGGCAGGTGACGCTGGCCGATATTGCAGCCGACTTCGACGCCAGTCTGGCAGCGCACGGGCTCGGATCGCACGGGCTGATACCGCCCGGGCCAGCAGAAAACTCATAGCTTCATTTACTCAACCCGCGCTGCAGACTTGGCCGCGTACATGGCGTGGTCGGCATGCGCCATCAGCGTGCGCGTGTCCAGGCCATCCTGGGGATACACCGCCAGGCCGATGCTGACAGAGATAGACACTGCGTAGCTGGCGTCGGTGCCAAGATCGCATGGCGCCGACAGCACCGCATGAATTTTTTCCGCAATCATCAGCGCATCGGCCGGCAGCAGGACATTTTCCAGCAATGCGACAAATTCGTCGCCGCCAATGCGCGCCAGCGTATCGGCGTCGCGCAGGCAGCTTTTGACGCGGCGTGCCGTTTCCTGCAACAGGCGATCGCCACAGGCATGACCGTAGCGGTCGTTGACTTGTTTGAAACGGTTCAGGTCGATAAAAAGCAGCGCCAGTGGCGACTGCTGGCGCTGGGCGCGCGCAAACGCGGTGTCGAGACGGTCGTGGAACAGGCGCCGGTTGGGCAGGCCCGTCAGTTCATCGTGCATGGCCATGTACTGCATCTGCGCCTGGAGTTGCTTGCGGCCGATATTGGCAGCAAGCTGGGCCGAGACAAATGCGAGCAGGTCGCGGTCTTGACTGGTGTAGACGGCGCCGTCGACATGGCTGCGTAACATGAGCACACCGATCACGTGGTCCTGCTCCATCAATGGCACCGCCAGCGCGCTGCCGCACATCGCGTCAACGGCTGCGCGCAAGGCGGGCGCCAGATGCGCGGGCGCCTGCAGCAGCAACGGCACCTTGTCGCGACTGACTTCTTCGCATAGCAGGTGCACCAGGGTGGCATGGTCGGGGTGGGCGTGGCTGTCCGGCGCAGCCTGGAAATCGCAGTGCAGCTTGCAGCCGTCGGCGCCGTGCAGCGCCACCGAGAAACTGGCCACCGGCAGCAGCGCGCCAATGATTTCGTGGCTGCGCGCGAACAGCGTAGCGAGATCGTCGGTGGCGTGCGCCGCTTCCGAGATCGCGTACACCGCTTCCTGCATGGCTTCGGCGCGCTTCAGTTCGGTGACATCGCGCGCAATCGCCACCCGCAGCTGCTCAATTTCAGACCAACACGCTGACCACATGATGGACACCAGCGAGCCGTCCTTGCGCACGTACTGGTTGTTGAAATGGGTATGCGGCGTGCCGCCCATGACGGCGGAAGCGGCCAGGAGCGTGCGCTGCCGGTCGTGCGGCGCGACCAGATCGATCATCGTCATGCCCAGCATTTCTGCCGGTGTATAGCCAAATACCCGTTCGCACGCTGCGCTGGCGAACACGAATTTGCCATCGGCATCGACCATGCAGACCGCGTCGTGGAGCAGGTCGGAAAAACTGGCAACCGAAGATTCGAAGGCATGGGTCATTGCCCCATAGTAGTTCCAATTGCCGTTTGATTACCTTTGCCGGGCACGATAATTCACAATTGCTGTGCAGTGTCGACAGGAAAGCAACATTTGCACCGGGATACTTGCCAATAGTTAAATTGGCGCGGCGACTTTCGTGCTACTGCGCGCCTTCATCATCCACAACGCTGCCGCAATGCCCAGTACTGCGATCGCGCTCGACAAGCCCATCAGCGAGCTGACGCTCCAGTGGCCGATGGCCGCGCCACCGATGATGGCGCCGAGGCCAATGCCGGCATTCGCAGCCGACACGTTCACGGTACCGGCCAGCGCCTGCGCCGCACTGCCAGCTTTCATCACCCGCACCTGGCAGATCGGGAACATTGCCGTGTAAGCCAGGCCCCAGACCGCCAGCGCGAGCGCCATCAGGCCGTGGTTGTGCACCGTCAGCAGGGTGCCGAGCATGCCGGCAATCAGCACCAGCAGGAAACCGGCGGTGGCGCCCAGCGGATTGGCATCGACCACGCGGCCGCCGATGTAGTTACCCAGCAGGCCGACTGCACCAAAGCCCATCAGCCACCAGCCCACCTCGGCGGGCGCGATGCCGGCCACGCGTTCGAGAATGTCGGCCAGGTACGTGTAGGCCGTGAACATGGCGGTGAACGCCAGCACTGAAACGCCGACGTGCGCGAGGAAGTGCTTGTCCTTGAAAATGGCAGTTTGCTTCTGGCCTTTCACCACGCCCGGTACTGGCAAGGTCGGCATGCACAGTTGAATCAGCAGCGCCATCAGCAGCGACATGCCGGCCAGAATCCAGAACGTATTGCGCCAGCCGATGGCGTTGGTGGCCAGCGTGCCGAGCGGGATGCCGAACACCATCGCGGCCGAGATGCCGAGATAGACTTTACCGACCGCGCGGCCGGCGTTTTTCGGACCGGCCAGCTGGCCCGCGGTTTCACTGGCCGTGCCCCAGAACACCGGCAGGAACAGGGCGGGAATGAAACGCGCCAGCGCCAGCACCCAGATATTCGGGGACACTGCGGCCAGCATATTGGCAGCAAAGAACACGACGAGGATGGCGACAAACAGGCCTTTGCGGCCCAGGTGCGACAGGCGCGCCGTCATGAACGGGCCGAACAGCATGACGGTGAACGCGAACAGCGTGACCAGCTGGCCGGCCGCAGCAATCGAAATGCCAAGGTCTTTGGCAAGTGCCGGCAACTGGCCGACGATCAGGAATTCAGTGGTGACGATGACGAAGGCAGCAATCGTCATGATCCATATTTGCAGTCCCGCGCGGGGATTGTCGGAAGGGAGGGTGGCGGTAGTCATGGTTATGAAAGGCAAGTTAACAGCCAACCATTTTATTGCAGAATTTCGCGCGCATTGATGGTAATATTTACCTCAATTAATGAAGTGAATTCCCCAATGCTCCCTTCCGAACGGCTCAAAGGCATCGATGTTTTCGTCAGCGTGGTCGAGCGCGGCAGTTTTGCGGCGGCGGCGCAGCGTCTCAATCTCACCAGTTCTGCGGTAAGTAAAAGCATCGCCCGGCTCGAGAAACGCCTGCAGGCGCGGCTGTTCGCGCGCACTACGCGCAAGCTGGCGCTGACCGACGCCGGCAGCGTGTTTTACGACACCTGCACGCGCGTGCTGGCCGACCTGGAAGAGGTGGAAACGCAGATCGGCGCGCAGTATGTCGAACCCACCGGACGCGTGCGGATCGATTTACCGGCATCGTTCGGCCAGCTGCATGCCTTGCCCGTGATCCTCGATTTCATTGCAGGCCACCAGTTGCTGATGCCGCACATTTCCATGTCCGACCACTTTGTCGACCTGGTGGAAGAACGCATCGATATCGTGGTCCGCATTGGCGGGCCGAACACGTGGCCGAATGCACTTGGCCACCGCTTCCTGGGCGCCGAGCGGCTGATCTTTTGCGCGGCGCCGGCTTACCTGGCGCGCCGCGGCACGCCGCAAACCGATGCCGACCTCGCGCTGCACGACCGCGTTGTGTACGGGCGCTCCGACGGCCAGGTCAACTCCTGGCTGTTTGCCGGCGCCGACGCAGCACCGCTGGAGCAACGCGTCATGCCGGGACGCATTGCCATCGGTAACGCCGAAGGCCAGGTGTCGGCCATCCTGGCAGGTCTGGGTATCGCCCAGTTACCCACCTGGCTGGTGCAGCGCCAGATTGCCGAGGGTTTGCTGGTGGAAGTGCTGCCGCAACTGGCCACCGATGGCCTGCCGATGAACCTGGTGTGGCTGAAAAGCCGCCAGTATCTGCCAAAAGTAAAACTGCTCCTGGAAGTGCTTGCGGCGTCGCTGACACCCGCGGGAAGAGTGCAAATGTAGCGCGGTTGCAACGCCAAAATCGGACCTTGCGCCGGCGCAAAATTGCGCAATCTCATACGCCGGATACTCGGCCTCTCGCCCGCGGCAAGTGCCTGCTGGCATTATTTCGAGAGGCTGCCGATGGACAAAGCGTCGTTTTTGCCGGGCATCTGGGACCGCCTGATGGCCGCCGGCCACAGCCCGGCGCGCCAGTCCCTCGCCCAATTGCACGCAGCCATCGCGCGCGACCTGGAAGACTTGTTCAACACCCGGCTGGCGCTGCCTGCCGACACCCTCGACAAGTTCAGCGCGTGCCGCCAGACCATCCTCAATTTCGGCCTGATGGATTTTGCCGCGCTGTGCCTCGGCAGCAGCGAGGATCAGCGAATCATTTGCGCGTACGTGACGGAAACCATCACGCGCTTCGAGCCGCGCCTGGAAGACATCTTTACAGCAATTGCGCCGGCGATCGATTCCACCAACCGCCTCGACGTCGTCATCCACGCCACCATCAAGAGCCACGGTGCAGGACCGCGCGTGCAGTTCAACGCGATGCTGCAGCCGTCCACACTGCAGTACGCGGTGCGCCAGGCCACCGGGCGCACAACATGATCGATGACATCCTGCCGTTCTACGAGCGCGAGCACGCCAAAACCGCCGCGATGGTGACTGAATTCGTCGAGCAATATCCGCAACTGGCCGGCGTGCTTGGCTTCAATGGCAATGAATGCCTGGACCCCAGCGTGCAGCGCATCGTCGCCGCCATGGTGATGATGGGCGCGTCGATATTAAAACTGCTGGAGGATAACTACCCGCAATTCACCGGCAGCCTGCTGGGCATGAATTACCCGCATTTCACGCAGCCGTTTCCATCGACGGCAATTGCGCGCTTCGACACCAGCGGCGGCGCAGCAGACGCCCGCGCGACGGTGACCGTGGTGCCGCGTGGCGCCTGTCTGCTGTCGACCGCGCCGGGCGAGGTAGCCTGTGAGTTCCGTACCGTCTATCCAGTGACGACCGGCCCGGTGCACATCGCGAGTGCGCACTTTGTCGACATGCCGGCAGCGTTGATCGACATCGTCATCACCGGCATCGACACCACGCGAACGCCGGCTGCCTTGCGCGTCTACATCGATGGCGACGCGTCCCTGCGCGCATGCGTGCGCGACCTGCTCTTCATGCACACGCGCGCGGCGCATGTGAGCGTGCGCCGCGACGGCGCGCCGTGGTCGCGCCTGGCGCAGGTGCCAATTGCACCGGTGGGCTTTCAACGCGACGACGCCGTCATCCCGTTCAAGGCGACATCGCACCCCGCCTACCGCATCCTGCTCGAGTACTTTGCCTGTCCCGAAAAATTCAATTTCTTCGACATCGACCTGGCCGCGGTGCTGCTACATGTACCCGCCGGCGCCACCAGCCTGTGTCTGCGCCTGATCCTCGATGGCGTCACGCCCGATGCGTCGGCAGCACGCATTTTGCGCGGCCTGTCGCACAAAAATTTCCTGCTCGGCTGCACGCCGGTCGTCAACCTGTTCGCGCGCGCGGCGTCCCCGGTCGACCTGA
>JALYUM010000117.1 GCA_030853745.1 Pseudomonadota bacterium | reverse complement strand
CCTTACTACACTTCCAAGGATTTGTTTGGCGTCACGGTGTTCCTGCTGATTTTTTCGTCGGTCGTGTTTTTCGCGCCGGAAATGGGCGGCTACTTCCTTGAGTACAACAATTTCCTGCCAGCCGATTCGCTGAAAACACCGTCGCACATCGCCCCCACGTGGTATTTCACGCCGTTTTATCCGGTACTGCGCGCCACCACTGCGGACTTCATGTGGGTAGTCATGGCAGCCATCGCGGCGTACGTCGTGTTCATCTGGCTGCGCTCGCGCCTGTCGTTCATCACCAAGGCCGTGATCGCCATCGTTGCCATTTTGGCGATTGTCGGGATGCTGCCATCGGTGCTGGACGCAAAATTCTGGGGCGTAGTGCTGTTCGGCTCGTCAGTGGTCATCCTGGGCGCGATGCCCTGGCTGGACCATTCGCCGGTGCGCTCGATCCGCTACCGTCCGCGCTGGCATCTGTATTTGCTCAGCCTGCTGGCGCTGGTGTTCGTCACACTCGGCTTCCTCGGAACGCGCCTGCCGACGCCAATCTTCACGTTGCTGTCGCAGATCTGCACGCTGTTCTATTTCAGTTTCTTCCTGCTGATGCCGTGGTGGAGCACGATGGGCACGTTCAAGCCGGTGCCGACCCGTGTGACTTTCCATCCGCACTGAGCCGAGGACCTGAGACCATGATGAACTTTTCCAAGAAATTCTTCGTCGCGCTGGCGCTGCTGCCGACACTCGCATTTGCCAACGAAGCAGGGTATCCATTAGACAACGCCCCCGAGCGTTCCAGCCTCAGTTCGCTGCAAAATGGGGCCCGCCTTTTCATCAACAATTGCCTGAACTGTCATTCTGCATCGTCCATGCGGTACAATCGCTTGCGCGACCTTGGCCTGTCGGAAGACCAGATCAAGGCCAACCTGCTTTTTTCCAGTGAAAAAGTTGGCGATTTGATGACAACGGCCATGCGTCCAGCCGACGCAAAGGCCTGGTTCGGGGCGGTTCCGCCCGATTTGTCGGTCATTTCGCGCGCCAAGGCATCAGCGGCGGGCAGCGGTCCGGATTATCTGTACACCTACCTGCGCACGTTCTACAAGGATGACAGCCGGCCCACTGGCTGGAATAACCTGGTAATACCGAACGTCGCGATGCCGCATGTATTGTGGCAACTGCAGGGTGTACGCGCCGTGAAGATGGTCGAAACCGACGATCCTCACGAGCATGGCAAGAAAATCAAGACGGTGGCTGGCTTCGAGCAATTGACGCCAGGCACAATGAATTCGGCCGAGTTCGACTCGGCCACAGCCGACCTGGTCGCTTACATGGACTGGATGGCGGAACCCGGCCGCGAATCGCACCGTCGACTCGGTGTGATCGTGGTCATGTTCCTGGCACTGCTGGCATTCCTGGCATGGCGCTTGAATGAGTCGTACTGGAAAGAAGTTAAATAATCGTTTCCATTGCCCGCCGCGGTTTTCATATGGCACGGGCAATATTTTCGGGGTGATCCGCATGCGGTTTGCCCCTTTGTTTCTTAAGGAACTATAAACCATGATGGTTCTCTACTCCGGCACCACGTGCCCGTTTTCCCAACGCTGCCGCCTGGTCCTGTTTGAAAAAGGCATGGACTTCGAAGTGCGCGATGTGGATTTGTTCAACAAGCCCGAGGACATCTCGACGATGAATCCGTACGGCCAGGTCCCGATCCTGGTCGAGCGCGAACTGATTCTGTATGAATCGAACATCATCAACGAGTACATCGACGAGCGCTTCCCGCACCCGCAACTGATGCCTGCCGATCCGTTGATGCGCGCGCGCGCCCGCCTGATGCTGTTCAATTTCGAAAAAGAGCTGTTCGTGCACGTCCACGTGCTCGAGAGCGAACGCGCCAAAGCCAGCGACAAGAGTCACGACAAGGCACGCGCTGAAATCCGCGATCGCCTGACCACGCTGGCACCGCTGTTCCTGAAGAACAAATACATGCTGGGCGACGAATTCTCGATGCTCGACGTGGCCATCGCACCGTTGCTGTGGCGCCTCGACCACTACGGTATCGAGCTGTCGAAAACGGCTGCACCGCTGATGAAATACGCCGAGCGCATTTTCTCGCGCCCAGCTTATATCGAAGCATTGACGCCGTCCGAAAAGGTCATGCGTCGTTAATGAGGAGCACTTGGTCAATGGCGGGGCTCGCCACGTCGCTGGCCAAATTTCTTTCCTCGGCACTGCACGCCAGTTTGCGACGCCGCGCGGCGAATCAAGTAAACTGGCGGGCAACTGCATCACCTTTCAAGCCAAACATGTCAGAAATCTCCACCAAACCCTACATGCTGCGCGCCATTTACGAATGGTGTACCGACAGCGGATTCACCCCCTATCTGGCAGTCAAGGTCGATGCATCCACGACCGTGCCACTCGAATTCGTCAAAAAAGGCGAAATCGTGCTGAACATCAGCTTTGGCGCTACCTCGGGCCTGAAGATGGACAACGACGCTGTCCAGTTCCGCGCCCGCTTCGGCGGTGTCTCGCGAGAAATCTATGTCCCGGTCCACAACGTGCTGGCAATCTACGCCAACGAAAACGGTCAGGGCATGGCGTTCGAAGTGACAACCCCATCGGCCGATGCAACGCCGTCCCCGGCCACCACGCCGCAGGAACTGGCCTTGGCGCCGGCTGCAGCCCCGACACCACCGCCGGTGCTTTCATCGGTACCGAGCGGCGCCCAGGAGGCCAAGCCTGCTGCTAGCTCGTCGGATGACGATGGCGACGACGAACCACCGAAAAAAGGCGGCCGTCCGACCCTGACAGTGATCAAATAGCGGTATAATCTCGACCGCACAGCTTTCGCCGACTTAGCTCATTTGGTAGAGCAGTTGATTTGTAATCATCAGGTGGCCAGTTCGAAACCGGCAGTCGGCACCAAAATAATCAAGCAAAAAGCCCATCCTTTCAGGTTGGGCTTTTTGCTTTTTGGAGCAGCGGAAGATCGTGTAGGGAATCTGTAAGACAGTCCTCGCGCATCGGCTATTCGCACGAGCGCTGGCGATACGAATGTGCTGCGCGGATTATTTCTGCACGGACACACGACAATGCTGGCGCGTTTTTTGATGCCGTTGGCTCGTATGCGTGCATGCTTTCCGTTGTGTGCATGTACTGGCAAAAAATATGCGAATCGTGAAATCCAGGCACCTCGATCTGCACACCTGCAAGTGGCGCATTGCCCCAAGCTCTGTCTGAAATGACCGTTGTCCAGAACGTGGCTCCGTTAGTTTTTTAAAAGTTCTACACTGTGGAACTTCCGAAACGACTTCTCATGCTTTTATGCGCTTTCAATTTTCAGGCGGCGCATGGCGCCACGGCCTCATCCCGACGTTCCCGCGTTATTTGTTCGGTATTTTTCTGTTTCTCGTCGCATTAGCGGCGCGCTTCATGCTGCTCGATGTACTGCCCGCGCGCGGTTTTCCCTTCCTGTCGTTTTTTCCCGCGGTCCTGCTGACCGCGTACATGGTCGGTCTCGGCCCAGGTCTGCTGGTAGCGGTACTGAGCACATTGTCGGCGTGGGCGTTTTTCATGGGGCCGACCGGAATGTCCTTCGCGCTGGAGCGCAGCGACATCATTGCGCTGGTGTTTTTCGCCGTGATCCTGGTCATCGACTGCCTCGTCATCGAGCGCATGAATGCAGCATTGAGCGCGTTGCGCACGACTGGCGACAAGTTACGCGCCAGCGAAACAGTGTTGCTGGAGCAGCAGGACCAGCTGCGCGACGTCGATCGTCAGAAGGACACCTTCATTGCCATGCTGGCACACGAGTTACGCAATCCGCTCGCCCCGATCCTGTCGGCAGCCCAGCTGATAAGTGCCCATCCCACGACGGACGCGCATGTAGCGCGTGCGGCAGCCATCGTCACGCGCCAGGCGCTGCAACTGAAGCGTCTGGTGGATGACCTGCTCGATGCGTCACGCATCCACTCGGCCAAGCTGGTATTAAAAATGGCAGTGGTCGATGTGCGCGCCGTGATTGCCAGCGCGCTCGAAACCGTTCAGCCGATGGTCGACCTTTCGGCCAGTACTCTGCGGGTCGATTTGCCGATGCAACCGGTATGGGTCCATGCTGACAGCACGCGTATCGCACAATGCGTGGCAAACCTGCTGCACAACGCGTTCAAATTTACCCCTGGCGCGGGCCATGTCGAGCTTCACGTGGCGTACGGGGCGGAGGACACCGTGGTCATCACCGTCAAGGACAGCGGACGCGGAATCTCTGCGGAAATGCTGCCGCGGCTATTTGAGATGTTTGCCCAGGAAGGCGCCAGTGGCAGCGACGGCAATAACGGTTTGGGCATTGGCCTGGCGCTGACCAACTATCTGGTAACGCAGCATAGTGGCACGCTGGCCGCTTACAGCGCCGGCCCTGGCCTGGGCGCGCGCTTTTCCATCACGCTGCCGACGGTGGCCGCTGTTACCGCCAGCATCACCAGCACCACCAGCATCTCAATCGACCCGCCCCTGTCATCAGAACCAGCGTTGGCTGTGTCAACTACCCGCGTTCTGGTAGTAGACGACAATGTTGATGCTGCCGAAATGCTGCAGGTGCTGCTCGATATGCACGGCATTGCAGTGGAGATTGCGCACAATGGCACTGTGGCATTGGAGATGATCGGCGCCAGTCATTGGGATGCGATCCTGCTCGATATCGGCCTGCCAGATATGTCAGGCTACGATGTGGCCATCGCAAGCCGTTCGCGTCATCTGCTTGCCGCAGACACGTTGCTGATTGCCCTTACGGGGTGGAGCGACGCGGAATCACTGCGCAAATCATCCGAAGCGGGTTTCCTGCATCACTTGAACAAGCCTGTGCAGCTTGATCTTCTATTGAGTCTGTTGCAGGGCAAGAGCGGACACAGCACGCAAAACTGACAGATAGCCCTGCCGACAGCGCCATTTCGTCCCCATCCAGCCACCCACCTTGCAACCAGGCTCTGGATGGCTGCGCGACGGCCTCAGGCCGGGAATTCGTTGAATTTGCGCATGATCTTGTCAAACACCGCGCGCGGCAGGAAGCGGCGCAACAGGCTGGTCTGGCTGGATTGCTTGCCGGCCGCATAACGCAAACTCGGCCTGGCAGCGGTCGCGGCCTTGACCACCGTGTCGGCGACAATCTGCGGGTTGTCGCCAGCCTCGACCCATTGACGCATCAGGCCTTCGCTGCGGGCACGGTCCTGTGCATAGGTCTGCATGGGCCGGTCGGCGCGGGTAAGATTTTTTTCGAAGGATGTGCGCGTCACCCCCGGCTGTACCAGTAACGCCCGGATGCCAAAGCGGCGTATTTCATGGTCCAGCGATTCCGTATAGCCTTCGATCGCATGTTTGGTGGACGCATAATAAGCGTTGAAGGGCGAGGGAATGTGGCCCAGGATCGAGCTCATATTGATGATGCGGCCGCCTTTCTGTTCGCGCATGACGGGCAGCACCGCGTTGACCACGCGCGCCACGCCGAAGACATTCACATCGAAAAGGCGCTGCGCCTAGCCGATGGACGATTCCTCGGCGCCACCGAGCATGCCCACGCCGGCGTTATTGACCACCAGATCGATGCGCCCCGCCTGCTTGACAACGTCGCCAATCAAATTCTTCACCGATACCTCGTCGGTGACGTCGCACACCAGCATCGTCACACCCGGAGGACTGGCAAGCTGCTTGCGGCTGGTGCCGAACACCCGGTAACCGGACCGTGCCAACGACTGGGCGGTTACCAGACCGATGCCCGACGATGCGCCGGTGACGAGCGCCACACCTGTATTTTTCTGGTTCATCAGATTTCCTTCGTTCAGCAGCGGTTGATTGTTGATGAAGGGAATGATACTATCGAAATAGTACTGTGCCACTACTAAAACGATATGAACACTGAAAATAATTTTATCTTGCGCTGTCCAGTCGCTCGCGGCCTTGAATCGGTTGGCGATGCGTGGAGCATGCTGATACTGCGTGATGCGCACGCGGGAGTCACCCGCTTCGAACAATTTCGCAAGAATCTGGCCATTGCGCCCACGATGCTGACCAAGCGGCTTGCGGCATTGACGGAAGCAGGCGTGCTGGAAAGACGCATCTATTCAGAGCGGCCGACGCGCGAGGAATACGTGCTGACAGACGCCGGCCGGGACTTTCTGCCAGTGTTGATGATGTTGGGGGCGTGGGCGCAGCGGAACCATGGCGAGAATCTGGCGCGCTATATCGACGACGAAACAGGCCTGGAAATTGAGCCCGTTGCGGTGGATGCTGTGACCGGGGCGAAGCTCGGCAGCCGGCCTATCCGGATTAGCCAATCGTCCGGATAGGATGCTGTTGCTGGTTTGTATGCGGAGCAGCCAGAGGCGTTTTGCGGCGTGACAATCAGCCGCCGAAAGAGTGGTAGCAGCCCTGCTTTACGCTCACCGCGGCGAAAAGTTCGGTTTCCGCTCCAGATACACACTGAAATTCACGATCATCATGTCCGGCGTCGCAGCCTGTGCCACCACGCGTGCGCTGAGTTCGCCGTCACGGGTGCTGCCCATGCTGGCAATCTCGAACGAGAACGCCCCCATGCGCTGAAACGGCAGCGCCAACCGGCTCTCGCCATCGACATATTCGTGCGAGACATTGTGCACGGCATCCGGATTGACGCCATCGTTGACATCGACTGCCTTCAGGCGCAGTTTGCCGCCGGCCAGGCCCGGTGGCGAAAGCAGGACGTCGTCGCCCAGTATCATCGGGAAAGAAACGGTGAACACAACGTCTTTGCCATTTACCCAAAACATATTCCTGCCCTTTACGTGGTTCGCGACGGAGTTCGCATCGGCTGAATCCTATCACGCCGCTCTTGCTGTGCGGGTAGCCGCTATTGCTCCATAAATCGGACAACGCTCCCGCAGTGTGTGTCGATTTTCTAACAGCGCCAGCAGCGCAAGGTGCCTGCCCCGTCATGCAAGCTGTGTGGCATGTGTTTTGCTCTAGAGAAGATAAGCCGGCCTGCGCGCCGAACTGCTTCATCACTTCTTCTCTGGAACCTCGAACATGAAAACAAAAGCCGCTGTCGCCTGGAAAGCCGGATCGCCCCTGACGATTGAAACAGTCGACCTGGAAGGCCCGCGGGCAGGTGAAGTGCTGGTGGAGATCAAGGCGACTGGCATTTGCCACACGGACTATTACACGCTGTCCGGCGCCGATCCGGAAGGCATCTTTCCCGCCATCCTCGGCCATGAAGGCGCGGGCATCGTCCTCGAAGTGGGGCCCGGCGTGACCACACTGAAAAAAGACGACCATGTCATTCCGCTCTACACGCCGGAGTGCCGCCAGTGCAAATTCTGCCTGTCGCGCAAGACCAATCTGTGCCAGCAGATCCGCTCTACTCAGGGCCGCGGCCTGATGCCGGACGGCACCTCGCGCTTCTCGATCGATGGCAAGCCGCTGTTCCACTACATGGGCACATCTACCTTTTCAAATTACATCGTCGTGCCGGAAATTGCGCTGGCCAAAATCCGTGAAGATGCCCCTTTCGACAAGGCCTGCTATATCGGCTGCGGCGTCACCACCGGCGTGGGCGCCGTGGTGTTTTCGGCCAAGGTGGAAGCTGGCGCCAACGTGGTGGTATTCGGCCTCGGCGGCATCGGCCTGAACGTGATCCAGGGCGCAAAAATGGTGGGCGCCGACAAGATCATCGGGGTCGATATCAATCCGGCCCGCATCGAGATTGCACGCAAATTCGGCATGACCCACTTCGTCAATCCGAAAGAAGTGGGCAATGTTGTCGACCATATCGTGCAACTGACCGATGGCGGCGCCGACTATTCGTTTGAATGCATCGGCAACACCACCACCATGCGCCAGGCGCTTGAATGCTGCCACAAAGGGTGGGGCCAGTCGTTCATTATCGGTGTCGCCGCAGCGGGACAGGAAATCAGCACGCGGCCATTCCAGCTGGTCACCGGGCGCGAATGGAAAGGTTCGGCGTTTGGCGGCGCGCGCGGACGCACCGATGTGCCGAAGATTGTCGACTGGTATATGGACGGCAAGATTAATATCGACGACCTGATTACCCACACCCTGCCGCTGGAACGCATCAACGAGGGGTTCGACCTGATGAAAAGCGGCGAATCGATTCGTTCGGTCGTGCTGTATTGATGCCATGACCGACGCTCTGCAACTCATCAGCGAACACGCCTGCTACGGCGGCGTGCAGCGCTTTTATTCGCACGCATCCAATGCCATCAAGCTGCCGATGCGGTTCTCGGTTTTCATGCCGGCGCAGGCCAGTGATGGCAAGTTGCCGGCACTGATTTACCTGGCCGGGCTCACCTGCACCGAAGAAACCTTCATGACCAAAGCCGGCGCGCAGCGCGTGGCGGCTGAACTCGGGATGATATTGATAGCACCCGATACCAGCCCGCGCAACGCGGGCATTGACGGCGAAACGAAAGACTGGGACTTCGGCGCCGGCGCCGGGTTTTATGTCGACGCAACCCAGGCCCCCTGGAGCGCTCACTACCAGATGTACAGCTACGTGCTCGAATTGCTCGCGCTGGTGAAGGAAAGCCTGCCGGTCGACCCGGCACGCGTCAGCATTTTTGGCCATTCGATGGGCGGCCATGGCGCACTGATGCTGGCCCTGCGCAATCCGGGCCTGTTCCGCTCGGTGTCTGCCTTTGCCCCGATCTGTGCGCCCAGCCAGTGTCCATGGGGCCACAAGGCCTTCACGGGCTACCTGGGCAGCGATCAGGCCGCCTGGCAGCAGTACGACGCCAGCGCGTTGATGGCAGGGCTGAAGACGCCATTCCCCGCTGGCATATTGATAGACCAGGGTTTGGCCGACAAGTTCCTCGCCGAGCAGTTATATCCGGAAGCGTTTGAAGCGGCCTGTGCGACAGCCGGTCAGCCGTTGACACTGCGCCGTCACGCCGGCTACGACCACGGCTATTACTTCATCTCGACTTTCATCGAAGACCACCTTCGCTTTCACGCAGCACAGACGTCCGTTCAAGCCACTCAAACACAGGGATAATCCATGGAAAACGCAGTCAAAATTCACCCAGCCGTCGACAACGGCATTGCACCGGCATCCGACAATCTGGCAGGCGGCACGCTGTCCTGCGCCTGCACCACCAACCCCGTCACCGTCGCGCTGAGCGGGCAGACGGCGCACAACCATGTCTGCGGCTGCACCCAGTGCTGGAAGCCGGAAGGCGCGCTGTTTTCGCAAGTGGCCGTGATTTCGCGCGACCAGGTCAAAGTAACTGCCAACGAGGACAAGCTGCAAGTTGTCAACCCGGCTGCCACGATCAAGCGCCATGCGTGCACGCAATGCGGCGTGCACATGTATGGCCGCATCGAGAACAAGGACCATGGCTTTTACGGCCTCGACTTCGTCCACACCGAGCGTGCCAGCGAAACCGGTTGGGCGGCGCCGACCTTTGCTGCATTTGTCTCGTCGATCATCGAATCTGGCGCTGCACCGGAGCAGATGGGCGCCGTGCGCGGCCGCCTGACCGAGCTCGGTCTCACGCCCTACGATTGCCTGTCGCCGCCGCTGATGGATGCTTTGGCAACGCATGCGGCAAAACGTTCCGCGGCGTTGGCGTAAATCGCACGATTGTTTGATGTTGTTCGGCTTTTGCGCTGGTCATGGAACTGGCGCAGAAGTTGGTAGTCCAAACAAGCAGGCATATATAAAAATTACAGGAGATTAATCATGTCGTCCGTATCCACCAAAAAACAATGGCAGCGGTGCTTGCTGCTGCTGTCGCTACCCTCCCTCGCATTCGCCTCCGATGTCGAATCGCTCACCAAAAATCCCAAAAACTGGGCCATGCAGGCCGGTGGCATGGCCAACCAGCGCTACAGCGAGCTGAAACAGATCAACAAGGACAATGCCAAAACGCTGCAAGTGGCCTGGACTTTTTCCACTGGCGTACTGCGCGGTCACGAAGGCGGTCCACTGGTGGTGGGCGACACCATGTTCGTGCACAGCCCGTTCCCCAACCAGGTCTACGCACTGAACCTCGAAGACCAGAGCATCCGCTGGAAATACGAACCGAAACAGGATGCTGCCGTTATCGCCGTCATGTGTTGTGACACCGTCAGCCGCGGCGTCGCATATGCCGATGGCAAAGTGTTTCTGCAGCAGGCAGATACCACGCTGGTGGCACTCGATGCGAAAACCGGCAAGGAACTGTGGAAAGTTGTCACTGGCAATCCAAAAGCCGGCGAAACCGCCACCAATGCGCCGCATGTATTCAAGGATAAAGTTATCACCGGCATCAGCGGCGGTGAATTCGGCGTGCGCGGGCGCATCACCGCCTATGACATCAAGACCGGCAAGGAAGTCTGGAAAGCGTTCAGCACCGGGCCGGACCAGGACATGCTGATGAACCCGGCCAGCACCATGACCTGGACCGATGGCAAGATGGCGCCGGTGGGCAAAGATTCGTCGCTGAAAACCTGGAAAGGCGACCAGTGGAAAATTGGCGGCGGCACCACCTGGGGCTGGTACAGCTACGACGCGGCCACCAACCTGATGTATTACGGCACCGGCAATCCAAGTACCTGGAATCCTCGCCAGCGTCCAGGCGACAACAAATGGTCGATGACCATTTTTGCGCGCGACCTCGATACCGGTGTCGCGAAGTGGGTGTACCAGATGACACCGCATGACGAGTGGGATTACGACGGCGTCAACGAAATGATCCTGGCCGACATCAAGGTCAAGGGGCAAATGCGCAAGGCACTGGTTCACTTCGACCGCAACGGTTTTGGCTACACGCTCGATCGCGTTACCGGTGATTTGCTGGTGGCTGAAAAATTCGATCCGGTCGTCAACTGGGCCAGCCACGTCGACATGAAAAGCGGCCGCCCGATTGTCAACGCCAAGTACAGCACGGATCAAAACGGTCCGGACGTCAACAGCAAGGGCGTCTGCCCATCGGCGCTGGGCACCAAGGATCAGCAACCGGCCAGCTATTCGCCAAAAACCGGCCTGTTTTATGTGCCAACCAACCACGTCTGCATGGACTACGAGCCGTTTGCCATCGAGTACACGGCCGGCCAGCCTTACGTTGGCTCGACATTGTCGATGTACCCGGCACCGGACAGCCATGGCGGCATGGGCAACTTCATTGCGTGGGATGCCGGCACCGGCAAAATCGTGTGGACCAAACCGGAGAAGTTTTCGGTCTGGAGCGGCGCGCTGTCAACCGCTGGCGACGTGGTGTTTTACGGCACGCTGGAAGGCTACCTCAAAGCAGTGGACAACAACGGCAAGGAACTGTGGCGGTTCAAAACACCGTCCGGCATCATCGGCAACGTCAACACCTGGGAATACAAGGGTCAGCAATACATCGGTGTGCTGTCAGGCATTGGTGGCTGGGCCGGGATCGGTTTAGCCGCCGGACTCGACAAGCCTAACGAAGGCCTCGGTGCGGTGGGCGGCTACAAGGACCTGGCCAAGTACACCAACCTGGGCGGTACGTTGACAGTGTTTGCACTGCCGCCGAAATTTTAAGCCGGCAGCAGCGTTGTAATCAGCGGCAGGTGGACGAGCGCCAGAAGGCCTTGCCACTTGTCCCGTTGGCTGGAAGCCATTCCCGCCGGCGTGAACATACAAGAGCGGAGACGACGATGAAGAAATATGTAAAACACCATGGCTTGGCGCTGCTGCTCGCAGCCAGCATGCCGATGGCAGCGCACGCCCACGATTTTCCTACCGCAGACCGCGTCGAGTACGTACTCGAATGCATGGTCGACCATCAGAGCAAGCAGGAATACCTCTACAAATGTTCCTGCGCGATCGACCAGATTGCCCAGCAGATGCCGTACGACGACTATGTGGAAAGTTCCACGGCACTGCGCCATCAAACCCTGAGCGGTCCACGCGGCGCGGAATTCCGCGATGCCGGCGCTGGCAAAGCCATGGCCGTCAAATACAAGGCGCTGCAAGACAAAGCGCGCAAAGCCTGCTACGTGCAGTAAAAGTCTGAGAAGGAAATGAACATGAACACACGCACACTGATTTTGTTGGCAACCACCTTTTGCCTGTCCTGCGCTTCCGCCACCGCCAGCGCCGCACCGCCACCCTACAAAGTTGTCGACGGCACCAAAGTCGACGGACAGACTCTGGCCGGATGGAAAACCTGGCGCGCACTGGCATGTGAACGGTGCCACGGCGCCGCGCAAGAAGGCATGGTCGGCCCATCGCTGGTGAACAGCCTGAAAACACTGACGCCCGAAGAATTCAAAAACACCGTGCTGCACGGGCGCATCGAGAAAGGCATGCCGAACTTCGATGGCAGCAAGCAGGTCGTCGACAATATCGACAATCTGTACGCATATTTGCGCGGCCGGTCGGATGGCGCCATCAAACCGGGCCGGCTTGAGGAGATTGGCAAGTGAAAACGTTTCATGTTCCCACGCGGTGGGCCGTGGTGGCCGCAGTACTGGCGCTGGTGACACTGGCGCAGTTTGCCGCTGCCCAGCCGGCGGCGCTGACTCTGGCGCAGCTTGCTGCCGTCCAGCCAGCATCGGCGTCGACGTCTGCGTCTGCGTCGGCATCGGCATCGGCATCGGCATCGGCATCGGCATCGGCATCGGCATCATCATCATCATCGGCCCCCATGGCCACTGCATCGCTGGCAAATGCGTCGGTGACCATACCAGCATCTGCCGCGCCGGGAGTATTGCGGGTGTGCCAGGATCCGAACAATCTGCCATTTTCCAACCGTGCATTGCAAGGTTTCGAGAACAAAATCGCAGCGCTGCTGGCTGCCGACCTGGGCTGGCAAATTGATTACACCTGGTATCCGCAGCGCATGGGGTTTATTCGCAACACACTGCGCGCCAGGGAGCCCCAGTCGGACCGCTATAAATGCGACCTGGTCACCGGTGTTGCGTCCGGCTTCGACATGGGCGCCACCACTGCGCCGTACTACCGCTCTGCGTATGCCATGGCATACGTCAAGGGCAAGGGCCTCGACAGTGTGCACACGCTGGACGACTTGCTGAAGCTCCCGGCCGCACAGCGCGCCACCTTGCGCCTCGGCGTGTTTGGTGGCTCACCGGTAGCCGACTGGCTGCTGGAACACGACCTGATCGAACGCATGGTGACCTACCAGGCGCAGACCGGCGACCCGGCCCAGTATCCCGGGCAGATGGTTGAAAAGGACTTGGCCAACGGCGCCATCGATATCGCCTTTATCTGGGGCCCGATCGCCGGCTATTTTGCGCGCCAGGCAACCACCGCGACGATCGTGGCAATTCCCCTCACCCCGCAACCGGGTATTCAGTTTGAATTCGACATTGCCATGGCGACGCGGTTTGGCGAGGCTACCTACAAGCAGCGAATCGACGAGGCCATCGCGCGCAACCGCCCGCAGATCAACGCGATCCTGGCGCAGTACAACGTGCCGTTGCTGGACACGCCGCCCCGTGCGGCAGCGCGCTAGCAAGGAAGCCCATGAGCAATCCCACCTCGTATTCCATCATCGCGGCGTGGATGCTGGCATCTCTGGCAAGCGTGGCGGGCGCGGCACCTGCCACGCAAGCGCTGACCGCAGCGTCCCCGGCAACGGCAAACGCAAAGGCAAAGGCAAAGGCACCAGCGGCACCCACAGCCACGAATACGGCGACGGCCATGACTACGGCGACGGCGACGGCTCACCCTGCGCAAGGGAAACAGGACGTTTCCCCGGCAGAAATGCTGCTGTTCCAGACCAACCATTTGCAGAACCTGCAGGCGCCTGCCACCGTGCGCTATACCTTCCACAAGGAGGGCAGCGCCGAACCCGGCTTTGACGACCAGGTGCGACTGGTCCTGGCACAAGGAACGACATCGGCAACGCTGGAATTTCTGTCCGGACCCCGGCAGTACACGGCGCCGCCGGTGGACAACCCGGAAGGCAATCCGGTATTGCTGGGTTTTCTGGAGCGCGATATCGCCGAGATGCAACGCCTGACGGGCGGCGCACGCAATCATTTTCGCCAACAGATCCGGCTGGCGCTGGCCGAGGCGGCGCAGGTGCGCGCCAGCCGTTTCAGTTATGCCGGCAAAACCGTCGATGGCAGCGAAATCGTTATCCAGCCATATCGCACCGATCCGATGCGCGCGCGTTTCGAACAATATGCCGACAAGCGCTATGCCTTTGTCGTCAGTCCGCAGGTGCCCGGAGGCGTCTACCAGGTGCGCGCCGCAGTGGTCGGTGCAAAAAACACCCCGGTGCTGCTCGAAGAAACGCTGACGCTGGCCGGCGTCGACCAGGGCAGAAACTGAAGCGCTGAAGTGCAGCGCCAGACAGGAGTGACAAGTGCCAGCGTTGAAAGTACTTGTATTCGACTACGCGTCCGACGACAGCGCCAGCCGGGTCGGCCTTCCTGCGTCGATGCTGCACCAAGGCCAGATGATGCTGCACGCCCTGTGCGACGACCTGGCGCAAGTGCCGGGCATCGAACTCGTTGCACTGGCGCCGGCGCGCACTGCCGGTCCGTCCGCCTCTTTCCAGCGCCGTTTCGACGCCAGTGTGTGCGCTGCCGATGCGGTCTGGCCACTGGCACCCCAGGCCGGCGGCATGCTGGAACGCCTGTCGCGCCATGTGTTGCGGCGCGAACGCATCCTGCTGGGCAGCAAACCGCACGCGTTGCACGTTGCACGCAGCAAGCTGCGGACCTCGCGCGTGCTGGCGCGCGCCGGGATCGACGTCATTGCCACGTATGCACCCGGCCAGCCGCGCCCGCACGCGCGCGGCGCGTGGGTTGTCACACCGGACGACGGCTGCGATGTCGAAGATACCCGGATCTTTTGCTCAGACGATGCCGCCGTGGCGTGGATCGCCACCCAGGCTTTGGCCCGCTATGTCTTGCAGCCCTTCATTCCCGGCAAGCTGGGCAGCCTGTCGCTGCTGTGCCGCGACGGCGTCGCGCAGGTGCTTGGACGCAATGAGCAGCGCATTGCCGCGCGCGACAACCAATTGTATTTTCTGGGCACCACGGTCAACAGTCTGCCCGATGACGACGGCGCTTTTGACCGCCTGGCACAAGCGGTGGCCGCAGCCATGCCAGGCCTCTGGGGCCATGTGAGCATCGATTTCGTGCTGGCGGAGCGCGGCGCGGTAGTGCTGGCAGTCAACGCACGCATGACGACCTCATACGCCGGCCTGCACGCCTCGATCGGCTGCAACCCGGCCGCCATGGCACTCGACTTGCTGAACCTGCTGGCGCAACCCGCGCCCGCCCCGCGCGCGCGCACAAAGCCGGTAGCGGTGAGCGTCGACGTGGCCGCCTTCGGCAGTTTGTAGGCGCCCCAAAATTAACCCAAAATCAACCCAGGGTCAGGTCTGCCATTCCGACACGAGCTCATCACCAGGCAGTCGCACAAAAATTATTCGGGCCGCAGCAAGCGGCACACATTCCCTCTCCGCGACAACACCACGCTGACAGAAGTTGGAGGAATCCCCACAGAAATTTCCTTGCAGCTGATCAGCCCTATTTGAACGACAGCACGAAACGAACGCGAGAAACGTCAATGCGGGCCGATCCGCTTCCTGCAACGCGCCGTCATCCGGCTCAGTGCAGCACGGCCTTGGCAGGGTTGGTGATATTGAGCCGCTGCACTTTGCGATACAGCGTGTTGCGGCTGATATTGAGTTGCCGGGCCAGCGTCGACATATTCCAGCCGTGACGCGTCAATTCCTGCAGCAGCGCCTGACGTTCGGCGCATTCGAGTGGGTTCAGATTGCTGCCTGGCGCCGGGGCATCGCTCGCCGTACCCGTCGCCTCGCCGCCGTCCACCGCAGCACCGGCCCCAGGCGTGGGTACAGTCCCGGCCTGCAGCGCGAAGTCGGGCGGCAGGTCGGCCAGCGTCAGCGTATCGGTCTGGCGCAGCGCAATCATGCTGCGCAGAAGGTGGCGCAACTGGCGAATATTGCCTGGCCATGGATGCTGCTCGAGCACTGCCAGCAAGGAACCAGCCAGCACCACCACGCTGTCGCTCTCGCTTTCCTGGACGGCCAGATGCTCGATCAGTGCGCGCCGGTCGGTGCGCAGACGCAGTGGCGGCATGGTGATGCTGACGCCATGCAAACGATAAAACAGGTCTTCGCGGAATTCTTTTTGCGCAATCCGGGCCTGCAGATCGCAGTGGGTGGCGCTGATCAGCCGGATATCGAGCTTGACTGGCACCTCGCCACCCAGCGGCACCACTTCGCGCTCTTCCAGCACGCGCAATAAACGCGTCTGCAGCGACACCGGCATGTC
Organism: Pseudomonadota bacterium; assembly: GCA_030853745.1. Classification (GTDB taxonomy): domain Bacteria; phylum Pseudomonadota; class Gammaproteobacteria; order Burkholderiales; family Burkholderiaceae_D; genus JALYUM01. The sequence continues at coordinate 13,317 of JALYUM010000117.1, read as the reverse complement.
GCCGATTTCATCGAGAAACAGCGTGCCGCCATTGGCGTGCAATATCTTGCCGGCATGGCCTTCCTTGCGCGCGCCGGTGAACGCGCCGGGCACGTAGCCGAACAGTTCGCTTTCGATCAGCGCCTCGGGTATCGAGGCGCAATTGATTGCCACAAAAGGTTGCTGCGCGCGACTGCTGGAGCGGTGCAGCGCTTGCGCAAACACTTCCTTGCCGGTACCGGTTTCGCCCAGCAGCATGATGGGCACATTACGTTCCGCCACGCGCTTGGCGATCTGCACATTGTGCTCCAGTGCCGGGTCGCCGAAATGAAGGCGGTCGAGCGCGGTTGCGACAGCTGCCACCGATGCGGCCGGGGCCGACTGGCGTGCGGGCCGCTGCGCCTGCACTGGAACGGGTGCGTAACTGACGGCAAAAAAGCGCGCGCCGTTGCGGTTTTCAAAGATCGGGACCGGGTGAAAAGCTTTTTTGACGCTGCAGTCGACCAGGCCGGAAAACGAAATGTTGAACAGCTCGGTGATGTCGCGCCCCACTACATCCATCGCGCTGGCAAAGCCCAGCAGCAGCAGCGCGCGCCGGGTGGCGGCGAGTACCTGGCCAGTGCCGGACAGCGCAATCGCCCCTTCGCTGAGGGTGCCGACGAATTCGGGCCGGTTATGAAAACGCACAATGTATTTGTCGCGGAACTGATGCAGGAAAACGCGGTTTTCGATCATCTGCACCGACGCGCTGACCAGTGCCAGCGTGTGCTGCTGCGCCAGCCGCGATTCGCCCGACGCATCGAGCACGGCCACCAGTTCGCCACTGTGGTTGAAAATGGGCGCCGCCGAGCATGACAGGCCGATATTGCGCGACAAATAATGCTCTTCCTGGTGCACCGAAATGGGCCGCCGTTCGACCAGGCAAGTGCCCATGCCGTTGGTGCCCTGCACCTGCTCGCTCCAGATCGCGCCTTGCATCAGCCCGGTTTTGGATGCGGCGTGGGTAAAACCGGGGTCGCCGAAGAAATTCAGCAGCACGCCGTCGCGGTCGGTCAGCATGATGGCATAGCCGGAGCCGGCCAGTTGCTGGTACAAATTTGCCATTTCCGCTTCGGCGAACGTGCGCAGGTCGGCCAGGCTATCCTGGCGCTGCAGCAATTCGGCATGGCCGACGACCTCGGGATCGCGCCGGCTGTCGGGATCGAGCTGGTAGTCGTTCAGGCAGCGGATCCAGGATGTGGTGATGCAGCTACCGGTGGCGGCAGGCTCGCGGTCGATGCGGTTTCGTACAATCGAACGCACGCGCTTGCCATGCTCTGCGGCAAAATTTGTCATGCTGTCTCCTTCGTCCGGGGCGTCCTGCGGCGTTGACTTTCCACGCTGCGGCGCCAATTTTATGGACTGTTATCGCATCAATTCAACTATTAAAAATCATATGCTTATGTTGATCAAGAATACTCCCTTGTGCTTCGTCCAAGGCATTATTTTCAACATTTTTGAGTTTCTGCAACTATATTCAAGACGACGCCGACAAAGACGTCAGCGCATTGACGCGCCGGGGTGACACGCCACACCTGCATTTTGTCGTTTGTCACAATTAGTTCTACAAAGAACTTCTTATTGGCATGCTGTGCGACTGAATTGACTATTGGTCCACGTTGCCAGCCTTGCATACCTACGCGTGCAAAACTTGCCCGGCCCCCGTCCCGCCATGCAGTGATTGATCGGGCAGTGGCTGAACGCAGCGCTACTTGCTACCAGTCTTGTGTCGGCGCATGCCGCCAATATTAGCGCGGTTGGGCGCTGTGAGCGTTTCGCTGGCGCACTGCCGACGCAGGGCAACGCCACGCAGTTTCAATGGTCAACGCGGATTGGTGGCGCCAGCACGGGCCCCACTGCCCCGCTCCGGATTGGGCTGTGGGGCGACAGCCTGACGTCGGCGCCGGATTTCATGAACGCCGCGCTGGCAGTCAGCGGTATTCCTGCGGCAAAGGTGTTGCCGTGATTTATTCAAGCGGGCATGAAGGTACCCGGCCACAGCCTGCCGTTGCGCGCAAGTTGTGTCACCAACGGCTGGCAAATGACTATGCACACAAGGAAAAACGCAGTACCTCGGGTTTCTCGCAAGGATTGTTGAGCACGCGCTCGGACAGCCCCCGGGGACACGCTGTTCATGGATTTTCGCGCACCGCTACGCCGGCGCTGATGGCCCCGGACCTGATTCATTTTACGGTGGCAGGTTATCAAAGCCTGGCCCAGAAATTTGCCAAGGACATGAACTGGACGCCGCTGCAGACGGCGCCCTGACGTTTCCGCGTCCTCAGAAATCCATCGGCACCAGCGTGCCGCATGCCGCGCCTTCGTAGCCGGGCAAGGCGGCGATGGCGGCTTTCAAGGCCGCGCTGGTCATGACGTCCTGCGCCGCGCGCAGCATTGGCGTGGCCAAAGCATCGGCACGACACGCCAGAAAATACTGTTCGCGGATGATGGGGATGAAGTCGAGCTGGAAGCGCCGCGCGGCGGTTTCGACGCCGAAACCGGCATCGGCCATGCCGCTGGCGACAAACGCTGCCACCGCCGCGTGCGTGAATTCGGCGCTGTCGTAACCGGCAATGGCGGCCGGATCGACACCGGCGTCGGCCAGCAACACATCGAGCAGCACGCGCGTGCCGGAGCCGTGCTGGCGATTCACGAAGCGCAATGCAGGCCGCGCCAGGTCCGCCAATCCGGTGACATGCAGCGGGTTGCCTTTGGCGACAAAGATCCCCTGCATGCGGTACGCCAGGTGCAGCAGCGCGTGCTGTTTCGGGTTGAGCCAGCGCTTGAAACTGGCCGCTGCGGCCGCGCCAAACGCCCCCACCGGAATATGGAACCCGGCCAGATCACAGTCGCCGCGCGCCAGCGCCGCCACTGCCTCGGTACTGCTGCGATAGTGCACATCGACGGTGATCCCCTGCTGCGTCAGTTGCGCCACCAGCGCGGCAACTGCAAACCCATGCGAGGCCGTGATGCGCAGCGCTGGCCGCGCGGAGTCCGGCAGCACACTGGCCAGTTCCTGCTGCAGTTCCGACGCCAGGCTGGCCAGCAAAGGCGTCAGGCGCGCCGCGATGCGTTTATCGGCCCACAGCAGTTTTTGCGCCAGTGGCGACAGCACACTGCCACGGCCGCGCACCTTGATGACAAGCTCGGCGCCGAACTGCGTACTGAAGGCGCGCAGCAGGCCCCACGCATGGCGGTAGGAATAGCCACATTCCGTGGCGGCCGCAACAATGCTGCCGGATCTGTCGATTGCCCCCAGCAGCGCTAGTAAGGCCGGCAGCGCGGTGGCCACGTCATCAGCGCCGCGCAGCGTCCAGGTGGGTGCAATTTCAACCTGCATGTTTATGTAAATCGTTTCATATTGAATTGGCGCTTTCAGAGTGCTAATGTGCGTTAAAAATACAATACAAACTTTATATATGTTTTCCACAACATATACAAGGAGACACCATGATCGATGCCATTCTCGCCGCCCGCAGGCCGGGTCCTGACCAGCTGCTGCCGGTTCTGCACGCCATCCAGGACGCGCTCGGATACGTCCCGCCGCAAGCGGTGCCGCAGATTGCGCTGTCGTTCAATCTGTCGCGCGCCGAGGTTCATGGCGTGCTGACCTTTTATCACCATTTCCGCAGCACCCCGCCAGCGCGCCACGTGGTCCAGGTCTGCCGCGCCGAATCGTGCCAGAGCATGGGCGCCGATGCGCTGCTTGCGCACGCCGAGCGCGCGCTGGGCTGTACGCTGCACGGCCACACTGCCGATGGCCGATTCGCGCTCGAACCTGTCTATTGTCTGGGCCAGTGTGCAGTTTCGCCGGCGATGACGGTCGATGGCGCCGTGCACGCACGCGTGACGCCGGCGCGCTTCGATCGCATCCTGTCCACGGTGAAGGCGCCGGTATGAACATCTATATTCCGCGCGACTCCACCGCGCTGGCGCTGGGCGCCGATGACGTGGCGCACGCCATCGCCACCGAAGCGGCGCAGCGCGGCATCGACGTCACCATCGTGCGCAACGGCACGCGCGGCATGCTGTGGCTCGAGCCGTTGGTGGAAGTGCAGACAGACGCGGGCCGCATCGGCTTCGGCAGGGTTGATGAAAGCGATGTCGCCTCCCTGTTCGACGCCGGCTTCACACAAGACCACCCGCTGGCGCTCGGCCTGGTCGAAGCGATCCCTTATTTCGCACGCCAGCAGCGCCTGACGTTTGCCCGCGCCGGCATCACCGATCCGTTGTCACTGGCCGATTACGAAGCGCACGACGGCTACCGCGGTCTGCGCCGCGCCATGGCAATGGCGCCGGCCGACATTGTCGCCGCCGTCACGGCATCCCGCCTGCGCGGCCGTGGCGGCGCCGCCTTCCCCACCGGGATCAAATGGAACACCGTGTTGCGTGCACCGGGCACGCAAAAATACATCGTCTGCAATGCGGACGAAGGCGACTCCGGCACCTTTGCCGACCGCATCGTGATGGAAGCCGATCCGTTCATGCTGATCGAGGGAATGACGATTGCCGGCCTGGCAGTCGGCGCCACCCGCGGCTATATCTATGTGCGCAGCGAGTATCCGCATGCCATCGCAATGCTCGATGCCGCCATCCTGCAGGCTGAACTGGCGGGCTACCTGGGCGCCAGCGTGATGCATTCAGACCGGCCGTTTTACCTGGAAGTGCGCAAGGGCGCCGGCGCCTACATCTGCGGCGAAGAGACCGCGCTGCTGGAAAGCCTGGAGGGCAAGCGCGGCATCGTGCGCGCGAAGCCGCCGCTGCCGGCATTGGCAGGGTTGTTTGGCAAACCCACCGTGATTAACAATGTGCTGTCGCTGGCCGCCGTGCCGCTGATTCTCGATAAAGGCGCGCAGTTTTACCAGGATTTCGGCATCGGCCGGTCACGCGGTACGCTGCCGGTGCAACTGGCCGGAAACATCGCACGCGGCGGCCTGATCGAGCTGGCGTTTGGCGTGACGCTGCGCGAAATTTTGTTCGATTTCGGTGGCGGCAGCGCGTCCGGGCGTCCAATAAAAGCGGTGCAGGTGGGCGGGCCGCTGGGCGCGTACCTGCCCGAGTCGGAATGGGACACACCGCTCGATTACGAAGCCTTTGCTGCGCTGTGGGCAGTGCTGGGCCACGGCGGCATCGTGGTCCACGACGACACTGCCGACATGGCGAAACTAGCGCGCTACGCCATGGAATTTTGCGCCATCGAGTCGTGCGGCAAATGCACGCCGTGCCGCATCGGTTCTACGCGCGGCGTGGAAGTCATCGACAAAATCCGCACCGGCAGCGGCGCTGAAAGACAGCAGCAGGTCATTCTGCTGCGCGATTTATGCGACACCATGCTCAATGGTTCGCTGTGCGCGATGGGCGGCATGACGCCGTACCCCGTGCTGTCGGCGCTGAACCACTTCCCGCAAGACTTCGGCCAGGCGGCTCCAGCCGCGCGCGCCGCTTAGGAATTTATCATGATCGAAACCATCCTCAGCCGCGACTTCGGCACCCCCATCAGCCTCGCGCTTGACGTCGTGACGCTGGAAATCGACGGCAACCAGGTCACCGTGCCAGTGGGTACGTCCGTGATGCGCGCCGCTGCCGAAAACGCCATCAACATCCCGAAACTGTGCGCCACCGACAGCCTCGAGCCATTCGGTTCCTGCCGCCTGTGCCTCGTCGAAATTGAAGGCCGGCGCGGCTATCCGGCGTCGTGCACCACGCCGGTCGAAGCCGGCATGGTGGTGCGCACGCAGTCGCCCAAGCTGCAGCAATTACGAAAAGGCGTGATGGAGCTGTACATCTCTGACCATCCGCTCGATTGCCTGACGTGCCCGGCGAACAGCAAGTGCGAACTGCAGGACATGGCCGGTGTGACGGGCCTGCGCGAAGTGCGCTACGGTTACGACGGCGAAAATCATTTGACGCTGAAGAAGGATGAATCGAATCCGTACTTCACGTTCGACTCGTCCAAATGCATCGTCTGCAACCGCTGCGTGCGCGCCTGCGAGGAAAAGCAGGGCACGTTTGCGCTGACCATTTCCGGACGCGGGTTCGATGCGCGCGTCTCGGCTGGCCAGGACGAAACCTTCATGGCGTCCGAGTGCGTGTCGTGCGGCGCCTGCGTGGAAGCCTGCCCCACCGCGACGCTGACCGAAAAATCGATCATCTGGCTGGGCCAGGCCGAACACAAGGTGACCACCACGTGCGCCTATTGCGGTGTGGGCTGCTCGCTCGACGCCGAGATGAAAGGCAACCAGGTAGTGCGCATGGTGCCCACCAAAACCGGCAAGGCCAACGAAGGCCATGCATGCGTCAAAGGACGCTTCGCATGGGGTTACGCGACGCATCGGGACCGCATCACCAAGCCGATGATCCGTGCGAAAATTACCGACCCGTGGCGCGAAGTGTCGTGGGACGAAGCGCTCGATTACGCGGCGTCCGAATTCAAACGGATCCAGGCAAAACATGGCGTCGATGCCATTGGCGGCATCGTGTCATCGCGCTGCACCAACGAAGAAGGCTACCTGGTGCAAAAGCTGGTGCGGGCAGCATTCGGCAACAACAATGTCGACACGTGCGCGCGCGTGTGCCATTCCCCGACTGGCTACGGACTAAAACAGACGCTGGGCGAATCGGCCGGTACGCAAACGTTCAAGTCGGTGGAACAGGCAGATGTGATTCTCGTTATCGGCGCCAACCCTACCGATGGCCACCCGGTATTCGCGTCGCGCATGAAGAAGCGGCTGCGCCAGGGCGCGCAGCTGATCGTCATCGATCCGCGCCGCATCGACCTGGTGAAATCGCCGCACATCCAGGCGCAGTATCACCTGCAGTTAAAGCCGGGCACCAATGTCGCCATGGTCACCTCGCTGGCGCACGTGATCGTCACTGAAGGCTTGCTGGACGAAGCTTTTATCGCCGCACGCTGCGACGCACGCGCGTTTGCGCAGTGGCGCGATTTTGTCGCGCAGCCTGACAATTCGCCCGAAGACATGGCCGCCGTCACCGGCGTGCCGGCGCAGCAGGTGCGGGAAGCGGCGCGCCTGTATGCCGCGGCCGGCAACGGCGCCATCTACTATGGCCTCGGCGTGACCGAACATGCGCAAGGATCGACTGCCGTGATGGGCATCGCCAACCTCGCCATGGCGACCGGGAATATCGGCCGCGACGGCGTCGGCGTCAATCCACTGCGCGGCCAGAACAATGTGCAGGGCTCGTGCGACATCGGCTCTTTTCCACACGAGCTGCCCGGTTATCGGCATGTCTCCGACACCACCGTGCGGATGCAGTTTGAAGCAGCATGGGGCGTCGAACTGCAGGCCGAACCGGGCCTGCGCATCCCAAACATGTTCGAAGCGGCGCTCGATGGCAGCTTCATGGGGCTGTATTGCCAGGGCGAGGACATCGTGCAGTCCGACCCGAACACACAGCACGTGACGGCGGCCCTGGCGGCGATGGAATGCATCGTGGTGCAGGATATTTTTCTCAACGAGACGGCGAAATACGCGCACGTGCTGCTGCCCGGTTCTTCGTTCCTTGAAAAAGACGGCACGTTCACCAACGCCGAGCGGCGCATCTCGCGCGTGCGCAAAGTGATGCCGCCGAAAGCCGGGTACGCCGACTGGGAAGTCACGGTGGCGCTGTCGAACCGGCTCGGCTACCCGATGCATTACACGCACCCGTCCGAGATCATGGATGAAATCGCGCGCCTGACGCCCACCTTTGCCGGCGTCAGTTATGCGCGCCTCGACCAGATGGGCAGCCTGCAATGGCCGGTGAACGACCTGGCGCCGGATGGCACGCCCACCATGCACATCGATACTTTCGTGCGCGGCAAGGGGCGCTTCATCATCACGCAATACGTCGCCACCGATGAAAAAGTCACGCGCCAATTTCCGCTGATTCTCACCACCGGGCGCATCCTGTCGCAGTACAACGTGGGCGCCCAGACGCGCCGCACCGAGAACGTGCGCTGGCATGCGGAGGATCGCCTCGAAATCCATCCGCACGACGCTGATGAACGCGGCATCAAGGACGGCGAATGGGTGGGCATCCACAGCCGCGCCGGAGAAACGGTGCTGCGCGCGCAGGTCACCGAACGCATGCAGCCGGGCGTGGTCTACACCACTTTCCATTTCCCGGAATCTGGCGCGAACGTGATCACGACGGAAAATTCGGACTGGGCCACCAACTGCCCCGAGTACAAGGTCACGGCGGTGCAGGTGATGCTGGTGCAGCAGCAGTCCGAATGGCAGCTGGAGTATGCCAGGTTCAATGAAGAACAACTGACGCTGGCGACGGTATGAACATCACGCACCTGGTCACGATGGCCAACCAGATCGGCACTTTTTTTGCGTCCTACCCGGACCGCGACGAAGCGTCGAGCGAAATCGCCAGCCATTTAAAACGGTTCTGGGCGCCGCGCATGCGCCAGCAGTTGTTCGAACATATCGACGCGGAAAATGGTGCAGGTCTCGCGCCGCTGGTGCTGGAGGCGATTGCAGCGCACCGGGGTGAGCGCGCCACGCCGCCACCGCCGGGCAGCGACGCCGGCTAAGCGCGGGGCCGGGCATTGCGGCCGAGGACCAGGCGCAGGTCCGTGCCGAGGCTGCGTTTTGCGGCAATCAGCACCGCATCCGGCTGGATCTGTTGCGCCAGGCGTTCTGCCGCAGTGCGCGCCGCCGGCCGGTATTCGATGCGCGTGTGCTGCACGCCAAATCCTGCTGCATTACTGAGCCGCGCGACGCGCAGTGCAGGGTCGAGCAAGCGCCGCGCAGTGGCACGCGCCATGCCGGGAACCCCGTTGCCATTGGCGATCTCCAGCGATGTCGCGTGCTCTGTACGCTGCAAGGTCGACATGCCGTCGATGCCTTGCATCAGCACCAGCCGCGCCATGCCGGCCACACCAGCACCATCAGCAATACCGGCAATACCAGCAACACCGGCAACGCCGGCAATACCAGCAACACCAGCAACCCCAGCAACCCCAGCAACCCCAGCAACGTCGACATCGGCGGGCAAATCGTGTTCCAGCAGCGCCAGCGCCTGACGCTGCATGCGCAGCGCGCGCTCTGCATCGCCGATTTTTTCCAGGGTACTGGCGAGGCGCTGCCAGTGCCGTGCATTGGCCGGGTCGAGCAGACACGCACGCTCCTGTGCCTGCTGCGCTTCGGCGTATCTGCCGCTCAAAAAATAAGCGTGACCGAGATTGCCGAACAGGTAAGCGTCGCTGCTCCGCTCTGCGATCAAACTTTGCCATAGCGCGATGGCGCCGTCCATGTCGCCCCGCTCGGCGAGAATGGACGCCATGCCATTGCGTGCATCGACGTGCTGCGAATTGGTCATTAATACTGTCTTGTACGCGCGCATGGCTGCATCGCTGCTGTGCGCCATCTGAAGCGCGCGGCCGGCGCCATAGGCTGCGTCGGCGTCGGCATCAGCGTTGGTCCGGCGCGCGTCGCCAGCGCAGGCCAGTAGCAGCGATGCGCCGCACAGCACGCCGAAACGTCCGAGATGAACATGCATAAAATCTCCCGTCAATCAATGATTCGTGCCGAGCATCGCCGGCAGCAGGTTGCGGCCGATCTGGATACCCGCTGGTCCGAGCAGCACCATCAGCAAGGTGGGAAAAATGCAGAAGATCAGCGGGAACAGCAATTTCAGGCCGATCTTGGCGGCGCATTCCTCGGCCAGCACGCGCCGTTTATTGCGCAAGGTATCGGCATGCACGCGCAGCGAGTCGCCCATGCTGGTGCCGAACCGCTCCGACTGGATCAGCATCGCGACCAGCGTGTCGATATCGTCGACGCCGATGCGCAGTGCGAAATTGCGCAGCGCTTTTTCTTTCGTGAAGCCGGCACGCATTTCCATCAGCACCAGCTGCAGTTCGTGCGCCAATGGCACGCTCTTGATCTGGATTTCGGCAGCCACCTTGATCATGGCGCGCTCCAGGCTCAGACCCGCTTCGACACACACTGTCAGCAGGTCCAGCGCATCGGGCAGGGTTTCGAAAATATCGCGCTGGCGGCGCAACACGATGCGATGCAACACCACGTTCGGCAGGTAGTAGCCAAACGCCGCGCCGGTCAGCAGGATCAGCAGCAGCAAGACGCCGGGCAGCGCCTTGTGCGCGATCGCCAGTATCAGTGCGATGACCGTCGGGATGCCCAGCGCGAGCGCAGTTTTCGACGCAAAATACAGCGTGGGCGCGACCGGATTGCGCCAGCCGGCATTCATGAAGCGGGTGCGCAGCGTGGAGTTTTCCCAGCCTTCTTCCGGGACCGACAATTTCGTCAGCGGCTGGGCCACCCTGGCAATTCGTTCGACCCAGCCAGTACCCTGCAATGGCGATGCTTCCTTTTCGCCGCCCATGAACTGCTGCAGGCGGCCCCGCAACGCACCGGGCGCGAACATCCACACGCCCAGCCACGCCAGGCCGACGATGGTGCCAAACACGATCAACAGGAAGAACAACTGGGCAGCGCTCATGACGGACTCCTCAAATACGAATGCGGATGACTTTGCGCAGCCAGAAGTAGCCGAGCACGATCATGCCGGCTGCGTACCAGAGCAGGCGCACGCCGACCGGATCGGTCCAGAGCACGGCCACGTAGGCAGGATTGATCACGACCATGATGCCCATCACGCAAAACGGCAGCGCGCCGAGAATCCAGGCCGACATGCGCCCCTCAGCCGACAGCACGCGCACCTGCGCCAGCAGGCGCAGGCGGGCACGGATGAGCTGGCTGATATTGCCGAGAATTTCGGCCAGGTTGCCGCCGGATTCGCGCTGGATGATGACGGCGATGATCAGGTAGCGCAGGTCGGTCAGCGGAATGCGCGCGGCCATATTGTGCAGCGCTTCGTTCAGCGGCACACCGTAATTGATCTCCTCGCGCACCATGCGAAATTCGCTGCTGAGCGGCTCCGGTAGCTCGTTGCCGACGATTTGCAGCACGTTGGTAAACGAGTGGCCGGCCCGCAGTGCGCGCGCGATAAAATCGGCGGCCTCGGGCAATTGCACTTCGATGCGGACCAGGCGGCGCCAGCGCGTGCGCCGCACCACCGCGCGTGGCAGCAACGTGCAGGCCAGCGCCACGATCAGCCGCAGAACGAACGGCATGTTGATATAAAAAGTCAGCAGGAATCCGATGCCGAATGCAGCGACCGTACAGCCGATAAAATATGTCACGGTCGATTTCATCCCCGCTTGCAGCAGCAGCCGATCGATGCGATGGGCGATTTTCTGGCGGTGCAGGAAGCGGTTCACCACCTCGTTCCCGCAAAAGCGGCGCTGCTTCAGAATCGAGATGCGCTCACCTTTTTCCTGCGTCGCCATCGCCATCACTTTCAGGCGTCGCGTAATGCGCTGGGCGCCGCCGCCATGGGCGCTGTTCCACCACAAATACAGGCCCTCGATCAGCAGGATCACCGCACAAAAGAGCAGCACCGCGAAGCCATAGAATGCGTTGTCCATGATCGGTCCCGGTCAATTGAACGTGCGGTCCGGATCGAACGCGTCCTCGCTGACCGCCGCGCCAAACGTTTTCAGGCGCTCGGTAAAACGCGGGCGCACACCGGTGGCGGAGAAATGGCCCAGCACCGTGCCGTCCGCCGCAACGCCAGTCTGTTCGAAGAAGAAAATTTCCTGCATCGAGATGACATCGCCCTCCATGCCGGTGATTTCCTGCAGGCTCACCAGCTTGCGCGCACCGTCGGTCAGGCGCGAAACCTGCACGACGACCGTCACTGCCGAACAAATCTGCTGGCGGATCGCGCGCGGTGTCAGCGTCACGGCCGCCATGCCCACCATGTTTTCGAGGCGCGCCAGCGCATCGCGCGGCGTGTTCGAGTGGATCGTCGCCAGCGAGCCTTCGTGCCCGGTATTCATCGCCTGCAGCATGTCGAGCGCTTCGGCGCCGCGCACCTCTCCCAAAATGATGCGGTCGGGGCGCATGCGCAGCGCGTTTTTGACCAGCGCGCGCTGCGTCACTTCACCCTTGCCTTCGATGTTTGCGGGCCGCGTTTCGAGGCGCACCACGTGCGGCTGGCGCAATTGAAGTTCGGCGGCGTCTTCGATCGTGACGATCCGCTCGTTCGACGGAATGAAGCCGGACAGCAGATTGAGCAACGTGGTCTTGCCACTGCCGGTGCCGCCCGAGATGAGGATGTTGATCTTGGCCTGGCCCAGTGCCTGCAGCACTTGCACCATCGGCGGCGTGACGCTCCTCAAAGCCAGCAGGTTGTGCACCGACAGCGGCGTGGCGCCAAAACGCCGGATCGACAGAATGGGCCCGTCGACCGCGAGCGGCGGAATAATGGCGTTCACGCGCGAGCCGTCGGGCAGGCGCGCGTCGACCATCGGGCTCGATTCATCGACCCGGCGCCCGACGCGCGAGACGATTTTTTCAATGATCTTCATCAGGTGCGCATCGTCGTGAAAAGTGATGTCGGTCAGTTCGAGGCGGCCGCGCCGTTCAACGTAGACTTTGTTGAACGTGTTGACCAGGATGTCGGACACGGTGGGGTCGTTCAGCAGCGGCTCGAGTGGGCCGAAACCGAGCATTTCGTGCTGGATGTCGAGCACCAGATTGTGCCGTTCGTGCTGGTTCAGCACGATGCGCTCTTCTTCGATGATGTGCTGGATCAGCAGCGCCAGTTCGTGCTTGAACTGTTCCGGCGTCAGGCGTTTCAGCCGTTCCAGGTCGATCCGGTCGAGGATCATCTGGTGCATCGTTTTTTTCAAGTCTCAGCTAAAATACACCATGAACAGAATTGCTTACGCCTACCTCCGCTTCTCCAACCAGTCCCAGTCAGACGGTCAGACTGTTGAGCGCCAAACCGACCTTGCCGCCGACTACGCCAAGCGGAAGGGTTTGACACTCGATACGAATCTCGATATGCGCGACCTTGGAGTGTCGGGCTACCGGGGCAAGAACTCCACCGACGGCGCGTTAAGCCTGTTCATCAAGGCCATTGACGAGAAGAAGGTTTTGCCGGGTTCGCTCCTGCTTGTCGAAGACATTGACCGACTATCCCGGCTCCCGGTTATGGACGCCCTCGCTGTTTTCCAGCGCATCATCGGCGGCGGCGTCACCATCGTTACGTTGACAGACGAAGCGGAATACAGCCTTGAACGGTTACGTAGTGACTGGACTCCCCTGATGCCGATTCTTTTCGCTATGGCACGTGGACACGGTGAAAGCGAGCGTAAGTCGTTCCTGATTGGTAAGGCGTGGAAGGCGAAGAAAGTTGACGCGCGCAAAACGCTGAAGCCGTACGGGAACCTTGCCCCCGCGTGGCTCGACTATGAAC
>JALYUM010000087.1 GCA_030853745.1 Pseudomonadota bacterium | reverse complement strand
GGGATCACATCCGGTATGATCGCTCGGATAATTATTTTGCCAGAGAGTATTCATGACTACCCAGTTTCGCGGCATCCTTGCCCTGCTTGTCGTCACGCTGGTGTGGGGCAGCACCTTCCCCGCCATGAAGGGCATGACCGACTACTTTTCGCCGGCGTGGATCATCACCATCCGCTTCGTTATTGCCAGCGTGCTGCTGGCGCCGTTTTTGTGGAAAGCACGCCGCAGCGACCTGGCGTCGGGCGCGCTGCTGGGCGTGGTGCTGTTTGCATCGTTCATGTTCCAGGTGCAGGGTTTGTCGCTGACCAGTTCGAACCGGAACGCCTTTGTTACCGGCCTGAACGTGCTGATCGTCCCGCTGCTGGGCGTGTTTGCCGGGCGCATGCCGGAGCGCCGCATCTTTGCCGCGCTGGCGCTGGCCATCGCCGGCCTGGTGGCCCTGTGCTGGGACAGTGGCGCGTGGGGCAAAGGCGACAGTCTGGCGCTGGCCGGTGCGTTCTGCTTCGGCTTTTACATCACCATGATGGAACGACGCACACAGAAAGCCCATCGATTGATGACGCTGACGGCGGCGCAGATCGTCACTGTCACCGTCTGCGCAGCACTGTGGCTGCTGGCGCGCGAGGTGCCGCGCTCTACCATCGACGCCAGCCAGGACATGAGGAATTACTGGCAGTATGTCGGCCACGGCATCGTCCAGTACGCGTGGAACTTTGCCTATCTGGGCATTGTCGCCACTGCCGCCATCATCTCGCTGCAAAGCTGGGGCCAGGCGCGCACCACGGCCAACGAGGCAGCCGTGATGTACGCCTTCGAGCCAGCCGCCGCCGCGTTGTTCGGCTTTTTCTGGCTGGGGGAAAGTTTGACCGGCCGCGGCTGGATCGGGGCTGCGCTGCTGATCTCCGGTATGATCATCAGCCAATGGAATTCCGCGCGCCCGCCCGGCGCGCTCGCACCCGAGTAATGAGCACACAGCACAGCTCCGATGCAGCACCCTGAACTGACGCGCCTGGCCCAGCAGTTGCCGCTGCGCGTGCTGCTGGTGCACGCCGGCGAATCCGACGCTTTGAGCTGGTCCGGCCTGTACCAGCCGCTGCGCCTTGCCGCCAAATTTCTGGGCCCCGGCCGGCTGCACGTGGACGTGCGCAGCCCCGAACAGTTTGTCGCCGATACGCAGCATCCGTGGCATGTCGTGCTGCTGGTAGCCGACGAGGCGCAGGCCGGTCTGCGCCCCGCCAATGTGCGCACGCTGATCGACCGCTGCCGCGCGGCGCCGGTGTGGGGCGGCGTGGGCGCCGGCGTGTTGTGGCTGGCCGACGCCGGTGCGCTGAACGGCGTGCGTACCGCGCTGCCATGGGCGCTGTATCCGGATGTCGACAGCCTGGCCGACAATGCCTTGTTCACGCCGAATCTGTACGAACTCGACGGCATCCGCCTCACGTGCTGTGGCGGCGCTGCCAGCATCGATTTTGCGCTGACGCTGATCGACATCGTGTTTGGCGCCGACCTCCAGGCCAAAGTAAAAGAAGCGCTGTGCGTGGACCGCGTGCGCGGACCGGAGGAGCGCCAGCGCGTGGCGTTGCAGGCGCGCTTCGGCATGCTGCAGCCGAAGCTGACCGAGGCGGTCACGCTGATGGAAACGAATCTCGAAGAACCGCTCTCCACCGACGAGATCGCGCAATTGTCCGGCCTGTCGCGCCGCCAGCTTGAACGGCTGTTCAAGCAATACCTCGGTGCCTTGCCGTCGCGTTATTACCTCGAACTGCGCCTGCAACGGGCGCGGCAACTGCTGCTCGACACCAATTATTCGATCGTGCAGGTGGGATTGATGTGTGGTTTCTCGTCGGGCTCGCATTTTTCGACAGCATTCGGTGCGCTGTTCGGCAACACCCCGCGGCAGGAACGGCAGCGCAAATTAAGCAGCTGACACCCCCCCGTTCTATTCGTTTCGCATAGTCAATACAACGATGCACTTGTGGTTATAATTTGTTTTTATAACAACAAATGAGAACCCTCGAATGAAGATTACACTGGCAGTTCCGGCATTCACCGTATTGATGGCATCCCTGGCCGCGTGCGGCGGCGGTGGCGGCGACTCGGGCAGCACCCCGGTCGCTACCACGCCCACGCAGCCCGCCACGACCGCGCCCACGCAGCCCGCCACGACGACACCCCCGGTGGCGACGCCATCCATTGGCAGCGCCGAGGGCGCCTATATCGGCACGCTGTCCGACGGACGCGAGCAGGACACCATCGTGCTGGAGAACGACCAGTTCTTTACCATCTACGGCCACACTGTCAGCGCCGGTTTTGCAGTCGAGGGTTTTTTGCAGGGCAACGGCAAATCGAACAACGGCAGCTACAGCGCCACCGACGTCGTCGATTCCAACACGACGACGCTGCGGACGGGCGCGGCCGTGACGGCAACGTACGCGCCCGGCGTCAAGCTGAACGGCAGCCTCGTCGAAAGTGGCAGCACGGTCAGTTTTACCAGTGCACCGATCAGCAGCGCAGTTTTCAATTACAGCGCTGCGCCGAGCCTGGCCAGCCTTGCCGGCACCTGGCAACTCACTTCCCTGCGCGGTTTCCCGAACACGTTCACGGTGGCAGCGACCGGGGCATTCACCGCCACCTCGAGTGGTTGCACGTTCAGCGGGACGTTCGTGCCGCGCGCGTCCGGTAAAAATATTTTTGATGCCAGCATGACGTTTGGCGCCGCGCCGTGCGTGCTGCCCAACCAGTCGATCAAGGGCATTGCCATCACTTATCTGCTGACCAATGGCCAGCGCCAGCTGATCGTCGCCGGCCTCGATGCCGGACGGACCAACAGCGCGGCATTTTTCGGCGCGCGGTAAGCACCGGCCTTGCGGTCTCCGGCGAAAAATGAAAATGCCTGTCGCACTTTGAAAAGATGGCGGCAGGCGGCTTTCCTATAATGGACCATCGCAGAGCGGCTGCTGGAGCCGCGCGGCCACCATTTTTTTGAGGAAATCGCCATGAATGCAAAGCTCGACACCGGTGTCACCACGCGCGCCGTCGGCCGCAAGACGTTTGACGAAGTGCTCGTCCCGACTTACGCGCCTGCGGCGATGGTACCGGTGCGCGCGCTCGGCCTGGACCTGTGGGACCAGGACGGCAAGCATTACCTCGATTTCACCTCCGGCATCGCCGTCTCCAGCCTCGGTCACGCGCCTCCGGTGCTGATCGATGCGCTGACGCGCCAGTTGCACCAGGTCTGGCACCTCGGTAACGGTTATACCAACGAGCCAGTGCTGCGCCTCGCGCTGGCACTGACCGAAGCCACCTTCGCCGACCGCGCGTTCTTCTGCAACTCCGGCGCCGAAGCCAATGAAGCTGCGCTGAAGCTGGCCCGCAAATATGCCCACACCAAGTTCGGTGCGCACAAATCGCGCATCATCTCGTGCCTGTCGTCGTTCCACGGCCGCACGCTGTTTACCGTCTCGGTGGGCGGCCAGCCGAAATATACCGAAGGCTTCGAGCCGCTGCCGCAGGAAATCAACCACATTCCGTACAACGATATTGCCGCTGCGCGCGCCGCCATCAATGACGATGTCGCCGCCGTGATCGTCGAGCCGATCCAGGGTGAAGGTGGCGTCATTCCGGGCGATGTGGCGTACCTGCAGGCGCTGCGCGAACTGTGCACCGCCACCGGCGCGCTGCTTATTTTCGACGAAGTGCAGTCGGGCGTCGGCCGCACCGGCACGCTGTATGCGTACGAGCAGACCGGCGTCACGCCAGACATCCTCACCAGCGCCAAGGCGCTCGGCAATGGCTACCCAATCGGCGCCATGGTCACCACCGAGGAAATCGCCCAGCACTTCAACGTCGGCTCGCACGGCACCACGTACGGCGGCAATCCGCTGGCGGCGACGGTCGCACTGAACGTGCTGGAAACGATCAACCAGCCGGCATTTCTGGCCCGCGTCAAAGAAGCCAGCGCGCTGCTGTTTTCCACGCTGGCCAGGTTGACTGCCGACTTCCCGCAGGTGTTCGGACCAGCGCGCGGCATGGGCCTGCTGGTAGGCTTGCCGGTCATTGGCGCCTACGAAGGCCGCGCCAAGGACATCACCAAAATCGCCGAAGGCATGGGCCTGATGGTGCTCATCGCCGGTCCTGGCGTGATCCGCTTCGCGCCGGCGCTGATCGTCTCGGACGCGCAAATCGCCGAGGCCGACCGTATTCTGCGCCTGGCCGTGACGGAATTTCTCGCTACCGCCACGCCGGCTGCGTAATCGCGTGCAGGCAACTGCACGATCAAGGGAGCGCACATGTATCTAGTCCGACCGGTGGAACTTGCCGATATCGCTGCGCTCGAACGCCTGGCGGCCATCACGTCGCCAGGCGTGCACACGCTCCCGCGCACGCGCGACAAAATCGGCGCATCGGTGGAGCGCTCGATTGCGTCGTTCAGCGCGCATGTCGATATCCCCAGCGAAGAGTCGTACCAGTTCGTGCTTGAACAGCAGGCCACCGGCGAGGTGCTGGGTACCGCTGCCATTTTCGCGTCGGCCGGCTCGAACGGCACCTATTTCGCGTTTCGCAACGACGTTATCCAGCAGGTTTCGCGCGACCTGAATATCAGCCACAGCGTGCATGCATTGACGCTGTGCTCGGAGCTGACCGCGTATTCCCAGTTGTCGGGTTTCCGGGTCCAGGACCGTGTGGTGGCGGCGCAGGATGCCGCGCTGCTGTCGCGTGCACGCCTGCTGTTTGCGGTGCTGGCGCCGCACCGGTTCGGCGACCGTTTCTTTGTGCCGCTGGCTGGCGTCACCGATGCTGCGGGTGCCTCGCCGTTCTGGGATGCGCTGGGCCGCAAATTTTTCAAGATGGATTTTCTCGAAGCCGAACGCGTCATCGGCGGCGCGCGCAACCGCACGCTGATCGTCGAACTGATGCCGCACTATCCGGTGTACGTGCCGCTGCTGCCGGGCGATGCGCAAGCCGCGCTGGGCCAGATTCATCCGGACGGCGAACTGGCGTTCAATCTGCTGACCGAAGAAGGCTTCGAGGCCGACGAATACATCGACATTTTCGACGGCGGCCCCATTTTGCAGGCGCATAAACATTCGCTGCGCTCGTTCACCGGGTCGGTCATGCGCCGGGTCGGCGTGGCCGGCAACAGCCGTGCGGCCGAAGGGCAGGTGACGTATGCAGTCGCTGCCAGTGGGAGCCGCGAACTAAGCGCGCAGTTCCGCGCCGTCACCGTAACGTGTCCGTCTGCCGAGATTGGCGACACCATTTTGCTGCCGGAAGCTGCGCAGCGGGCGCTGATGGTCGGTCCCGGCGACTGCGTCATCTGCGTCAGAATCTAAAGGACAGGCATGCTTGTTATCCGCTCCATCCAGTCCACCGACCTCGATGCCCTGCTGCATATGGCAGGCCAGGTCGGTTCCGGCATGACCACGTTGAAACCCGATCGTAAAATGCTGGGCGACCGCGTGGCGATTGCGGTCGCGTCGTTTGCCGAAACCATTCCGCCCGAAGAACGCGACTACATGTTCGTGCTCGAAGATACCACCCAAGGCCGCGTGGCCGGCATCTGCGCCATCAAGGGCGCGGTCGGCCTGAACGAACCGTTTTATAACTACCGCATCGGCACGCTGGTGCATTCCAGCCGCGAGCTCGATGTGTTCAGCCGCATGGAAACGCTGTACCTGTCGAACGACCTGACCGGCGCCACCGAACTGTGTTCGCTGTTTCTGCATCCCGATTACCGCAGCGGCAATAATGGCAAGTGGCTGTCGAAAAGCCGCTTTCTGTTCATCGCCCAGTTCAAGGCGCTGTTCACCGAAAAAATCATCGCCGAGATGCGCGGGTACCAGGCTGAAGACGGCAGCTCGCCGTTTTACGAGGGCCTGGGCCGGCATTTTTTCAAGATGGACTTCGACCATGTCGACGACCTGACCGCGCTCGGTAAAAAATCGTTCATCGCCGAACTGATGCCGCGCCAGCCGCTGTACGTGGCGTACCTGCCGGACGACGCGCAGGCGGTTATCGGCAAGGTCCACAAATCGACGCTCCCGGCGCGCAAACTGCTCGAGCAGGAAGGCATGCACTTCGAGGGCTACGTCGATATTTTCGACGCCGGTCCGGTGCTGCAGGGCCGCGTGGGCGAACTGCGCGCGGTGCGCGACAGCGTGCAGGCCATCGCGGTTGACATCGCGGTTGAAGGTACGCCCGCTGCTGCTGTCGAAACTGTCCCCGTGCTGGTGTCGAATACGACGCTGGGCGACTTTCGCATGATCGTCGCGCAATCGGTTCCCGGCGCCGCGCACGTCGCGTTGACACCCGCCGAAATGACACTGCTGCGCGTGCAGGCCGGCGACCCCTTGCGCACGCTCTCACTGAACGCCTCTATCTGATCAGGAAACCTCTACATGGCACATCCAAGTAATCTTATCGCGGGCGTCTGGAGCGCAGGCACCGGACCCGAACTGGTGACCATCGATCCGTCCACCGGACGCCAGACCTGGGCCAGCAATGCGGCCAGCGCGCTTGATGTCGACGCCGCCGTGCGCGCTGCCCATCACGCCTTTGAAAGCTGGGGCTTGACCGGGCTGTCCGAGCGCATCGCCATCTGCGCGCGCTTCCGCGATCTGCTCAAGGAAAATACCGAAGAACTGGCTGCCATCATCGCCGAAGAAGTCGGCAAACCGCTGTGGGAAGCGCGCACGGAAGTGGTGACCATGGCGAATAAAATCGACATCTCGGTGCAGGCTTATGGCGCACGTACGGCCGAAACTGCCAGCAAGGTCGCCGACGGCCGGGCGATCCTGCGCCATCGTCCGCACGGCGTCTTCGGCGTGTTCGGGCCCTATAACTTCCCGGGCCACCTGCCGAACGGCCACATCGTGCCGGCGCTGATTGCCGGGAACACGCTGGTCTTCAAACCGAGCGAATATGCGCCACGCACGGCGGTCATGACGGCGCTGCTGTGGGAAAAGGCCGGCCTGCCGGCTGGTGTGCTGAACGTCGTCAATGGCGGGCGCGATACCGGCATCGCCCTCGGCCAGCATCCTTTACTCGATGGCGTGCTGTTTACCGGCAGCAGCCAGACCGGTGCGGCGCTGCATAAACAGTTTGGCGGCCAGCCCGGCAAAATGCTGGCGCTGGAAATGGGCGGGAATAATCCGCTGGTGGTGTGGGATATTAAAGACGTCGACGCCGCCGTGCATCATACGGTCATGTCGGCATTTATTTCGGCCGGTCAGCGCTGCACCTGCGCGCGCCGCCTGATTGTGCAGGACACCCCAAGCGGCGCCGCGTTCCTTGCGCGCCTCGTGCAGGTGGCGTCGCAACTCGTGGTGGGGCCGTCGAACGCATCGCCGCAACCGTTCATGGGACCGGTGGTGTCAAGCGCCGTGGCTGCACGGTTGGTGCAGGCGCAGGCCGACATGGTCGCCAAAGGTGGAACGGTGCTGCTGCAGATGACGCAGCCAGACGCCAACGCCGGCTTCGTCACCGCCGGCATCGTCGATGTCACCAATGCTGCCGGCATCCCGGACGAAGAATGGTTTGGTCCGCTGCTGCAAGTACTCCGTGTGAGCGACTTCGATGCAGCCATTGCCGCGGCGAATGCCACCGACTACGGCCTGGCGGCAGGCTTGCTGGCGCCCGATGAAGCGCTGTGGAAGCGCTTTGCGCTGCGCATCAAGGCCGGTGTCGTCAACTGGAATCGCCCGACGACGGGTGCGGCCAGTTCGGCGCCGTTTGGCGGTGTGGGCAAATCGGGCAACCATCGCCCGAGCGCGTTTTACGCTGCCGATTACTGCGCCTATCCGGTCGCGTCGATTGAAGCTGCGGCCATCGAGCTGCCCGAAAAACTCTCGCCTGGTCTCGTGTTCTGATCATGGCGCGCGAATTCAACTTCGATGGGCTGGTGGGGCCGTCGCACAATTACGCCGGCCTTTCGTTTGGCAATGTGGCGTCGTTCAACAACGTCAAAAGTGCGTCGAACCCGCGCCAGGCAGCCTTGCAGGGTCTGGATAAAATGCGGGCGCTGGCGGCGCGTGGCTTTGCGCAGGCAGTGCTGCCACCGCAGGCGCGGCCCAACTTCCGGCTGCTGCGCGCCATCGGTTTTGGCGGCACGGACGCCGACGTGCTGGCCAGCGCATGGCGCGACGCCCCGGTCATCCTGGCGTGCGCCTACTCGGCCTCGCCGATGTGGACCGCCAACGCCGCCACCGTCAGCCCGTCGGCCGATACGCGCGACGCGCGCGTGCATTTCACCGCCGCCAACCTGAACAACAAGCTGCACCGGGCCGACGAGCATGTGCAGTCGACCCGCACCTTGCAAGCGCTGTTCGCCAACGCCGACCATTTTGCCGTGCACCCGGCGCTGCCATCCACGCCGGCGTTCGGTGACGAAGGCGCGGCGAACCATACGCGCTTATGCCGCCAGCACGGCGACGCCGGCGTCGAGCTGTTCGTGTACGGTAAAGTCGAATTCGACCCGTCCGCGCCGCATCCGAAAAAATACCCGGCGCGCCAGACGCGCGAAGCCTCCGAAGCCATCGCGCGCCTGCACGGTTTGACCGATACGCGCACCGTGTTCGCCGCGCAGAATCCGGACGTCATCGACCAGGGCGTGTTCCACAACGACGTCATCGCAGTCGGCAACGGCAATGTGCTGTTCTATCACGAGCAGGCGTTCGCCGATGAAGGTGCGACGCTCGAAGCACTGCGCCGCGCGATGGACGGCGTGGGCGCGGAACTGGCCGCCATCAGGGTCGACGGCGCCATGGTGCCGCTGGCCGATGCGGTGGCCAGCTATCTGTTCAACAGCCAGCTGCTGACAAAAGAAGACGGCCGCATGGCGCTGGTGGTGCCGCATGAGTGCCGTGAAAACGTGGCCGTGTCGGCATATCTGGCACAACTGATCGCCAGCGGCGGTGCCATCGATGAACTGATCGATTTCGACCTGCGCCAGAGCATGCGCAATGGCGGCGGGCCGGCCTGCCTGCGCCTGCGGGTCAGCCTGACCGACGCGCAAGCCGCCGCGATGCACCAGGGTGTCGTCATGACCGAGGCCTTGTACGCCACGCTGGTCGACTGGGTAGGGCGCCATTACCGCGACCGGCTCGAACCGAAAGACTTGGCAGATCCACAGTTTGCATGCGAATGCAGCGCGGCGCTGGCCGAGTTGGAACGACTCCTTGACCTGCCCGGGCTCTACGACTTATCGTGACCCATATTGAATAACAACTAGGCGCGGCCAACCCGCGCACCTGAATGCCGATGGCGCGCCGCCACAAGCGGCAACGCCGGCGGCGCCATAACTTTGTAATTGGAGAAGACTGATGAACGACATGTCCCACGATGTGCGCAGCCAGACGATGGCTTTGATTCAAGCAAATGCCAGCACCTCGCCCGGCGCCAATCCGCAAGTGCCGGTACTGGCGCAAGCGTGGCTCAGTGCCCTCGACCAGGATGACCTGGCCGGCACCGCACCTGCCAGTCTGGCGCCCGCGCTGCTGGAAGGCTTTGCGCAAGCGGCCACGCGCAATGCGCCCGGCTGCCAGATCGCCACCATCGCATGGTCCGACGGCCGCGGCGAAAACGCCACCGCACTGCTGGTTATCAACGACGACATGCCGTACCTGGTCGACTCCATCGTCATGGCAATGCGCAAGGAAAAAGTCGCCGTGGCTGCGGTCATGAATGCCGTGCTGCCGGTGCGCCGCAATAACGCTGGCGTGGCGGAAGCAGTGGGCGAAACCGG
>JALYUM010000025.1 GCA_030853745.1 Pseudomonadota bacterium | reverse complement strand
GAGCTGACCACCGACGCGCAACTGGCCCTGCGCGCCGGCCGCGGCATGCTGCTGTCGGCCTGGAAGCGGCTGGACGGCGGCGGCAAGCTGCTCGACCGAACCGATTATCTGGCGTTGATGGAAGACTGCCTCGGCCTGTTCCGCTCGCTTGGCCAGTTCGCGGCGCAGCACCTGGCCATGCCGATTGACGAGCAGGGGCAGGGCGACGTGCAGGCGGCGCTTAAACAATGGGAAAACGGCAGCAATACGGCTGCGGCAGGCGCCGATGGCGGCGCTGCAGCGATCGGAATCACGGCGCCAGACGGGATCAGCTTTGCCAGCGCAAAAACCATCGTCAGCTACGCCGCCCGCAATATCGACAGCGTCGCCCAGCAGCATCTGCAGATGACGGCGGGGCAGCGGTTCAATGTGAATGCGGGCAAGGGGGTGTCGTTGTTTGCGCACCATGATGGCATTTCCGCGATCGCTTACAACGGCAAGATGCTGCTCCAGAGCCAGCATGACGATACGGAAATTAACAGCGCCAGGAACTGCAAGGTGACGGCCGCCGAAGGCAAGGTCACTGTCATGGCAAAGGAAATCGAATTGATCGCCGAGGACGGTTCATTCATCAAATTTGGCAATGGCAGCTTCACATTCGGCAGCAAGACGCCGCTTAAATTCCACGCACCCGATTTCGACTTCGACGGTCCCACCACGCTGGCAACCGCATTTCCAACATTCGGCGACGGCGCCACTGACCTGAAATTCATCGCCAAATATTACCCGTATCTCGATGGCGGCCTGCCGGCTGCCGACCTCGCGCACAAGATTGCCAACAGCGCAGGCGAATGCTTTGATGCAAAAACCGACGCTGCCGGCAAAAGTACTCTGCTCAAAAGCGATGTGATGCACATCGCCGACATCGATATCAGTGACCCGACGCCGGACATCCAGGAGAACGTATGATGGGCTATCAAAAAGCACCTTTTTCCCGAGGCGCTGCAACCGGCATCTACACGTCGGAGCGGCTGACCGACAAGGTCGTCGCCGTGCGTCACAACTTGCCAGGTGCCGTCATCCTGGTGCATGGCGTCAACGATGTCGGCACCGCATACGAGGCAGTCGAAAACGGTTTGTGCGCTGGGTTGACCACCCGTTTGCGTGGCGACCTGCGACCGGCGCGTTACAGCAACCCGAAGGCTGCTGACGCCGAGAAGATTGAGGACGACCCGGATGCGGTTTTTTACAAACGCAGTCTCACCAAAGAGACGCACAGCCCGGTCATCCCGTTCTACTGGGGGTTTCGGGAAGAAAAGTTGTCTGTTCAATATGGCTACAAGACGTCACACGGTCAGGCGATGGATCGCAATGGCAATCGTCTTGACAAGGATTTTTCCAAGGGCGGCGGACCATTCGCGAACGCCACCTCGTCCCTTCCAGAAATGTGGAACCGCGGCAAATCGAAAGCACTTGGCCTGCTTGATTTCGCACAGCACGACGCCACCCATCCCGTTCTCGACAATCCCGGCAGGCTCTACATGATCCTGGCCGCGCGGCGCCTGGCGGCCCTCATCACGATGCTGCGCGATTACGACCCGGATGAAACCGTCAGCATCGTGGCGCACAGCCAGGGCTGCATGTTGAGCCTGCTGGCACAGGCGTTTCTGCTTGAGACGGGGCCCCGCGCGTTGCAGGCCGGTGCGCGTCCGGCCGATACCCTCATCCTGTGCAATCCACCCTACAGCCTGCTTGATGAAACGCCGATGCTCGCCAGTTCCGTCGACTATTATTCCGGCCGCGACGCAGTCATGGAACAGCGCTATAAAGCACTTGGTAATCGCCAGACGTTGCACGGACGCCTCACCACGCTGGCCAATATCGTCAAGGGTGTCGAGAAGCATAAGCACGCTACGCCGCCACTGGCCGAGTTACCCGATACATCGAAGCACCGGGGCGTGGTCGGCGCCAAATGGGTGGCGAGCGCAGACCGGGACAACCGTGGCAAAGTCTATTTGTACTTTTCGCCCGAGGACATGACTGTGGGCCTGGCGAATGTGCAGGGAATTGGCTGGCAGGGCGTGCCGGAATTCGTGCGTGGCACGCAAAAATCCGCAAAACCACTTGCGCTGATGGATGAAAATGGCAATCCGCTCCGTGGCAACGTGACCGTCACGAGTGAAGACGATGTGGTGCGCAACGCGCTGCCTGAACTGGGAACCGGCTTCTTTCAACGGGTATTCACAATCAAACGGCGGCCCGATGCGCGTACCGGTGCGCAAGTAATGATCGGACCTGCAGCATCACCCCACGATTTCGCCCTGCGCGTCAGCGGCGAAGACGATCAGGCGCACACCGATGTCAGCGATTCGTTTGGCAGCCGCCATGCCATACGTGGACGGTTGGATGAGCTTGGCGAAGCGCCGGGCAATGCCTCTGGCGCAGAGAGGGCCCGCTTCGGGCTGCGCAGAATTACCGGGGAAGCGCTGCACACACCGGTGCTGGCGAGCCTGGGTGAAGGCGCGTTTGCGGATGCAAAGGGTCGCTTCGGCGCCATGGAACGGGTCGACCAGATCGACGCCGCCATTGCAGTGACCAGCAGTTTTGGCATCGACAAACGTCACGAATGCATTGCGGACACGGTGGGCGTCGCCATCCCGCCCGGCGTGGCGATGATCTCCAGCATCGCTCCGGTGCTGTTCAAAGGCGTGATCGTCAACGCGGTGACTGCGTGCGCCGCAGTGGAACAGGCGCTCAACCAGGGCAAGGACAGCGACGCGCGGTGCAGGGTGCTCGATGTATTTGTCTGCGTCGGGAACACTGCCGCCCGGCTCCCCACCAACCCGCCCAAATTGATCATCCAGCGCACGGAAACGGCGAAGGAAGCACGCCTGCGTTGGCAGCATGCATCGACGGCGCGCTCGTTTCACGGCGCAATCTACGGCGGCAGCAAAAACCACCAGCAAGTCACAGCCTATGACGTCGCCATTGGCAGTGGAAAGGCGACAACGCACCCCGAGTTCTATGCCTACCTGTGTGCAGTGGCGGATTGGCGGCTGAAAGATCCATTACCCGATGAAAGACCGCGGCCCGGGATTCTCATTTGGGCGAGGTTCAAAAAAGATTTTGCGATCTACTGGAACGACGAACCGAAATGGCGTCGAGAACTTATACGGGGAAATGTCGATTACTACTCTAGTGGCATTCTTCCCGGCGCCTTGCCTTTGCCGCCTGAAGGTTTGCCGACCGCTGTCGTTCTACAGAACTTCAGCAAGGATGCCGTTGACGCCGGTGGGAGGCAGCGATGAACCCGCATGTGCCGGAGTCACCCGGCGCCTCACGAGGCTGGAACTATCTCCTGAGGGCAGCGGTGACGCTGGCTCTCCTCGCCGTGTTCTGGCTAACGCTCCACCTTGCAGTTTTTCACCCTGATGCAATTGATCAACCGGAGACGATAATGAAAAGGCTATGGTGGTTGGGCTTACCCGTCATGCTGCTCGCCGTGCTGCTTGGTGGGCGACTATTTATGGCCTCGCAGCAGACGCAGGCACGTGGGGCACAATTCAAGTTGGAAACCGCGAAGGCAGAACGAGTATTGGCCGAAAGCCGGGCCGGGCAGGGGCGCCGCGAATACGTGCTCGAAGTCATCAGCATTGGCGTCACGCTCGACAAGTATAGGCAAGGCAAGCTATGGGAGGCGCTCCAGGCAGGCAACGCCTACACGTCGATTCGAGAGAAGGACCCGAAGAAATACCCTTGGGGCGAATTAGAAAAGTTACAGACGGCAGGTGGCCGCGCCGGAGACACTTTGGAAAATGGTGCTGGCTATACCGTAATGGATTGGGGTGTGCCGGTGTTTAATGCCAAGCCGGTCTGTCACAGCCTTGAGAAGGCCGATTCGCCAGTTGCTCCACATGCCGGACTCGTATCGGGCGCCGATTCATCAGGGTTGGGGTCGCATTTGTTCGTGGTTGGTCCGCGCCGTTTTGAGGATCGACCCGATCACATCCTTGACGACATCTTCGATTTTTTCGACAAGAATCCCGACATTCCTTATGTGATTTTGAATTCGGACGATGGCACGGATGTTCGAGACATGTATAAACCGGACGGCGCTCCGGATATTGTCAAGGTAGGTTATTACGTTCCCGAAATGCCGGATACCTCCACGCTTTTTCTACTAGCCCGGCGTGAGAGGGTAGACGCCGTTCGGCCCTTCGCCTTCGAAGATGTCGATGAAGAGCTGCACGTCGATATTCTGAACCGGGACGGCATTGGCCGACGTCTCTTCCTTGCCTATCTAAACCTGATGAGTGCAGTGCCAGGACCTCCAAAAACGCAGGATTCTCCTGCTCACTTCAGCCGTCAGCCTTTGATTTCGGAATGGCTCCCCGCTGCTGCCAAATTCGCAGTCCGTCACGACATCCGCGGCACTGGCCCGACCAGTTTTATCGACCGCGAACTCCATGCCAAACACCGTCCGCCGCTCGACTGGAAGCCGACACCCTGGTTCCCGGTACCCTGGAATAATCTGCAGCTAGAAGAATTCGACAAAATGCCGACGCTCGGGTTCGTCCACCGGCCGGTGTTCGTGAAGATGACTGACGAGCACGGCAAGCTACTCAGCCGGCGCGACCAGCGCGAAAGCACGTTGCTGGCCGGTTGGCATGCGGCCCTCCAGACGCTGCCCGAGTCGGAACGATCCAAGGGACCCGCCCGCGTCGTCGCCGCTACCGGCAACCAAAAGGAACAACTGCTGGCGTTGCACGGTGTGCTGAATCGTTACGCCGAGCAGGGCGGTCCGGAAATCGATAC
Organism: Pseudomonadota bacterium; assembly: GCA_030853745.1. Taxonomy (GTDB): domain Bacteria; phylum Pseudomonadota; class Gammaproteobacteria; order Burkholderiales; family Burkholderiaceae_D; genus JALYUM01. Next base: position 68,928 of record JALYUM010000025.1, on the reverse strand, counting down.
TGGCAAAGTCGACCAGTTCATCAATACCGATCATCGCCTCGGCAATACCGGTGCCAACACCCTGTTCATGCAAATGGCAATCGGCGTCATGGGCAGCTATCGCGCAGGCGGCGCCAGTGCTGCGATCAATCTGCGCGATGCGAAAGAAGCCAGCATCGTTTTCATCACGCCGCCATCGGACGAAAAGCGCAAGAATCAGCACCACGCGCATGGTGGCGACGTGTTCAGGCATATCCACAGCCAGCAAATCGACCCGGCCAATTACGCCCCTCCCGGGACAGCGCCGGCGACTACCGCCGCCACGCCCTGACCGTGACCTGACGCCCCCGCAATCAGCAAGAAGGAACATGCACATGAAAAATGTCATTCGGCTCGGCGATGCCACATCGCACGGCGGCAAAGTCATCGATGTCGGCGCGCGTCACTTCAAGGTGGGCCAGATCCCGGTGGCCTGTGTAGGAGACTTGTGCAGCTGCCCGGTGAAGGGCCACAACGGATGCACCATTGCCACTGGCTTCGCACACCATCGCATCGATGGCATTCCAGTGGCGTATGACGGCGACTTGACGAGTTGCGGCGCGAAGCTCATATCGAGCCTGACGAACTTTCATTCTGGCCGGTAGTACTTTGCCGCCTCACGACCTGGAGTCAATGATGAAAACCGTCTCGCTTTTTCGATATGTTGCGCTCTGCAGCGCCGTGTTGATCGGTGTGCCGATTGCAGATGCAGCTGGTTTGGCTCCGAATCACTTGAAGAGGACCACAACGACTATGCTCTCACCACGTCTGGCACAGATTTTTGCCAAGACCAAACCCGTATGTTTCGGCCGTTTTGTCATTGATGTGCCAGTGAGTTCCACAGTCGTCTTTGGACCAATGACTGCCGACTTCGAGATTGTTCATTTGGCTGGAGAAGCAAACATGGCGGACGATCATATCGCCAAACAGACGCTCGAACTCGATAAAGAAAAATTCGTCAACAGAAGAATGAACACGCCTGATTCGTTGTACGGGAAAGTTCTACAGGACGGCGTTAAGGGCCAGAAAAGTTTTATAGGCGCTCAGTCGGATAGTTACCGACTTTCCTCCTACGTTCCAATCGGCTCTGATTTGTTTGTCTTCGACTCGAACTCGCTCATGAATACGGCGGAAGTCAAACAAAGAGTTGCGAAAGTTGGTTTGTATGCACGTGAACTGCGCGCGCGTGCCGACAGTGATATTCCTGTCGAACCGGGTCTGTGTCTAGAGGGCGGCTTCATTACTGTCAACCCGACGTTTGAAAACACCTCGATGGGAATTCGGCTAGCTGAATTGCCGGATGTGCATCTATCAATCAGCACATCAAGAAACGGGGAATGGGTAGACGCAGAGGGAAACCTCGAAAATCGCTTGCAGGCAGCTGAACGCGATGCCATTCAGGAGGGCAAAGGCTATTTGTACAAAAGCATTAAATTCTTCCGCCGTGCCCCGCGCCAAATCGGTGAGTGGGTCGGTGAGGAAGCACTAGCCCGCATGCCCGCTGAAAAAGGCAGGTTCTCGAGCCACAAATTTCAGTTTTATGCGGTTGGTGCCGCCAACGACATCTTGCGGCCAGTGGCCGATGTACAGCTCGATACAGGTGTCGCTGGCAACGCTACCAAAGCCAGACCACCCAGCGTGAGCGATGAGGAGGCAGTGGCAATTTGGGACCACCTGACCAGTTCTATCCAGGCCCGGCCAACAGCGCAAGAGACGACTGCCAAAAAATAGGGTGCCGGCGACACCGTTTTTTACCCGCGGCTGCCCGGTCGGCGACGCCCACCGGCGCTATTTCGCCAGTGGAAGCGTTTCCAGCCTGCCAAGAATCTCAACACGTACAGCCTCCGGAGCACCCAGGTCCACCAGCGCCTTCGGCCACAGTTCACGGGCCAGTGCCACAGTGTGCTTTACTGCCGCTTTCGCGATGCGCCCGGAAATGCCCGCGCTGTTGGCCACCGCCACGTAGTTGTCCAGCGTTTCGCGGCGCTGGTACTGGTCGATGGCAACGTTGGTGCCGAAGCCCTGAAAGCCCGGCAGCGCCGCGACGCAGACGATGTCGTACGCGGGCGAAAGCTCGGGCATCAGGCCATTGTGGTAGAGCACCGAGAAGTTTTTCAAATGCGCGTCCGAGTTGCCAATCAGCGTGTTGACCGCCTGGCGGATGAAGAACTGGCGCACGTCTTCGATGCCGCGCGTGCTGAAGCGATCAAGCACCTGCACAAGGCGCACAAAATGGTCGCGGCCGGCGTGCTTCTGGCCGGGCATCAGGCGCAGCAGCTGGCAGGCGTCTTCCATGTGCACCGCGCTATTCGGGCCGCGGTCGAACCGGTCGACCGCCAGAAAATGCGTGTTCGCGCCAAATGCCTCCACCAGCTCGGGTCGGCTTGTCATCTCGCGCATTAACACTGGCCGGCACTGCGCGATGTTCACGCCGGCGAGGGCGGCCAGCTGCATGCAGACGTATTCGTTGAAAATCTGCGTATCGTCGCCCGGCACGGGCAACTTGGCTATCAGGTCCGACAGCGTGCCTTTGACCGGCATGCAGTAGCGCTTGCCGTCGCGCGCGCGCGACAATGCCAGCTTGTCCTGGACTCCGGACAGCGATGCGGCGCCCTCGGCAGCCTGTTCAGGCACGCCGATTTCGAGGTTGTCGGCACCGCCCGTGACGCCGAACGCCCTGGCCGTGGCCGTGAGCTGGTCCAGATTGGCTGGCAGCACCTGGACCGCGCCGGGTAAATCTTCGCCAGCGGCGGCCAGTACACCGAAGTCGTCCATGTCGCGCGGGTCCTTGCGCGTGGCGGCCAGGCGCCGCCGCAGCGCGCCTTCCGGCAGCAATCCCGCAAAGAACGGCGGCAATTCGCCGCGCTCCCGGTAAAGCGCCTTGTCGAAGTAGCTGCCCAGCGTTTTGCGCGTCAGTGCGTCCTCGCCGGGAACTGTCATCGACATCGACAAGGTGGGGCGGCGCACGTCGGCCACGTAATTGTCTGATGCAATGAACCGCGTCACCCGGCCGGCTTCGCATAGCCAGCCGATGTGCTGGCCGTGCAGGAGTACATCCAGGTAGCGCGGCAGAAGGTCGTCGCTCATCTTTTTGTGCTGGAAAAAAGCTGCTCGACAGTCGATGGCGCCGCGTCCGGGCCGATGACTTTGCCCGACAACAGTCGCTCCACCTCTGGCAGCAGGTGCTTTGGCACCAGCACCCAGCTGGCGTCCAGCGTGTCGGCCATGGCCTCGAGCGTGCCGCTGCGGGGTTCAACATGACCGTTCAAAATATTGCTCACGCTTGACATTGCAATGCCCGACAGCGCATGAACCTGTTGCAAGGTGCGATGCAATTGCGCGCGGCGGCTTTGAAGCTGTTCAGATATTTTCATAGCATTCAGGCTAAATCATTAATTGAGATTTAGCTGAAAGGCTAACACGAACAGGCAATAAACGCTTTAGATTTAGTGTATATGCTAAATATTAAAAATAAAATTAGTTTATAAGCTAAAATTTAACGTTCATATTCATGCGATCAGTCGTTGTGAAACTCGCTTGCCGACGCAAACAAATCCCAGGCCGCAAGGAACAGCGCTGCCACCACGGGGCCGATCACAAAGCCGTTCAGCCCGAACAGTGCCATGCCGCCCACCGTGGAGAACAGCACGATGTAGTCGGGCATCTTGGTGTCCTTGCCGACCAACAGCGGGCGCAGGATATTGTCCACCAGGCCGATTACCACTACGCCCCAGACCGTCAACCCCACGCCTTCCATGACGGAACCCGTGGCAAGGAAATAGATCGCCACGGGGGCCCAGACCAGCGCTGCGCCGATGGCCGGCAGCAGCGACAGGAATGCCATCAGCACGGCCCACAGCAGCGGGGCGCGCACATCGAGGAACCAGAATGCCAGACCCCCGAGTGCGCCCTGGGCAATGGCCACCAGAATGTTGCCTTTGACGGTCGCGCGGATCACGGTGGTGAAATTATTGAACAGGCGCTGCTTGTATTTGCGCGACAGTGGCACCGCGCTGCGGATGCGGGTAGCCAGCGTGGCGCCGTCGCGCAGCAGGAAGAACAGCAGGTACAGCATGATGCACAGGCTGGTCAGGAAGTCGACCGTGTACAGGCTGACATTGATCGCCTGCATTGCCACCGTCTGGCTGATCTGGGCCGCCGCCGCGGTCAGTTTTTGTTGCAGGCTGGCCAGGCTGGTCAGGTTGAAACGGTCCAGCAAATTGACGGCCCAGGTGGGCAAGGCTGCCATGATTTTCCTGAAAAACATGGCTACCGTCAGCTCCCCGGAGCGCACCATCTCGACCACCTGGGCAATCTGATCGACCAGGAACACGGCCACCAGCGTCAGCGGCAGGATCACGATGACCAGGATCAGCAGCAGCGTCAGCAGCGACGCCAGATTCGGTTTCTGGTTGGTTTTTTTCAGCAGCCAGCGATACACCGGCGCAAACACGATGGCCAGCACCACGCCCCAGAAGACCGCGCCGCCGAAGGGCAGCAAGACCCACGCGAAGCCGATCGTGACTAGCGCAAGCAAGAGTAAAAAAGATTTTTGTTGGAGGGTGTACTGGTGCATGAAGGGCCGTGTATTGACGTTGAATGGTGGCCGCATGATAAACCATGCGTGCCGTATATCTCCGCACGCATGTATCGCTCAGGAAAGACACCAGCGGTCCGTTCACGCCGCCGAAAAAGGCGCCAATGTCAACCCTGCCAGCGGCCGCGTCGCGTCGCCCACAAACGCGGCCCGGCTGGCGCTGTCCGGCACCAGCCATGTTTTTACCGCCGCTTTGACATCGGCTTCGGTGCAGCCCAGTACCTCGTTGCGCAAACGCTGGCGCAGTGGTTCGGTCACGCCGCGCCGGCCCATATTCCAGGCGCTCCAGGCTTGCGCGTACGGTGCATCCGGTTTGTCGAGTCCCTTGATGACGCCGATGATGGCTTCCTCGATGCTTTCCCGGTCGAATGCCTGCGTGGCCACCGCTGCCAGTGCCGCAGCGAAATCGGCGTATGTTTCGGCCAGGCGCGGATCGCGGTAGGACGTCATCGAGAAGATGCCGAGGCTGCCGTTGTAGCTGGCATAGCCACCATACGCGCCGCCTTTTTCGCGCAGCGCCTGGTGTAGCAAGCGGCTGCTGATGAGCTCAGCTGCCACCGCCAGCGCGCCCGAGCCGGAGGCCTGCACGGTTGGCACCGGCCAGGCGATCACGCAATGGTTGACCTGGCTGGTGGCGTGCAAGGCCGTGTTGGCGGGCGCCGCACGCATCATGGGGGCGTACGCGGAGTCGGGCGTGAGGGTGCCGCGTGGCGCCGGCAACTTGAGCAGCTGCGCAAATTGCACACCGTCGTCGCCGCTGCCGGCGGTAACGATGGCCGGCGCCTGCGCCAGCATGGCGTCGTGCAGCGTTGCCAGGCGGGCGGCGATGCCAGCCAGTCCTTCCGGGGTGGCGATGCTGTCCAGCAGATGGCGGTAAAAGGCCAGGGACGGCGCGCCGCTGGTCTGGTTGTCGAAGTGGCGCAGCGCGGCCAGCGGCGCCGTGGCGGCCAGTGTCGCGTAGTGACTGCCGGCTTCGGCGACGCCGTCGAGTTTGCGCTGCGCCATCGATTCAATCAGGAACGCGAGGCGCGCGTGCTCGTCGAAACGGGGCTGGCCGACATACGCTGCCAGCACGTCGGCCAGCGCCGCGTGTTCTTCGCGCAGGCCGCTCACCGTCCACGACAGTTCAATTTTCATCCCGCCGTCGGAGAGCTTCAAGGTGTCCAGGCTCAGGCTGAACGATGGCACCAGCGCATTTCTCCAGGCGCTCGCTTCCTCGTACGAGCGCGTGCCCACGCCGAGCGATGCCACCACATCGGCATACAGGCGCAGCCACGGCCAGTCGTCGTGCGACACGTGCGACACGTCGTAGCGCACGTTCGCGTAGCTGATGTTGTTCGACGCAATGGCGTACACGCTGGCGTGGACGCCGGTCAGCGCCAATGGCTGCGGTAACGGCTGCGGACGCGTGCTGACGTCGCCCGGCAGGATGCGCGGCAGCAGGTCGGCGTTGGCCGGCGCGGCCTGGTCGGCGGCCAGCGCTGCGGCATCGGCACGGATGCGTGCCCGTCCGGCATCGGTCAATGCAGTTTCTTGCGTGGCCAGGTGCGCAGTTTCCTGCGCCTGGCGCGCCTGAAAATAGTCGGCATCGGGGAGGATGCGTGCATCGAGCCGGGTCGGGTTGTCCAGCAGATTGCGTACCAGCGATTTGAAGAAGTCCGGGTCCTCGATCTGCGTCGCCAGCGTGGCCAGCGTGCTGTCGTTATCGAAAGCGACCAGCGGATCGGCGCTGCCCAGCGCCAGCGGCACGGCCGACAGCAGCAGTGCCAGGCCGTACGGCGTGCGTCCGCTGCTGGTTTCGCGCTGATCGTAGCGCATGTCGCGCAGCATGCCGCGCAGCGTGGCGACCGGGATGCCGTCGCGCGCCGCGCCTTCCAGCGCGTCCCACAGGCGCGCGCGGGCCGGGGCCATCTGGTCCTCGGTCAGGCCGTCCATGCCCAGATTGAAACGCATCTGGCGGGCACTCGCGTTACGGCCGTTCATGCGCGACGGGCGACCGTAGCCGGCCGACTGCATGGCGCGCATCAGCGGTGCCGACGCATCGCCCAGCAGCCCCATCGACAGCACGTGGGCATGCGCATTCGCCAGCGGATCGGCGCTTTCGCCCAGTAGCCAGCCCATCTGCACACCGAATACGTCCGGGCGCATCTGCGTAACGGGCAGGCGCAGATCGCACGCGCGTGGGGCATCCCAGGCCGGCGCCAGCTGCGGCACCCGGCGCGCGGCGTGGCCGGGCAGGGCGGCGAGCACGCGCGTGGCGATCTGTTCCTGCACCGCAGCCACGTCAATGGCGCCGGTGGTCATGAACACCGCCTGCGACGGGTGGTAATGGCTGGCGTGGAATTCCTGCAGCATGGCGTGGGACAGCTGCGGGATCAGCAGCGGGTCGCCGCCGGAATCGACGGCATAGGTGGTGTCCTGCAACAGGATGCGGGCCATGGCCATCGAGAGTGCGCGCGTCGTGTCGGCGTAGGCGCCCTTCATTTCGTTGAAGACCACGCCCTGGTAACCGAGCTTGCCAGCGTCGTCGAGCGTGTAGCGCCAGCCCTCCTGCAGGAAGTTCAGGTAATCGAGCTGCGGGAAAAACGCGGCATCCAGGTATACGTCCAGCAGGTTGAAAAAGTCGCGGCTGTCGGTACTGGCAAATGGATAGACGGTACGGTCGGCGTACGTCATCGCGTTCATGAACGTGGCGGTGGAGCGGCGCAGCATGGTGAAGAACGGCGAGCGCACCGGGTAGCGCAGCGAACCGGCCAGCGCCAGGTGTTCAAGAATGTGGGCGCGGCCATCGCCGCGTTCAGGCACGGTGGGGAAAGCCACCAGGAAGCACAGTTCGGGCGCATCGGTGGCCAGGTGCAGGTGGCGCGCGCCGCTGGCCGGGTCAGAATATTCTTCGAGCGTGGCTGCCAGCGCCGGGATGGCGCGGCGGCTGGTGAGTTGGAACGGGGAGGCGGTCATGCGGGCTTTTCCAAGAAATGATGTCAGCAGGATTGAGGCGACTGCGCGGCGCTGGGCACCAGGTCGATGATGTCGTCATGGTAGTCCGCCACGGCGGTGCGGTGTGCCACGCTGATGATGGCGCTGCCCGGCAGTTCGGCGATCAGCGCCTGATACAGCAGGGCCTCGGTGGCCGGGTCCAGCGCACTGGTCGCTTCGTCGAGGAACACGAAGTCCGGCCGCTGCAGCAGCACGCGCGCAAAGGCCACGCGCTGTTGTTCGCCGCCGGACAGCAGTTGCTGCCAGTTGTCGCTGGTGTGCAGCGACGTGATGCGGGTGCCCAGGCCGCACGCTTCCAGTACGCGCTGGCACGCGGCGTCGTCGAACTGGTGCGGCATCAGCGGGTAGCACATGGCAGCCTTGAAGGTGCCGGTCGGCAGATAACTACGCTGGGGCAAAAACATGATGCGGGCCTCGAGCGGCAGCGTGACGCTGCCGGCGCCGTGCAGCCACAGGCCGGCCAGCGTGCGCAGCAGCGTGCTTTTGCCCGTGCCGGAAGGTCCGCGCACCAGCGTGCGGCTACCGGCCGCCAGTTGCAGTGGCGCCACATCGGCCAGCGGATCGCCGAGCGGCGTGCGCAGGGCCAGCACGCTGCTGTGAATGCCGGCCTGGCTGGCGCGCGCCACGGTAAAACCATTCGGCCGGGCATGCGCCTTGTCGATTGCCCAGGATAAATCGCGCAGCCGGTTTGCCAGCGCCACCCACATCGCAAAGCTCGGGTACGCGCTCTGGAAATAGCCGAGCGAAGAACTGAGCTGGCCAAAAGCGCCCACGGCCTGCGTCACACCGCCGAGCGTGATCTCGCCGGCAAAGTAGCGCGGCAGCGCGGTGAGCGTCGGCAGCACGGCGAAAACGTGGCCGTAGACCGTCCTGGTCATTTCCAGCTTGGCGGTGCGCACCACTACGGCCAGCACGTTCTGACGCACTTTTGCGAAGCGTCTGCGCAGGCGCTGCAATTCGTTGGCGGCGCCGCCATACAACGCAATCTGCTCGGCGTTTTCACGCACCTGCATGGCGCCGTGGCGGTAGTCCGCTTCCACCGTCTGCTTCTTCATGCCCAGGCCCACCAGGCGCTTGCCGACCCAGTGCACCAGCATGAAATACGCCAGGTTGTAGGCCACGGCGACGTAGACCATATAACCCGGTATGCGCAGGCGCAGGTCGCCAATCGGGATGGTGAGGGTGCCCGACAGCGACCACAACACCGTGGTGAAGGCCACCATGCTGACCAGCACATTGATCACGTTCGACAGGTTGACGATGCTGCTGTTGGCGAACAGCCGCACATCTTCGGCGATGCGCTGGTCGGCATGCGTGAGTGCGCCATCGCGCTCGATCTCGTAGTAAGCATGGGCGCTGAACCAGCGCTCGAGGAAATGGTTGGTGAGCCAGGTGCGCCAGTCCAGGTCGATCAGGTCGATGATGGCGGTGCGGATCACGCCCAGGGCGCCCACGGACACGCCCACGCCGATGGTCAGCCAGATCACATTGCGCAAGGCATCCCACTTGCGCCCCAGCAGCGCGTCGGTCAGCTCGCCGGTCAGTTCGTTGGCCCGGACGTACAGCCACGCGGAGCCGAACGTGATGCCAAACCACAGCGCCACCAGCTTCCAGGCGCGCCAGCGCTGGCGCGATCCCCAGTAGGGCGTCAGCAGATGCCGGATGCCGGGCCGGCCCGTCGATTGGGGAGTGGGAGTCATGCGCACGCCATGTGCAGCAGGCAGGTTTGGTAAGGTCGTGCCGGACATTAACTGACAGAGGCGCGCAGCGTCAGCATGACGCGCGCCGGTGCGGAAAAAACGGTGTGGCAATAAGAATAGACATGGTAAGCGCCTTTTATCAAGTGAGCGGCTGTTGCACCGCATCATAGCAACAACACAAAATGCTCGCTAAAAAGGCAGTGTGGCGCTACTTGACATGGTGTGACACTTGTCGCAGAATTGTGATATTCGTCACGCTAAAGGTTTTTCATGTCCGTCCCCTCGATTACCGAACTCACGTTGCTGAAAGCGTTGTGGCGCCAGCAGCCGCTGTCTGCGCGCGAAATCCACGAGCAGGTAGCCGGGGAGCTGGGCTGGTCCTACTCATCAACGCGCAAGACCCTTGAGCGCATGCTGGAAAAAGGCACGGTCAGCCAGCAGGTGCGCCATGGCGTGCAGGTGTACGAGGCAGTGCTGGAGAAAGTCGATACGCTGGCCGCGTTTGCGCGCGATTTCGGCAAGCGCGTGATGGAAATCGATACCCCGCTCCCCGTCATGATGTTTACCGGCAGCAAACTGGTCGACGAGAAGGAACTGGCGCGGCTCGACCAGTTGCTGCAGGACTGGCCGGCCGACGACGCCGCATGACACCGTTCGACCTGCTGCTGGTACGCCTGCTGCTCGCTGGCGCCGGCTCGCTGGTGGCGGGCGCTGCAGTGTGGGCGGTGGCCGTATCGTGCCGCCGCTGGCTGCCAGTGCTGGCCCAGCAGCGCTCGCCGTGGCTGATGGGGCAAGTGGCGGTGGCGGTGGTGTTTGTTGCGCTGCTGCTGCCGACCACGGAGCGCCTGCGCGTGGTGCCTGTCATCGAGCTGGGAGACCAGCTGGCGGCGCCAACGGCGTCCGCACCGACTGTACCGGGTGCCGGCGCCGCTGCTGCCCCGGCGCCGGGCCCGGTTCCCCGCGACTGGCTGCGCGATGCAGCGCGGGCCTGGCTGGCGTTGTACCTGTCCGGCCTGCTGACGGCACTGGTGCGCTGGTACCGGGCCCAGCGCCTGTTGAATAGCCTGGCCGCCAGCGGCATTCCGCTGGCGCATCAGGATGCAGCGCTGCCGGTGATGCTTGAAATTGCTGCGCCCATTTCACCTTTGCTGCTGGGCCTGTTCAAGCCGCGCCTGTTGTTGCCGCGCCATCTGCACAGTTTTGCGCCGCTGCAGCAGGAATTGGTTGTCGAGCACGAACTGACGCACTGGCGCCGCCGCGACCTGTACTGGAGCGCGGCCGCCGTTTTGCTGCAGAGCCTGTTCTGGTTCAATCCTTTCATGTATCTGTTGCGCGCGCGCCTGGGCTGGGCGCAGGAATTCGGCTGCGACCGCGACGTGCTGCGCGGCCGGCCGCAGGGCGAGCGCCGGGCGTATGCGGCAGCGCTGGTGGCGCAGCTGAAATTGCAGCAGGGTCCGCCCGGAATGGCGCTGGCGTTTGGCGTGCACCATGCGCCAACGCTGGCCACACGCGTCGACCTGATCCGCACGCCGACCGCCGCGCGTGGCCACTGGCCGCGCTGGACCGCGCTGGGCATGCTGGTGGCGGTCGCCGGCGTCAACCTGGCGCTGCAGCCCGCGCTCGGGGTGCCGCGCAACTCGTCCGCCAGGCTCGACTGCACGCTGCTGGTGGATGCCGCCAGCGGCGCCACGATGGTGAGCGAAGGCAATTGCGATGTGCATGTGACACCGGCGTCGACCTTCAAAATTGCCATCAGCCTGATGGGTTTCGACAGTGGCGTGCTGACCGATGCAAACACTCCCTGGCTGCCGTACAAAACCGAATACGCGTCGCCCGTTCCGTCGTGGCGCCATGGCACCGATCCGGTCGGCTGGCTGCGCGAATCGGTGGTCTGGTATTCGCAGCAGGTGACTGGCAGGCTGGGCGGCGCGCGCGTGCGCCATTATGTCCAGGCGTTCGACTACGGCAACCGCGACATTGCCAGCGTGGCTGGCGTCGACGATGCCGTGGCGTTCTCCGAGTTGAGCCCCACGCTGCGCATCACGCCGCAGGAACAGACCGTTTTCCTGCGCAAACTGGTCAACCGCGAGCTACCGGTATCGCAGCAGGCGGTCGACACCACCGCGCGCCTGTTGAAGGCTGCCACGCTGGCCAACGGCTGGGAAGTGTATGGCAAGACCGGCACCGCGGCCGTGGAGCGTCTCGACGGCAGTGCCGACGACGCGCAGAGCATGGGCTGGTTTGTCGGCTGGGCCGTCAAGGGTGGCCGCACGGTGGTGTTTGCGCGGCTGACGCAGCAACCATCGGACAGCGCACGCGCGGCCGGCCCGCAGACGCGCGCCAGTTTTATCGAAGAACTGGCGCGGCGCACGCTGTGAAACGGTGGTTGGCCGTGCTGTTGTGCGGGCCCGGCGCTGCAGGTGCGCAGGAGGTGACAACGATGCCGACGGTGCCGACAGTGATGGTCACTGCCACCCGGGTGCCGGTTGTCAGAAAACTCGACAAGACCGTGATCGATGTCGCCAGCATGCCACGCGCCGCCAACGGCACTGCCCAGGATGTGTTGCAGGCGACACCTGAACTTGCCGTGTCGGCCGACGGCGCCATCGTTGTGAAAGGAAATTCTCACGTCACCGTGCTGGTCGATGGCAAGCCGCTGGCGCTGATGTCCGGCACGAACGAGGAACGGGCGGTGGCGCTGCAAGCCATGAACGGCGCCGATATTGCCAGCATCGAAGTCATCACGAATCCGTCGGCGGCGTACAACGCGCAGGGCGGCGCCATCGTGAATATTGTGCTCAAGCGCGACCGCAAGCCTGGCGCCCACGGCCAGGTGCAGGCCAGCGCGGCCGACCATGGGCGCTGGAATACCGGTGCATCGGGCGACGCCGGTAATAAAGTGGTCAGCGTGCATGGCAACGTAGCCGTCCGGCACGATGGCACTGAAAAAATCCGCGCGTCGACCGTGGCATGGGAGGGTGGCGAGACGCGCCAGCAGTCGACGGTGTTTGTGCATCGCGTCGTCGAGAGTGCAGGGCTGGGGCTGGATGCGCTGTTGAACGATACCGACAGCGTCAGCGTGTCTGCGCGCCACACCGCCCGCCGCTCGCGGCCGCTGTTCGACGTGTTGAACTGGACCGACGGAACTATCTATCACCGCATTTCCGAAGGGCCGAACACGCAATCCGACGACAGCGCCAGCGTGACGTTCAGCCGACTGCAGCCGGGCGGCGCGCTGAAGGTCATGCTTCAACGCAGTAACACGCGCGCCCTGACAGACAAGTCGTACCGCGACGTGTTCGTGTCCAGTACCGCGTTCAGTCACGGCGCCACCCGGTCGGCGCGCCAGCTCGACCAGGCGACGGTCGACTGGACGCGCGGACCGTGGGGCATGGGTGCCGATCTGCAGGACAAGGTTGAAAAACTCGATAACGATCAGGCCGCGATCGACGCTGCGACGGGTTTGGCAACCATCGACCCGGCGACCAGCAACCACTACACGGCGACGACAATCACGCGCGCGGCCTATCTGACCCACCAGATCAGGCAGGGTCGATGGGAAGCGCTGCTGGGTGGCCGCTACGACAGCGCACGCTTGCTGACGGCGCACTGGCAAGCGTTCAATCCCAGCCTGCACGTGCTGTATGCGGCCAGTGCCAGCACCGATGTGACGCTGACGTATCGGCGCAGCCTGCAACTGCCCGACCCGCGCGACCTGAATCCTGCCACCACCTATATCGATGCGCAAAACCGCAGCCGTGGCAATCCGGGGTTGCAACCGCAGCGGCTCGACTCATGGGAGATTGGCGCGGATGCAGGCGCGGGACCGTGGCAGCGCAATGTTGCGGTTTTTTACCGGAACAGCACCAATACCGTGGTGGACGCCTACCGCGTGGCCGATCACGTGCTGCTGACGTCGAAGCAGAATGGCGGCCGGGCCAGCGCGTTTGGCGTCAGCGGTGCGCTCGACTGGACGCCCCGCGCCGCGCTGCGCCTGGGGCTGGACGCCGGCGCGTACCAGGTGCGGCTGCTGACGCCCGACTTGTCAGGCCGGGTGCGCCAGCAAAAAATGGCGGGGTATGTCAACCTGCGTGCGGGAATGGGCGACATCGCGCTCGATGCACACGTCCAGTCGGCCGGCATCACGCCGCTTGGCACATCTGGCGCGACCAGCAGTGTGAATATCGGCTGGAAGCACAGTGTGAGTCGCACGTGCAGTGTGACGGTCGATGTCAACGACCTGTTCGATGGCAGCCGCCGGACGTATGCCACCGGGGCGGCACTCTGGCGCCAGAGCGGCGTCGACCATTTTGTGGCACGGCGCCTGTCGATCGGGCTGGTGCAAAAATTCGACTGATCAATCCAGCGCCAGCACCGTGTCGCCCGGTGCTGCGATGCAGCCTTCGGCCACCGGTGTCCAGCCGCGATGCACGACGATTTCGCGCGTGTTGTGGCAAAGTTCGACGCGCTCGGCGCCATCGTAGCGCTGGCGCACGAACGTTTCCAGCGTGGCCGGCAAGCTCACCTGCAGGCGGCGCGCGGCACGGTCGGCGCGGGGATGGTCGTTCAGGTGAACCAGTGGCACGAAATACGACGCCATCATGGTGAATGGCGAGGCGATGACCACCGGTTCGGGGGCGTAACCGGCGCCGCGCAGCCAGTCCTGCGCACGCGCGCGCAGGTCGGCGCCGTCGGGCAGATCGCCCCACGCGCTGGCCATCATTTCGATCACCCACTGGTTGCAATTCTGGTAGCGCAAGCTCCACGGGTTGGCATTTGCGCTGTACTGGCCGGCCAGCAAGTGCAACGCGCGCTGTTTGTCGCGCGCGGCCAGGTCGAGCGTGAGCGCCGGCACCGTGGGCAGGCGGACGATGGCGATGTAGCCGACGGCCGGATCGTCGGTGCCCATCGCAAAGCCGGCAATGCCCTGGTCGAAAATGCGCGGGCGCTTTTCGTCGCAGGCAAAATACAGCTGGCGCGCGGCCCAGGCGCCATCGGGCGCACGCAGGGCGAGCGCGGCATGCGAGTAGCGGATGCTGAAACGGGACAGGTCGAGGCCGGAGCGGCTGATCAGCGCCACGCTGCCGTCGCCCTTGGCCAGTTCGGTTCTGACCACGGCGGCAAAGCGCAGCAGCCGGTCCTGCTCGCCGGCGGACAATTTATCCTGGTTGTCGCAGAAATTGGTGGAGGAGGAAGCGCTGGCAAGGTTGCATATCGCCAGCGCGCCGGCCATGCAGGCAACCTTCAGGCCGGTGCCAGTCACAGGGTGACGGGACGCGCGGCGAGTTCGTCGTGCCAGTCATCGGCCAGCACCAGGAAAAACGCACGGCGCGTGTCTGCGTGAGCAAACTGGAAACCATAATCGCGTTGTTGCACATCGACCAGGTTGCCGCGGCCCAGGTGTTGCTGATCGAACACGCTGACCGGCAGGTCGAGCGTCAGTTGCTGATCAACCTGTTCGGCTTGCATCGACAGGCGCACCATGGCCGGCTTGTCGCCCACCTGCACCAGACGTTCGACGCGGTCGATGCGGTAGGCGCCATTGGCAATCCTGTCGTTCTTGTTCGAACTGTTGCTCGAACCATTCAGCGACGTGGAAATGCTGCCGCTCGAGGCCGACCCGGCGCTGGACGCCGAGGAAGCGAAACTGTCGGCCTGGGCCTGTGAAGCGAAGCCAGCCGCGAGGACCAGTGTGGCGAGGAGGGAGCGTGCGAATGTCATGATCAGGTCCTTGGTGGGCAACGGTTAAATTCTTTCAACCGTGCATCAATTCTAGCTGCTCGGACCGGGCGCGGCCAGCATTTGCAGTCGGCTGCAACCGATCGATACACTTGTTGCTACACCGAAACAAGATCGCAGGATGAGTGGACTTGCTATTAATAAACATTCTCGTAAGATACAATCTAACGGTTTGTATCACTTCTGGAATGTTTACTATCCCTCCGATGAAGAACCGCCTGCACCAGCGCCTGAGCGCGCCATTCCGGCTCGGCACCTTGATCACGATCGGCGTGTGCCTGACAGTCACGCTGACGGTGCTCATCCAGATCGCTCTGGTCCATCATTTGACGATCGGTTACGCCGCCAAGGATGCAGAACTGCGCCTGCAGCAATTGTCGTGGCAAATGCGCGATTCGCTGAACCGGGTCGTGGCCAAGGGTATCGGCGACGTGCGCCTGTTGACCGAACTGCCCGAAGTGCGGCAGGCCGGGAGCCCCGAACAGGCACGCGCGGTGCTGGAAAGCCTGCAGTCGACCTTTCCCGACTATGCGTGGATCGGTATTGCCGAGGTGGATGGAAAAGTGTTTGCTGCGACGCGCTCGATGTTGCAGCACGCGGACGTCAGCACCCGGCCATGGTTCCAGAGCGGCAAGTTGGGCGTGCGCGCGTCGGATTACCATCCGGCAGTGTTGCTTGGTAAATTGTTGCCGGTAGCGCCAGATCCGTGGCGTTTCATCGATATGGCTGGCCCGGTGCTCGACGACAACGGCAAATTGCGTGGCGTGCTCGGCGTGCACATGAGCTGGGACTGGGTGCGGCGCCGCGCCGAGGAATTGATCGCGCCTGCATTGCGCGAGTACGGCGCCCAGATTTTCGTGGTGCGCGACGACGGCACCGTGATACTCGGCCCCGCTGGCACCGAAGAAACCACACTCACAACGTCGAGCATGGCGCTGGCCCGCGGTGGCAAGACGGGCTCGGTCAAAGAGGTATGGCCGGACGGCATCAGCTACCTGACTGGTTACAGCATGACCGGCAACGAGCACGATCCCGCCACCTTGCGCTGGACGGTGCTGGTGCGCCAGTCGGAACAGCTGGCGATGGTGGGGCCGCGCCATCTCGAACAGCGCGTTTTGCTGCTCAGTCTGGTATTGGCGGCAGTGTTCGCCGTGCTGGCCACCGTGCTGGCGCGGCGCCTGACCGGTCCCCTCGATGCACTGTCGAGCACGATCGAACAGGCGGCCCGCTCGGTCGAATCCGGCGCTGCCCGCCCGGTGATTCCGGAAATTACCGCTTTCCATGAAGCGCAGGTTTTGTCGCAATCGATGCGCGAACTGGTGCGCAGCGAACATGCGCATCTGGACGCCTTGAAAACGCTGAACGAGCATCTGGAAGTGACCGTGATGAAACGCACGGCCGAGCTGCAGGTGCTGCTGATGCGCGACGTGCTGACGGGGCTGCCGAACCGGCGCGCCATCATGCAGATTTTGCCCGAGGCAATGGCGAGGGCGATGCGCTCCGGCCGCCCGTGCGCGGTGCTGTTTCTCGACCTGGACGGTTTCAAGGGGATCAACGATGCCCACGGCCATGAAGAGGGCGATGAGTTGCTGTGTCAGTTCGGTGCCCGGGTGCAAAATGCCGTGCGTACCACCGACACCGTCGCGCGCCTGTCCGGCGATGAGTTCGTTGTCGTGCTGGAGTTGCTGGCCGATGCTGCCGACGCGGCCGACAAGGCGCGCCAGCTGGTTACGACGCTGCAACAGCCATATCGTCTGAAAAGCGCGACAGTCAATGTCAGCGCCAGCATTGGCGTGGCGCTGCACCAGAGCGACGATCCGCGCGACCTGAATGCCCTGCTGGCGCGCGCCGATACCGCGATGTACAGCGCCAAGCGGCAAGGTAAAAACCAGGTGGCCATTGCACCGCCGGCAGTGCGCCTGCCAGTGTGACGCGGGCGTCGGACTACGCTGACAAAACGACAAGCCAGTGGTACCGGTTTTATGTGAAGTGTGAAACAGAACGGATTTGCTGAAGCGCCTACAGTGCCCACCATGATAGTGGGAGTGTGCGGGCATGGGCAGGAGCGTTTCAAGACTGATGATATGGGCGGGCCTGGCGGCAGTATCAGGCGCAGCGTGCGCGCAGGTGACGCCGTCGATCGGGCTGGGCACCTACCGGCTCGCCGACATTGTCGATCCGGAGCATGGCATGCCCGGCGTTGCAGGCAAGCGTGCCAGCCCGAACCTCAGCCTCGGCACCACCAGCCAGCGCTTCGTGCTTAATGCCGATGCCGATGCCGATGCCGATGCCGATGCCGATGCCGGCCCTGGGCGCTACAGCCTGGAAGCGCCAGGCTCATCGGCGACGGCGGCATATGGCTTCCCGGTCGACGGCAGCGTGGCCGGGCAAGACCGTTCGTGGGGTATCACGGTAGGTATCACATATGGCGCACTGACGCTGCGCGGGGCGCAGCAAAACCGTCATGTGACGAATATCCGGCAGGTCGACCAGACCGGCGTTAATTTCGACGCAAAAAATGCGATTGCTGCCGCCAACTATCGCCTGAGCTGGGGCACAGCCTACGCCGCCTACAGCGCCAGCCGCGGCTGGGGCAGCTCGCCACTGTACAACCCGGACAATCCGTACAGCGCAAACATTGCCGGCATCGGCTCCAACGACAGCCGCGATGTGCTGGCTGGCGTGGCCGTGCCGCTGACACGCAGCACCACCTTGCTGGCTTCGTGGATCCACAAGAACGACCGCGAACTGGCCAACCGCGATGCCAATCAGCTTGCTGTCGGCGCCAGCTACACGGTGTCGCGCAACACCGACTTTTATGCGGCGTACTCGCACATTAAAAACATCAGCGACAGCGGCTTCAGCGACGCCATCAACCGCAGCGGCTCGGCCATCAATGTTGGCATGCGCCACGCGTTCTAGCGTGTGGGCGTCGAAGCGCGAACCCTGTCACCATCGATGCCATTCACTTAACGATTCTAGGAGAACCATCATGACTGGTACCAGCACACTTGATCCGGACAACTTCCCGGAAGCACCCGATCGCAGCCTCGGCAAAGGCCATGGCATTGGCGCACTCGGCCCCAGCGACACGTCCGACAGCGGCAGTGATGTCATGGGCGGCCCTGGACTGGGCGGCGACATCGATGATGAAATGCTCGACTTCGACCGCGGCAACACGTCCGACATCGAGGCCGGACGTGCCGGCGACACTGCCGGCCCGGATGTGGGCGACGCCAACTTCTCGAGCGACAGCGACGCCAGCGGCACCGGCGAGCGCGCCGCAGCCGGCCGTGACACCACCGCGCGCGATGGCGCTGACATCGATACCGATCACATTGAAACGATGCCGGACACCGCGCTGACCGAAGAAGATACCGACTTCCTGACGATCCGCGCGCCTGACTGATGTGCAGGCAACCGCGACGGCGGTGAGCAACTTCAGGGCCGGTACTGCCGGCCCTGCCTTCATGTTATCAAACGTCCTGCAACGACACGCCGTGACGAAATGCGGTCATCAACGTCGTCATCATCCGGTGTAAATCGGCCTCTCTTGACACACCGGCTTTCGCTGCCGCTGCCACGTGGGCGGGATGCACGAAGACCAGCACCGCATCGCGTACCACGACAGCTGCGCCATCGATGTCATCCATTTTGAACTCGCCGTTGTCGACACCGGACGCCAGAATAGCGGCAATCAGCTGCGTCATGATGACGGTGTGATTCTGCACGATGTCCTGCCTTTCATCGACCACCCGTCGATACAACTGATACACCTCCTGATCGTTGTTGAACTGGTCCACTTTGCGGCGGTGCAGTGCCAGCGTCAGCTCGCGCAGCCGTGCAGATGCCGGTTGCTTGCCCTTCACGTAGGTTTCGGCCAGGCTTTCCTCGGCGCGCATGATCTCCTCGACGATGGCGTCGAACACGTCGGCTTTCGAACGGAAATGGCGATAGATCGTGGAATGCGAGGTGTTCAGCGACCTGGCGATATCGACAACATTCGTCTTGTTTTCGCCGAAGCGTCGTACCTGCGTGCGTCCCGCATCGAGGATGCGTGCAGCTGATATCACATCGTTGTCAGTACTCATGTCATTTTT
This sequence comes from Pseudomonadota bacterium, assembly GCA_030853745.1. Classification (GTDB taxonomy): domain Bacteria; phylum Pseudomonadota; class Gammaproteobacteria; order Burkholderiales; family Burkholderiaceae_D; genus JALYUM01. The sequence goes on along the minus strand of JALYUM010000025.1, from coordinate 49,777 downwards.
TTTCATCATCTGAACAGGATAACGCGTTTTCCGACAAACATCAACGAACAAAAAACATAAAATGTTCTTTGCATTTTGTATTTTTGACGCCTATGATTCAGTTTCACTCAGGAGAAAACCATGCATACATACCACCAGCAGCGCATCGCATTCGTGACCGGCGGCTCCGGCTTTGTCGGGAAAAGACTGATTCAGCAGCTCGTTGCAGCGGGCTGGGGCGTCCGGGCTCTGGCCAGAAGCCAGGAGGCCGCAGCCATCGTGACGGGCCTGGGCGCCACGGCGGTCAAAGGCGACATCAATGACGCCGCCGCGCTCGAAGCAGGTATGGCGGGAAGCGACGTGGTGTTTCATGTTGCCGCGCTTTTCAAACTGTGGGGCGACAAAAAAGATTTCTACAATATCAACGTGAATGGCACGCGTGACGTGGTGGCGATGGCCAGGGCCACCGATTCGGTCAGAAAGGTCATTGCAGTAAGCGCTGCTGCGGTGGTGATGGGCGACCCTGAACCGATGCTGGGCATCGATGAAAAGGTGCCACGGCAGGAGCGAAATTTTGCACCTTATGCTGCGTCCAAGAGCGATGCCGAGCAAGTATTATTGGCAGCGAACGGCAGTCGCACAGCGTTTGAAACGATCGCAATCCGCCCGCCGATGATCTGGGGTGCCGGCATGCCAACGCTCGATCATATGGTCGACACGGTCGAGGCGGGCAAATGGCAATGGGTCGGGGGCGGCGAGCAGGCGATGTCCACGTGCCATGTCGATAATCTGGTCCACGCCTTGCTTTGCGCCGCCGACCGTGGCGTGGGCGGTTCGGCGTATTTCGTCGCCGACGCGGAGACGGGCACGCTGAAAAGTGTCATCGGCGGGTTATTGGCCACCAAAAACGTTCGTGCTGCCGATAAAGTGGTTTCCTTTAATGCGGCCTGGACCATTGCAGGCATCATGGGGCTTGCCTGGCATCTCTTCCGGCTGAAAGGCGAGCCACCGATCACCCGCCAGATGCTCAGGCTGATCGGGAAGCCTTTTACAGTGAGTTGGAACAAGGCGCAACGTGAACTTGGCTATGCTCCGCAGGTCAGCTGGCTGGACGGGATTGCGCGCATGCGTCCGCGCTGACCACCCCTGCGGTAGCGACTGCGCCGACCGGCCGGTCGCCTCTCTATTTGCAACTTGGTTGCGTTTACGGTGTGCCTTGCTTACAATGCAGGCGACATCGTCCACCACTACCCAGGAGCACACATGAACTTCCCGCACCAGATTCCCGTTACGTTGCTCACAGGCTTTCTCGGCGCGGGCAAGACCACGCTGTTGAACCGTATCCTCAGCGAGGAGCATGGCGAGCGCATTGCCGTCATCGAAAACGAGTTTGGCGAAGCCGGCATCGACAGCGACCTGCTCATCAACAGCAAGGAGCAGATCGTCGAGATGAACAACGGCTGCATCTGCTGCACCGTGCGCGGTGACCTGGTACGCATCCTCGGCGAACTGGCGCAGCGCCGCTCAAGCGGCGAAATTGACTTCGACCGCGTCATCATCGAGACCACCGGGCTGGCCGATCCGGCACCGGTGGCGCAAACTTTTTTCGTCGACGAAGCCATCGGCAACTACTATCGCCTGGACGCCATCGTCACTGTCGTCGACGCACTGCACGCGCCGCAACAGTTCGACGAACATCACGAAGCGCAGGAGCAGGTGGGCTTCGCCGATCGCATCCTGGTTTCCAAGGCCGATCTGGTGGCGCCGGCAGCCGCGGATGCGCTACTCGCGCGTTTGAAAGCAATGAACGGGCGGGCGCCGGTGGCCTTCGTCAACTTCGGGCACACCGATCTGGCGCAGATCCTCGATGTGCACGGCTTCAATCTCGATGCGATCCTCGAGATCGCGCCAGATTTTCTCGACGACGTCACGCATGAACACGACGATGATATTGCGTCGTTTGTGTTCCGCGCCGCGCGCCCGTTTCGTGCCGGAAAGCTGGAAGATTTTCTGTCCGGGATGTTGACCCAGTATGGCAAGGACATGCTGCGCTACAAGGGTGTACTCGACGTTGCCGGTCTGCCGGCGCGTGTCGTGTTCCAGGGCGTGCACATGATGATGGGTTCGAACATGGGGGCGCCGTGGGCCGCGGGGGAGGTGCATGAGAGCGTGATGGTCTTTATCGGGCGCAATCTGCCCAAAGACCGCTTTATGGCTGGCCTCGAAGCTTGCCTGGTCAAGCCGGCGGTGAAGGCGTGACACCATCGACGATGCAGCACTTACATGGCGCCAACCGGGCATTCTTCATGAAGCTGAAAAACGGCGGTCTGATGCGCGCTGCGTGGCCTTCGATTTTTGCCGTGTCGATCATGCTGCCGGCTCAGGGCGCGCAGGCGGGGCCCGACGTGGGTACGGACGTGGGTGCGGACGTGGGTGCAGACGCCAACGGCACGCCGGTTGCGCGCGTCGTGGTCAGTGCGACCGCGCCTGCAGAAGCGCTCGACCGTCGCGCATCGACGGCCAGCCGGCTCGACCTGAGCGTGCGCGAAACGCCGGCCACCATCGACGTCGTCACGGCCGGGACCATGGAAACGCGCGGCTACCAGAGCGTGGAGCAGGCTGTCGACAGCCTGCCCGGCGTCAGTTCCGGCGGCGCCCCGGGCAGCCCGTCACAGTTTTCGATGCGGGGTTTTACCGGCGACCAGGTCACGGTGCTGCGTGACGGTATCTATATCGGTCCAGCCGGGATGACGTATCGTCCGCAGAACACATTTAATCTCGCCAGCGTCGAGGTTCTGAAAGGTCCGGGCTCGGTGCTGTACGGGCAGGGCGCGATTGCCGGCACGGTCAACGTCATGTCCAAAAAAGCTGCGGCAGATGGCGATGCTTTCGATGCCATCGCGTCGTATGGCCGCTTCGACAGCAGCCAGCTCGGCATCGGCGCCAACAAGGTGCTGGCGCCAGGGCTGGCTGTGCGTGCGGACCTGAGCCGCACCGCATCAAGCGGCTTCGTGGCCGGCGCCCACGCGGATTCCGCCAACGCGACGCTGTCGCTGCTGTGGAAACCAAACCGCCGCTTCGACCTGGCGCTGGGCCTGGACTACCTCACCGACCATCCCTCCAACTACTACGGCACGCCGCTGGTTTCCGCCCCGTTCGCCGGGGCAAACGCGAGCGGTGTGGTAACCACGCCGGACGGCAGCACGATCGATCGCCGCCTGCGTTTTGTGAATTACAACGTCGGCGACTACCAGATCGCTTCCACGCAGTACCTGCCTCGATTGGGCCTGCGTTGGCGCGCGACCGACGCGATCACGATCCAGTACAACGCCTATTATCTGTATGCCGACCGCAAGTGGAAAAATGCCGAAGCCTATGCTTTCAATCCGGCCACGCACCGGATTGACCGCGACCGCTTCTTCGTCTTCCATGAACAGCACCTGGCCGGCAACCAGCTGAGCGCTGCCTTCACGCAGCCGGTGGCCGGCTTCCAGAACCAGTTCGTGCTCGGCGTCGCGTACAGCCAACTCGATTTCGTGCGCACGCGCGGCTTCCCGGACGGCGACAGCGTCGATCCGTTCGCGCCGGCGGCGGGGTCGTTCGGTGCGCTGGTCAAGCGGCGCAGTCCCACGCGCTGGCGCGACAGCGCCGTGTTCGTGGAAAATGCGCTGAACCTGACCGCCCGGCTCAAGCTCGTGGGCGGCGCGCGTACCGAGCGTTTTGCGCTGGTGCGCGAAAATTACGGGCCTGACGGCAGCTTCCAGGCAGCCACCAGTTTCGCGCGCACCTTCCGGCCCACGAACTGGCGCCTCGGCATGGTGTACGAAGACGTGCGCGGCTGGGCGCCATATATTCAGTACAGCACCGGCCAGGACCCGGTTGGATCGAACATCATGCTGGTCAATGCGGGGCAAAACTTCGACCTGAGCCGCTCACGCCAGGTCGAAGCCGGCCTCAAGACCGATCTTGATGGCCGTCGCGGCAGCCTGACGCTGGCGTTCTACGACATCGAGCGCAGCAAGCTGTTGACGCAAACGTCGGCCGACGTGGTCGATATTGCGGGCATGCAGAAGTCGCGCGGCATGGAGCTGGCGCTCGACTACAAAATGCTGCCGGGCTGGAAAACCAGTGCCAACCTGGCCTACACCGACGCCAGCTATCGCAACTTCATCGACACCAGCAACGGTGTCGATGCCAGCGGCAAGCGGCCGCCGAACATCCCGCACTGGAGCGCCGGGCTGTGGAACAGTTACAGCGGCTTCGGCGCCGTCCCGCTGGAGGTGGGCGCCGGTGTGCGCTACGTGGGCGAACGCTTCGGCAACACGGCTGACACGGTGGTGTTGAAAAGCTATACGCTCGTCGACCTGTATGCGACTTATCGGCTGGGAACCAATCTCAGCCTGACCGCGCGCATCAACAATGCAACTAACAAGTTTCATGCGCAGTGGGCCGACGTAAATTATCCATCGCAGATCCAGTTGGGTGCGCCCATCAGCTATGAATTTGGTCTTGCAGCGCATTTCTAAGCGGCCCTGGCTGCACCGCCCAATGCGCCAGGTGTCGCGCCTGCATCGCTGGGCGGGGACTGGCTTCTGCCTGCTATTCGCGCTGTGGTTCGGCACGGGATTCGTCATGATGTACGTGCCGTTCCCGGCGCTTTCCGACGATGCACGCATTGCCGCATCGGCGCCGGTGAACCTGGCGGCAGTCACGCTGGCCCCGGGCATGGCAGCGCAGGCACTCCCGGTGCAGCGCCTGCAGCTGGTGGACGTGCTGGGGCGGCCCCGCTACATCATTACGCTTGACGACGGCAGCATGCGCAGCATCGCAGCGGACGGGAGCGGCACCGCGCCGGCGTTGACGGCCGCAGAGGCGGCCCGGCTGGCTGGCCAGTTCGCTCAGCAGCCGGTACGCGCCGTCAGCGCTCCCGTGGAGTACGACCAGTGGGTGGTGCACCAACGCTTCGATGCGACCAGGCCGTTCTATCGTATCGCCATCGATGATGCCGCCGGCACCGAGGTGTATGTCTCCATCCGCCTCGGCCAGGTGTTGCAGCGGACCACGCGTTTTGAACGCGGCTGGAATTGGGTCGGCGCGGTCATCCACTGGATTTATCCGACCGTGTTGCGCAAGAGCCTGTGGGCCTGGGACCAGGTAGTCTGGTGGCTGGCCCTGGCCGCCACGATGGTGGCAGCGAGCGGCTACGCCCTCGGGCTGACGCGCATGGTGAACCTTCGGCGCAGCGGCAGAGCAGGGTTATCCCCCTTTCGTGGCTGGCTGCGCTGGCATCATCTGCTGGGCCTGGTTGGCGGCGTCTTCGCGCTGACCTGGATATTCAGCGGCTGGCTGTCGATGGACCATGGCCGCCTGTTTTCCACCGGCCAGCCAGACACGGCGCATGTCGTACGCTTTCGCGGAGCGGAGCTGTCGACCGCCCTGGCCGGGCTGACGCCGGAACGGCTAAGCAAACTCCCGGCTGCGCGCGAGATCGCGTTTGTTGCGCTGGGCGGCGAAGGCTTTGTAATCGCGCGTGGTCTCGACGATGGGTCCGGGAGCATCGTGCCGCTGGCAGCCGGCGCACTTCAGATGCCGGTCAACGCCATACCGATTGCGCTGGTCAGACGCGCCGCAGTGCTGGCGTGGGCGCCTACGCCGGTGCGCGATGTCGCGCCGATCCGCGCCGACGATGCGTACGCGCACACGCGGTCCGATCCGTTGCCGGAGGGCGCGCTGCGCGTGCGCATCGGCGACGCCGCGCATACGTGGATACATGTTGATGCGCGATCGGGGCAGATTCTGGGGCAGATGGATGACAGCCGGCGCGCTTACCGCTGGCTGTACAACGGCCTGCACACGTTTGATTTTCCGATCCTGAACAAGACCGGGTGGCTGCGGCAGATAATGATGCTGGCCGCGCTCGTGGCTGGCCTTGGACTGAGCGTGAGCGCCGTTGTGCTGGGCATGCGGCGCCTGGCGAGGGCAAACAAGGCGCGGTAGCGGGACGCATGGAAAACTGCGCCTGACGTGCTGGTGAATTTCCGCGTTCATTTCAGCCTCAGCCTCAGCTTCAGCCTCAGCTTCAACATCAGCCTCGAATTCAGCTTCAGTTTCAGCTACAGCGCGGGCAAATACCCTTGATCAGGAATTCAACTTCCTGACTGGTAAAGCCGTCAGGCAGTTTTTTGCGCTTTGGCAAAGGCATGTCGTTGAAACAGGTCACAGAAGCACAATTGGTGCACTGGAAATGGGCATGGTCGTGATCGTGGTGGCCCGCGTTGGCGCCGGTGCTCGCGCTGAAACGCCACACCTGATCAGCGCCGGCGATGCGGTGAATCATATTGTTCGCAGTCAGCCATTCAAGCACACGGTACAGCGTGACAGCATCGAGCGGGTCGCCGGGCAGTTGCGCGTGAATATCGTGGTGGGTGAGGGGGCGGGCTTGCTCGCGCAAAAATATCAGCACGCGGCTGCGTGGGCGCGTCAGGCGAGCTCCGGTGGCCCTGATCAAACCTTCCACTTGTTGTTCCGCTGTGAGTGGCATTTTTTCCTTTGTGATGCAGAGTCGGCAGGCAGGCAATGATACCGCAACGGTGCTTTTCACCGCGTTACGGAGCCGGCACGTCAATCGATTTTATACGGGGCCACCGCCTCAAGATCCATCTCGTAACCGATCGTTTCGATCAATCCGGCAGCGCTATCGGGTGCTTTGTCGCGCGCCATGCGAACGGTGCCGCTGACGTGCACCGGTTCCATCATGGTCAAGTGGCGCAGTGGCTGGCGCGCAAACACGTGAATGACCTGATTCGCAGGCGGGGGCGGTGCGTGAATGCAGGCGCCGAAATAGGGTACCAGCAAAAATTCAGTGACGGCGCCATTGTCGGTGTCGAGCGGGATGATAAAGCCGCCGATGCGGATGCGCGCGCCATTCATCGCCGGCTCGGTTGGCGCGTTGGCCCAGGCGGCACGCAGTTTTGCAAGGGCGTCGATGGCGCGCGGGTCGTTGTCGCTTAGGCGCGCGATGTCGGCGCCGAAGGTCTTGCCGGGGTCCCAGTCGCGTGGCACCAGGGCGAACCATTCCGTTTCTTCAAATGGTGCAAGCGGCAGCACGACCGGCCTGGGCGCGGGGCGCGCCGGTGCGGCGGTTGCCATGGCTGCGATGGCTGCGGGCCGGGCAGCGTTGTCATGGTGGCGCTTGACGGCGAATGCCGCGCCGGCCGCCAGTGCTGCAAACGCCAGGAAGAGGATAATCTTGCGGCGCATCGTTACACTTTCGGGGACAAACCATCGGCCAGCGACAGGCGATACGCACGCCAACCCGGCAGGATACTCACGCACAGCCCCGCGCCAACCACCGCCATCAGCAGCAGCCATTCTTCAGGCCCCGGTGTGGCGATGTCGATCGTCAGTTCGAAGCGCGCCAGCAAGGCGGGCGCCAGGCCGAACGACGCGAGCTGCACAACAACGAAGCCGGCCGCGCTGCCTGCCAATGACAGCCCGAGCCCTTCGCACAGCATCAGCAAAAACACATGGCGGGGACTGGCGCCGACCGCGCGCAGCACAGCCATTTCACGGCGTCGCTCATTCAGGCCCGCCAGCACGGCCGCAGCCAGGCCGGCAAGTGCCACCACCAGCACAATGGCCGACACCGCGCGCAGCACGCCCTCGATGTCGCCGGTCAGGCGCCAGAGCTGATCGAGGGCGGCCCCGGACATCACGGCGCTCAACGGCTCGTCCAGCCTGGCTGGCAGCGTGCGCTGCACGCGCAGGACTGCGGCGCGCTGTTTCAGCCCGACCAGCACGGCCGTCACCTGGGTGGGGCGCAGGTCGAATTTGTGCAGGTCGGCGCCCTTGATATGCACGCCGGGAATGTGCGCACCGCCTTGCCAGTCGAGGTGCAACGCCTGCATCGCTTCGAGGCCGATGTGAAGCGTGCGGTCCACCGGCGTGCCCGTGGGCGCCAAAATGCCCGTCACGGTGAACGGCCGGTCGGCGTGTCCGGCGTGACCGATTTCCTCCAGGCCGTGCTCGAGCGTCAGCTGGTCGCCGACCCGATAGTGCAGGCGGCGCGCTACCTCGGCCCCGAGCACCACGTCGAACAGCTGGTGAAAACGCGTACCCGCGGCGAACGACAGCGGCTGGCGGCGGCCATACTGGTAATGGTCGAAGTAGGCAGCTGACGTCGACACGACCGGGTAGCCGTGATGCGAGTCGCCCAGTGTCAACGGAATCGTCCAGGCAACGGCGGGATCGGCAGCGATGCGTTCGACGCTTTTCCAGGACATGCCGGCATCGACCGTGCCGATATGGAAAACCGCATACAACAAAAGCTGCAGAGGATGGCTGCGCGGCCCGACGATCAGGTCGGTGCCGGACACCGAGGCCGCAAAACTCTCGCGGGCGCCGTGGCGCAGCCGCTCCACCGCAAGCAGCATCGTCACCGACAGCATGATCGACAGGAAGGTGAGGCAGAGTGCGAAGCGGCGGCTCCACGCGCTTTTCCATGCCAGCAGCAGCACGGTCGTCATGGCGTGACAGCGCCTGTGCGCGCCCGGTTCAGTTCCGCCATGGCGACGCAGCGGTCGAATGGACCCGCCAGACGCAGGTCATGACTGACCATGATCAGGGCTGACGGAAAGGTACATTCGGCCAGGACCAGGTCGAGAAAGCTGTGCTGGTTCGCTGCGTCCAGCGCAGAAGTGGGTTCGTCGGCAATCAGTACATCGGGTCGGCCGATCAGCGCGCGCGCGGCGGCCACGCGCTGCTGCTGGCCGACGCTCAGTTCGCCAATCGGGCGCCGGTACAGTGCCGGGCTGATATCCATGCGCGCCAACAGGCGCTGTGCTTCATCGCGCGCGCTGGCGCCCGACGTTGTCTCCGCGCGCATGCGGCGCCGCAACGAGAACCGGCACGGCAGCAGCACGTTGTCGAGCACCGACAGGTAAGGCAGCAGGTTGAATTGCTGAAACAGGAACCCGACATGGTCGGCGCGAAACTGATCGCGCCGGCCCGCAGGCAGATGCGCAACATCGGTGGCGCCAATCTGCACCATGCCGGCCTGCGGCACCAGCACGCCAGCGAGGATGGCCAGCAGCGTGCTTTTCCCGCTACCGCTGGGGCCGTGCAGGAACACGCGCTCCCCCTGCGCGACTGAAAAGTGCTGGATGTCGAGGCAGGCGTCGGCCGTGCCGCGCCATCCGAAGCGCACGTTGTCGATGGCTACAGCATTGTCGAATGATTGGGGGAGAGCGGTTCGACTCGGTAAATTCATCAATTTTTCTTCCTGGTGCATGCGTGTAGGGCGTCTGGCAGCATGGCAGTCGGCGACGGTGCAGATGGTTAAATGCGGCGTTCCGAGCAGCGTTAATGCAACTTTCTTGCAATAATACGAGCGCATCTTTATTATTGCAAGGGAGTTGCATATTTAAGGGACGCAGCACGGTGACTCCGATGGTGCGTCAATCATCATGAACGTCTGCCGGGAATTCCATGTCCATCCAGTTGAACCATTCCAGGCGCGCTGCAGCCCTGTTATTTCTGATCACTGTTACCGCAGCACCCTATGCCGCAGCGGATTTTCGCGACGGCCTGTTCGAACTGGTGCACACCGCGCCTGTCGAAACATCGCTGGCAACCCCGGACCTGCGCGAGAGCGCGGTCGTCTGGAGCGAGATGTTCGATGCGGCGCAAAAAGAAATCGTCATTGCGCAGTTTTACGTTGCCAGCAAACCCGGCACACGTTTCGACGGCGTCATCGACCGCCTTGCTGCTGCCGGCAAGCGGGGCGTGAAGATCCGGTTCCTGATGGAGGAGCGGGGCAAGAGCGCTTCCGATATGGCTACCATCGCCAGGTTGCAGCGCATCCCCAACCTTGAATTCCGGTTTTTTGAGTACGGCAAGATGTCTGGCAACGGCATCATTCATGCGAAGTACCTCGTGGTCGATGGCCGCAGCGCCTATCTCGGCAGCCAGAATTTCGACTGGCGTTCGTTTGCGCATATCCACGAAACCGGCGTCAAAATCGACGATGCCGTCATCGCCGGACAGATGCAGGCCATCTTCGCGTTCGACTGGGAGGCGCAGGCGCTCATTGCGCGCGGCCTTCCGGTCACGCCGGTTCAGCACAGCCCCGCTGCATCGGCCCGTCCGGCGAGCTACCTGGTGGCCAGTCCCGCCGCGTACACGCCGGCGCAGGTGGGTGACTCGGAAGCGGAACTGGTCAGCCTGCTGAACCAGGCCACGACGGCCATCGACGTGCAGTTACTCGACTATGCGCCGCTTTCTTATGGGCCCAACCATACGCGCCCGTACTACGCGGTCATCGACAACGCCCTGCGTGCGGCCCAGGCGCGTGGCGTGAAGATCAGGTTGATGGTGTCGAACTGGAACACTGAAGCGCCCGCGATCGACTATCTGAAAAGCCTGGCAGTGTTGCCGGGCGTGGAGGTCAGGATTGTCACGTTGCCGGTGGCGGCGCAAGGATTTATTCCGTATGCGCGCGTCATTCACAGCAAGATGATGTGCATCGACGGACAAATTGCCTGGATCGGTACCAGCAACTGGGCCGGCGGCTACCTGGACAAATCACGCAACCTCGAGCTGGTGCTACGGGATCCGGGCTTTGCGCGCCGCGTGCAGCAACTGTATGGGCAAACCTGGGAGTCTTCCTATGCTGCGCCGCTCGACATTGCGCGGCATTATCCGAAGCCGGTTAAATAACACTGATCGCAGCTCTGGCCGGCACGGTGACCAGGCATTCTTCCAGGCGCGCGCGAAAGCGCTCCCTGGGCAAATTGCGCCCAATAAAAACCATGCTGCTTGCGCGCGTTTCGCCAACCCGCCACGGCTGACCGCCGCGGGCATGCATCAGCATATGCATGCCCTGAAAAACCGTACGGGCCGGCAAGCCGGCGACATCGAGGACGCCCTTGTAGCGCAACATATCGTTGGCATAGTGCTGGAAGAATTCGGCCATCACCGCTTCCAGGCTGCCAGCCCGGAATGGCCGGCACGCTTGATACGCAAACGAAGAAATGTCGCCGTGCGGCTGCTGCTGCTGCTGCTGCGGCTGCTGCTGCGATTGCGGCTGCGCGGCGTGCGCGGGGAAATTCGGGACGGCCGCGCGAATGGCATCGGGACTGAAGGCGTCGATATCGAGCAACTGGCGAAAATCGGTGTGCCCGTAATGCACTGTTGTGACGGGGGCGCGCGCATTCATCTGTTGCAGGCGCATCACCAGCGCATGCAGCGCGGCAGGCGTGACCAGATCGGTTTTCGACAGCAGCATGCGGTCTGCGCATCGAACCTGTTCCCGGGCTGCATGGAAAGCGTCGAACTGCTGCGCGGCATGGAAGGCATCGACTAATGTGACGATGGCGTCGAGCCGGTAGTAACAGGCGACGGCCTGATCGGCGGAAAATGTACGCGCGGCCAGCGCGGGATTGGCGAGTCCGGGCGTTTCGATGACGACACGGTCGAAGCTGATGTCGCCGGCATCGCGGCGCCGCGCCAGTGTGCCCAGAATGCCGGCCAGGTTGCCCGTCGCGGTACAGCAGATAACGCCATGATGTACGTCGACGGTGTGTGCGTCACCATGCACCCGCCAGCTGGAATCGATGGCGGCCTCGCCAGACGCGTTGCCGATCACGACAATGCGCGTGCCGTGCGATGCGCCGGGGAGTCGATTGATCAGGGTTGTCTTGCCTGACCCGAGAAAGCCCGTCACGATGCACACGGGAATCCGACATTCGCAGGGTTCGGCAGGATTCGGCAGGGTGGTCATTGCGCATGTTCCATCCGCTGGGTGAGGGCGCGCCTGCGCCAGAGTGACACGGCATACGCAAACGCCATCGCGGCGACCAGCGCGCAGCCGATGATGCTCATCGAGAAGTCGCTCATCTCGAGGCCAGGGTGCACGTGCAGCACGATTTCGTAGGCGGCTATTCCGTACGACATGAACACGACCAGCCAACCGATCGTGCGCCGGTACAGTGCGACATTGCCGCGGCTTGCGGTGTGGCGCATCAGCCGCACCACCAGGTGCCCGTCGACGGTGTCCGTGATCATCATGCCGACAGTGAATGCCAGCCCGGCGAATAGTGCCGCGAGGGTGCCCGAACTGGATGTGGCGGCGTAGCCCCATGCGGCCGCTTGCGTGGCGGTGTCGAACACCAGCGCAAACAGCACGCCGACCAATGTAATGGCCAGCGGATGCGAACTGTCGTGCAAGCGGCGCGGAAGGAACCGGCTTTTCCATCCAATCGGCCGGAACTGCGCTGTGCCGAGCAGGCTGCGCAGGTTCAGCGTGCCGACCATGAGCAACAACAGCGTCGGCAACCAGTCGAGCACAAGATGCACGCCATGCGGCATGGCGACGTCACCGACCCATTGCGCCAGGCCCACTGCGATTGCCGTCACCGCCAGGCCATGGCCGAGTGCAAACAGCGTGCCGGTCCATGCTGCCAGTGCCGGGCGTTCGGAAGCGACGCGGTAGGCCATGCTGTCGATGATGGCGATATGATCGGGGTCGAACCCGTGCCGCAATCCGAGCAGCAACATCAACCCGATGCCGGAATACGGTAGCAATAGTGCGTCCATGAATAGCCATTCGAAAAATGCTGCAGGAAAAAGAGCGGCTTGATCTGCCGTGACAAGCCGCCACGTGATGCACATTCTAGGCAACCCATCCAGTAAACGCAACTCAATTGCAATAATAGTCTTCCCGGACAGTGCCGCCATGTGCTGTTGCGCGAGGGTGGGCTGCTGGCCGCGCACGGGTCGACGCCATTGCCGTGCACGCCGACCTGGCCGGCGCGCGCAAGCACCTGGTGACCCTGCCCGGACATGTGGCGTGGAGGGAGAGTTCCCGGGCGTTGAAACCTGGCATATTTTGTCGTGCTGTGCTGTGCTGGGGGGCTGCGGCAGCGGCCGGGCGGCGTGCCATCACGTATTTAACGGCATGCGCCAGAAGGTGGTCGTGGCCTGTCGATCACGCGCGCCGCGCGCGGCCTGTTGCTTGACAAACCTGTCCCCGGGCCTTGATTCACGGGCCAGGGCGGCATCGACCCATCGAAGCAGGGTCGCAGATGTCAGCGTGGGAAAAACGCCGGATTCTCAGGATCAGTCGGTGAACGGCTGGAATTGCTCTTCAATGCGACATCGTGTCCGCCCAACTTGTCTGTTTCGACGTTATCCGGATTGATTGAGGACCGCTTCGATGCGATAGCCATCCGGATCGAAAACGAACGCAGCATAGTACGCGTCGCCATATTCCGGTCGTGGACCCGGTAATCCATTGCACCGGCCGCCATGGAGGAGTGCAGCAGCGTGGAATCTGTCGATATGTTCAGGTCTGGTGGCAGCAAATGCCAGATGAAATCCGTCGCCTGGCACCATGACTTGTTCGGCAAGTTTGAGGCATAGCTTATCTCCTCCGCCAGCGTAGCCGTAGCCAACCGCCTCGTCGTCGGCAAAAACCTGCACATAACCCAACGGTTCAAGTACTGCGTCGTAGAAGGACGCGGCGCGGTGCAAGTCAGACACAGCAATAGACAGATGATGCAGCATGTTTTCCTGACGATAAATAAAAGGCAGACGGCAGCTGATGCCAACACCGGCGTTCAGCGAACTTCCGCAAGGGTAAGCGCCACCTTTCACCAGATATGCCGCTGGACAGGTTGAGCGCACTTGCGCTGATATCGGTGACCTGTTTTTTGCAGAGATGCTGGCCATGGCGCGTCCATTTATCTGACTGTTGCCCGTATCTGATCGAACACGCCGCCGTCGGCAAAATGGTCCTGTTGCGCTGCCGTCCAGCCCCCAGCCACGTCATCGATCGTAAACAGTCTGATACGTGGAAACGAGGACGCCAGTTTGCGCGAGAAAAAAGGGACGCTGGGGCGGTAATAGTGTTTGGCGACGATAAGCTGGCCTTCTTCGCTGTACAGGTAGGCGAGGTAGGCTTCGGCAAGTTTGCGCGTGCCGCGCTTGTCGACGATCTTGTCGACGACGGCCACCGGTGGCTCGGCCAGGATACTGATCAGCGGTGCGACCATTTCGACCCGGCTGGGCCCGAGTTCGCGCAGTGCCAGCATGGCTTCGTTTTCCCACGTGATCAGTACATCGCCGACGCCGCGCTCGACGAAGGTAGTCGTGGCGCCACGTGCGCCGGTGTCGAGAATGGCCACGTTGCGGTAGAGCTGGCCCATGAAAGCGCGCGCGCTGGCATCGGTGGCGTCCGGCTGGCGCTTCGCATACGCCCATGCTGCAAGGTAGTTCCAGCGTCCCCCGCCAGATGTTTTTGGGTGGGGCGTGATGATGGATACACCAGGCCGGACCAGGTCGTCCCAGTTGCGGATATTTTTGGGATTGCCCTTGCGAACCAGGAACACCACTGTGGACGTGTACGGTGCGCTGCGGTTGTCCAGGCGATTCTGCCAGCCCTGTGCCAGCAAGCCACGCCCGGCCAGCAGATCGATATCGCCAGACAGCGCGAGCGTGACGACGTCCGCCTGCACACCGCCAGCCACGGCGCGCGCCTGCTTGCCGGACCCGCCGTGCGACTGGTGCACGCTGATGGTTTCGCCGGTTTTAAGCTTCCACGCGCGCACGAATGCAGTATTGAATTCTTGGTACAGCTCGCGGGTAGGGTCGTATGAAACGTTCAGCAGACTACGTTCAACGTCCGGGCTGGCCGCATGGCTTGCGGCAGCGCTGAACAAGACCGCCAGAAGCAGAGCAATCGACGCACGCAAGAGGGCAGTACACAACAAGGTGGCACGCAAAAGGGTGGCAAACAACAAGGTGGCACGCAAGGAAGCGGTACGCAATAAGGTGGCACGCAAGGAAGCGGTACGCATCAACGCGGTACCCAACAAAGTGACACGCAACAGGGTAGTACGCAACATGCAGAATCTTTCGCAGGAGAGGCAAGTGTATTTACCGCATCATATGCGTTAAACCATGCTGGCTCAAGCATACGCAAATACCCTTGACGCCCTTGCGAAAAGACCGTATCGATGCAGCGACAGCGTTCCTTATTTTGCCTTCGACAACACCAGCAACCAGCGCTTGCAGACCAGAATTTCGAGGTGGCCGGCATCGACGCCGGTGTCGCATTCGATGACAGGGTTGACTGCGTAGAAACGCTTGCGGAAGTCACGCGTTACCTGCAACTCGCGACGACCGAAGCGCACCATGAAAGGTGCTGGAGCCTGGGCGTGGTCGATACCAAAAGAGCTGTTCAGAGTGGCCATGACGTTTCCTGTAGAGGTTGTGTTGTCGAGAGATTTCAGAATAACACAACTACTGTATAAATCCACAGTTACTGTATGGATGAACAGTATATTTTGCAGAACGTGGTGTTTTTACATCTTTCTGTATCATCGCCCCATGAAGACGCATACTCCCTCCCGTTTGCGCCGCTTTACAGCTGCGCGTTTTTCCCCTGAGGGCGCCGCCGGGCTGCACCTGACCATTGGCATCGCGATCCTGGTCCTCACCGCCTGGCTGTTCGGCATCATCGCCGGCCAGGTTGCCGACGAGGGTCCGCTGACACTGTTCGACCTCGAGCTCGCCCGTGATCTGCATGCCCGTGCCACGCCCCGCGTGACGCAGCTGATGCTGGCCTTTACCCACTGGAACAGCATTGCGGGCGTGCTGGTCATGAGCACGATACTGGGATACGCTTTGCTGCGCCACCGGATGGACTACTGGCTGCTGGCGCTCATCGCGACCGTGCCGGGTGGCATGGCGGTGAACGTGCTGATGAAGCTGACGTTTGCACGTGCGCGCCCGCAGTTCGAGCACCCGCTGGTCACGCTTGAAACATTCAGCTTTCCCAGCGGGCACGCGTCGAGCGCTACGCTGTTTTACGGTTTCCTCGCCTGCCTGCTGGTAACCCGCGTCGCCTCCACGGCCAGGAGGCTGCTGGTCGTCGTCGCGGCTGCGCTGATGGTGGCTGCCGTCTGCTTTTCGCGCATCTACCTGGGTGCGCACTATCTCACCGATGTGCTGGCCGGCGTCGCCGAGGGCCTGGCCTGGCTGGCCGTGTGCATGACGACTGTGTCGAGTTTGCGCCGCCGGCGCGAAGCACGCGGCCTTTCTTTCTGGAGAAGAAACTGAACCCGATCACTGTCATCATCAACGGCGCTGCCGGCTGCGGTCATGACGACGACATGGCTGCCAACTTGCGCGCGCTGTTTCGTGCACAGGGAATGGACCCCACCGTCATCCTGGCGAAAAGTGGCAAGGAAATGATTGCCAGCGCCCGCGCGGCAGTCGAGCAGGGCGTCCCCGTGGTGGCGGCCGGTGGCGGCGACGGTACCATGAACGCCGTCGGCGGCGTGCTGGCCGGCACGGGCGTGCGCTTCGGCGTGCTGCCGATGGGCACGCTGAACCACTTTGCCAAGGACCTCGGCATTCCGCTCGAACTCGCAGACGCGGTAAAAAACATCGCGACCGGCGTACCGAAGCCAGTCGATGTCGGCGAGGTCAACCAGCAAGTGTTTTTGAATAATTCCAGCCTCGGCCTGTATCCCGACATCGTGCGCGACCGTGAGAAGCAGCAGAGCCGGCTCGGCCGCGGCAAGTGGCCCGCTGCACTCTGGGCCACAGTGACCGCGCTGCGGCGCTATCCGTTCCTGTCGGTGCGCATGCAGGCCGACGATACGCGCCTGGCCCGGCGCACGCCATTTGTTTTCATCGGCAACAATGAATACATCATGGAAGGCCTGGCCATCGGCGCGCGCAGCCGGTTGGACGCCGGCACGCTGTCGATGTACGTGGCGCAGCGCCCCGGTCGTCTTGGGCTGGTGCGTTTCGCCCTGCGCGCGCTCGTTGGCGGCCTGAAAGAAGAGCGCGATTTCGACGTTGTGCTTGCCAATGAACTGACCATCGAAACGCATCGCAAGCACCTGCACGTGGCCTTCGATGGAGAAGTCGAAAAAATGCACACGCCGCTGCGTTACCGGATCCGTCCGGGCGCACTGACCGTCATGGTCCCGCCTCCAGTCTAAGGAAACATCATGCGTACTCTCGTTCACTTGTCCGACCTGCATTTTGGCCGCGTCGATCCCGAATTGCTCGAACCGCTGCGCGCACTGGTGCATAAAATAGCACCCGATGTGGTGGTGGTGTCGGGCGACCTGACCCAGCGCGCCAAAAGCGAAGAATTCGAGCAGGCGCGTGCCTGGCTCGACACCTTGCCGGGTCCGCAGATTGTGGTGCCGGGCAATCACGACATCTCGCTGTACAACGTGCTGCGCCGCTTTCTGGCCCCGCTCGACCGTTACAAGCGCTATATCACCGACGACCTGGCGCCGGTCTTCATCGACGACGAAATCGCCGTGCTCGGCGTGAACACCGCGCGCTCGCTGACGTTCAAGGATGGCCGCGTCAACGAAGAACAGGTGGCCCAGATCAAGTCGCAACTGGCCGGCCTGTCTGCCGACCTGACGCGCATCATCGTTACCCATCATCCATTCGATTTGCCGCAGAGTTTCGACGAAGACGACCTGGTCGACCGCGCCCCGATGGCCATGCAGGCGTTCGCCGAGAGCGGTGTCGACGTGTTGATGGCCGGCCACCTTCACGCCAGCCACGCCGGCAGCACGGCCGACCGGTACGTGATGAACGAATACGCGGCGCTGGTCATCCAGGCCGGCACCGCCACCTCCACGCGCGGGCGTGGCGAAACCAATTCCTTCAATGTCGTGCGCATCGACGCCGACAAGGTCGAAGTCGACCGCTACGGCTGGGACTTGCTGGGCAAGGATTACGCGCTGATCAGTACCGAAAAATTCTTCCGTAGCGGGAACGTCTGGGCAGTACACAACGATGGCTTGATGGCCGCGGGAATTTGAGAGCATGGCCATGAAAGACCAGCACACTGCACGCATGCGCGCCGATTGTCTGGTGGTGCAGATGACGCAGGATGAAAAATTTTCGTGGCTGTCCGGCCCGATGGCGATTCCGCTGACCGATGCATTGAAAGCGCAGGGCGCCATTGGATCTGCCGCGTTTTACCCCGGCATTCCGCGTCTCGGCATCCCCGCCATGCAGCAGGCCGATGCCAGCCTCGGCATCAGTAATATTGGCGATGTCCGCCGTGGCGACCATGCCACCGGCCTGCCCAGCTCGCTGTTGCTGGGCGCGACCTTCAACCCGGCACTGGCGGAGGAAGGTGGCGCGCTGATCGGCCGTGAAGCCCGGGCCAAGGGTTTCAATGTGCAGCTTGCCGGCGGTGCGAACCTGGTGCGCGACCCCAGAAACGGCAGAAATTTCGAATACATCTCGGAAGATCCTTTATTGACCGGCATGCTGGCCGGCCGCGCGGTTGCCGGCATCCAGGCGCAAGGTGTCGTGTCCACTGTAAAACACTTCATTGCGAACGGCCAGGAAACCGGGCGCGTGATGGCAAGTTCGAATGTGTCGGAAGCGGCCATGCGCGAATCCGATCTGCTGGCCTTCCAGATCGCCATCGAGACTGGTCAGCCAGGCGCCGTCATGCCGGGCTATAACCTCGTCAATGGCGATTACGCGTCGGAAAACGCGTTTTTGTTGCAGCAGGTTTTGAAAGATGAGTGGAACTTCCCTGGCTGGGTGATGTCTGACTGGGGTGCCACACACTCCACCGTGAAGGCAGCCCTGGCTGGACTGGACGTGCAGTCCGGCGCCAATCTGGACGATGCGCATTATTTTGGGCAGGCCTTGCGCGACGCAGTGGACCAGGGCGCGGTGCCGCAATCCCGCATCGACGACATGGTGGCGCGCATCCTCACCGGCCTCATCGCGGTCGGCGCTCTGGACGCAGCGGGCGAGCAATTGCCGGTCGACTTCAGCGCCCATAAACTGATTGCGCAGCGCCAGGCCGAAGAGGGCATCGTGTTGCTGGCCAATGCGCGCGGAACGCTGCCGCTCGCGCAGCGTCTTGGCAAGATTCTGGTGGTCGGCCAGCACGCAGATCATGGCGTGCTGTGTGGCGGCGGGTCGTCGGCGGTGGCGCCGTTGGGCAGCCTGAAAACGCCCGGCACCAGCATCATGGCAATGAAGATTGATAAAATTTACCAGCCGTCGTCGCTGGTGGCTGCCATCGCCGAAGAAAGTGCGGCGCCCGACGTCACGTTCCTCGACGGGAGCGACCGTGTCAGCGTATTGAAACACGCTGCGTCAGCCGACGCGGTCATTCTGTTTGCCCAGGAATGGCGCTCGGAAGGACTCGATGCCGTCGGCCTGCACCTTCCCGACGACCAGGATGCGTTGATCAGCGCAGTTGCCGGCGTGAATCCTGCCACGATTGTTGTGCTGCAATCTGGCGGCCCTGTCGCCATGCCGTGGCGCGCTGACGTGGCTGCCATCCTGGCCGCCTGGTATCCCGGCTCCGGCGGTGGCCCGGCCATTGCCGGCGTGCTGTTCGGCAGGGTCAATCCTTCAGGCCGCCTGCCGGTGACCTTTCCAGCCGACGAGCAGCAGTTGCCGCGTCCGGTACAAACCGATCCGGACACCACCACGTCGAATCCCGGCATGCCGCGCAAGGGCGACATCCTGGCAATCGACTACGACATCGAAGGGTCGGACGTCGGCTACCGCTGGTTCGCGCGCGAAAAATTGACGCCGCTGTTTCCGTTCGGCTTTGGCTTGTCGTACACCACGTTTGCGCTGTCCGCGCTGCGGGTCACCGGCTTCAAGGCCAGCGTTCAGGTAGCCAATACCGGCGCGCGCACCGGCGCCGTGGTGGTGCAGGTGTATGTGGAAAAGTTGGGCGACGACGGTTTCGTCAAGCGTCTGGCGGGCTTTGCAAAACTGACGCTGGCGTCAGGGCACCGCAGCATCGCCGACATCGACCTGGAACCGCGCATCGTTGCACGCTACACCGACACCGGCTTCACGATTGCGCCCGGCACCTACCGCGTCTGGGCCGCGCCGCACGCGCTGGACGACACGCTCTGGCAGGATTGCACCTTTGCTTAAATCCAGTACTCGGTCAGGCGCGCCGCCATTTCCTTGATGCGGTCCGACCATGGCCGCTGTTGCCAGGCGGCGTGCGTAATTTCCTTTGAATCGCGCACATCTTCACTGAACGCGCTTTCCATGTCGGCGCCAAAGCCCGGATCGACGATGACCACGTTCAGTTCATAGTTGTGAAGAAAGCTGCGGCGGTCGATATTCGCCGAACCGATGGTCGACCAGGCGCCATCGATGACGGCAGTTTTCGCGTGCAGTACAGCCACTTGCAGTTGAAAAATTTTGACGCCGGCGGCCAGCAGCGGCTCGTAAAAATTGCGCCCCGCGTGAAACACCAGGCCGTGATCGGATACGCCCGGCAGCACCAGCTTGACATCGACGCCGCGTCTGGCGGCAGCGGCCAGCGCATCGACAGTCTGCTGGTCCGGGACGAAATAGGCCGCCGTGATGTGGATCGATTTTTTCGATTCGTTAATTGCCAGCAGCAGCGATTTGTAAATCTCGAAACCGGCGCCGGGATCGGACGCGAGCACGCGCACGAGTTTGTCGCCAGCGGCGTACAACGTCGGAAAATAATCCTGCTCGGGCAAGTCGCCGGCTTCCTGGCGCACCCAGTTGTTTACGAAACTCCATTGCAGCGCCGACACTGCGGGCCCTTCGATCTTGACATGCGTATCGCGCCAGCCAATCTTGCTTTCGTCGGCAGTCTGCGCGGCGCGCTGCTTCGAGCGGAACAGGGAGGAGTTGGCGTACGTACTGCTGATATTGATGCCGCCGGTAAACGCGATCTTGCCGTCGACAATCATCAGCTTGCGATGGTCGCGGTTATTGATTTCCCATTTGCCCTTGCGCGCAGCCGGGTTGACGGGATTGAATGCTGTCAGGTGGACACCACCCGCGCGCATGCGGTCGAAAAACGCCTGCGGTACTGTCAATGTGCCCACCGCGTCGTACAGCACGTTGACGGTCACGCCCTGCTGCTGTTTTTCGATCAGCAGGTCGGCAAACTCGCCGCCGACGCCATCGTGGTCGAAAATATAGGTTTCCAGATTGATCGAGGTCGTCGCGGCGCGCGCGGCCGCCATCATTTCCTTCATCGTCGCGGGGCCGTCGAACAGCAACGTCACCTTGTTGCCGGCGTACAGCGGCTGGCTGGTGGCCTGCTCCTCGAGGACTGCCAGCGCTTTCAGATCGGGCGACGCTTTGGCCCAGCGCTGCGCCACCAGCCGCGACGCCTGCCCATGGCCGAGATTGCCTTTTGCGTTGGCAATCGTCGGCAAGCCGCGCGTGCTGTTGCTGGTCAGGCCCTCCGTAAAACTTTGACTGTCCGGCAAAGTGCGGCAGGAAATGACAGCAAAACTCAGGAACAGCAGCGCGGCGAGGCGTTTCATCATAATGTCCACTTGTTGGCGCGTGCGGCAGCTTCCAGTGCGAGTGCCTCGGCGGATTTCGGTCCGATAAAAAAGTCGATTGGTGCGGAAATAAATCGCCTTCCCAGCGCTCTCAGCAACTTCAAGCCGTGATTAAAAACGATTTTGCGGGCACGCAGCGCCACCCACAAGGCCAGCCCGAAACTCACCAGCAAGTTCACTGCGGCGATCAGCAAGACGCCAGCCAGCGAGGTGGCAGCCAGCGTCCAGCTCATATGCTGGTCCATCGCGACAAAGGCAGTGGCGAAGTTGGCGGACGAAAAGGTGACGTGGCGAATATCCAGCGGCAGGCCGGTCAGGAAACCGATCAGCGGGGTCACGCCGAGCAACACGCCGAACCAGAAATTCCCCATCAGGCCGCCCAGGTTGTTCTCGATGTAATTGCCGAGGCGCTTCAGACGCACCGGACCCAGCAGACGCTGCAGCGCGCGCAGCTGGCGCACGCGCTGGCCAATGCGGGTGTACAGCGCCTTGTTGTCGTAATAACCGGAAATAAGGCCTGCCACGAACAACCAGACGCCGGCCGTTGCCGCATAGAACAGCGCCGGCGTGTGGAACGGATCGATGTCGGTCAGCAGGTGCGCCGCCTTTTCCGGATTGACCAGGTGATGCCCCTTCCAGTGAAAGTAGCCGAGCGCAATCAGGTACGCGGTGGGAATCGCCGTCGCCAGGTTGCCCAGCACCGCCATGATCTGGGTGCGGAACACCTTGTTGATCAGCGCGGCCGTGGTGTCGAGGTCGATCCCGCGGCCATCATTGCTGTGCAGCAGTCCGGCAATACGCGACGCCGTCATGGCGGGCTGCTTGGTGGCCACCGTGAAATGCAGCAGGTGGATCAGCATGAAGCCGAGCGAGTAATTCATGCTGAACAAAAACGCTTCGATCAGCGGGGCCGCGCGCAGGTACGAAAACAGGATTTTCAGCAGCGCCATGAAGCCGACAATGAAACCGGCGCCGGCCGACGAGTTGAACATGTGGCGCAGCTGCGTGCGCGAATCGGCAATATAGTGCTCGCCGGTGCGGCTGGCGTTTTCTGTGACGTTCCGGGCCAGCAAGTCGATGTTCGAGCGGAACAATCCACCGATCTGGTACTTGGTGTTGTGCGCTTCCACCAGCTCTTGGGCCAGCGCGATGGCGCCGGCGCGATGCAGCGATGTGGGGGCGGGCGGCAGGTCGGCATCGACGGCGACGGCTTCCAGATCGACCGATGGCGCGGCCGGCAGTTCGCCGCTGGCATCGACCAAAAACAGCAATTTGCGCAGGCGGTCGATGCTTTGCGTGAGTGCCACCAGCAAGTACGTCAGTGCAATGCTGGTGCCGATCGTGCGGGCATTCTTCCGGATTTTCGTGACGACGTCGTCGCACTGCTCGAGCATCACCAGCAGGTGCTTGGCATCGCTGCCGTCATGGCTGGCGCCCTCCAGCAGGCGCGCGTAACCGTCGAGATAAGTGTTCACCTCGATGTTTTGCATCAGGAACGGCGAATCGAAGTCTTCGATTTCGCTGTAGCTATGCACCAGGATCGGCTCCAGGCCGAGCGCGCATACGCGGCAGGACAGCGTGCGGATTGCGTCGAGCATGCCCAGCAGCACCGTGGTGCGGGGCTGGCCCATGCTGGCGCCGTCCGGCGCGGGGGCGTTGGCAATGGTGTCGAACAGTTCCAGCCAGTCGGCGTTGGGCACCGCGCGGATCCATTTCACGTCGGTTTCCACATACAGCACCTGTTCGAGCGCGTCCGACAGGTACAGCTCGTCCAGCGCAGGAGGCAGGATGCGATAGGCGATGCGGCGTTTCAGTTCGGTAAAAAAGCCATCGTTGGACAGGATGCCAATGTCGCTGTAAAGGCTGGTATGACGGCGCTTTTCCAGCAGGCGGGTCAGGTAACTGCGCAAGGCCCACGCATGACCCGGATTGCCTTTTAATAACTGGGTGAGAGTGCGGACCGCGAGGCGCGCTTCCGGGAGCCTCTTGCGGCGGCGCTGGCGCAGGTGCTCGACCAGTTCCACCAGCGGTTCGATGCGGTCGCTTTGGGGGTCGATGCGTTCAATTGTTGCAAGCATATGATTCTGTGAAGCTATAAAAGCGTAGTGTACCTGCCATGCGGATGCGCCGTTGAAAGCGCGCACCAGATAAAAAATCCGCTCCGGCGTCACCTCCCATGCGGGAAGTGACGGCGAAGCGGACTGGGTCCTGCGGACGGTGCTGAGGCGGGTACTAGATGCCTCGACCGCTGATCAGGCGCACCAGGATCATGATCACAGCGACCACGAGCAAGATGTGGATGAAGCCACCTACCGTGTAGGAAGTGACCAGGCCGAGCAGCCAGAGGATAATCAGAATTACTGCAATAGTGTAGAGCATGGAAGTCTCCTGGTAGAGGTAAGTAGCGATCAACTCGCAGTGGAAATCAGTATCGGTAATTTTGGCGGATCGCTCCGTTCGATACCGTACATTCAACAGAATTATTTTGTTATTTTTGCAACGCTCGGGCGCTGACCCATCCACCCAAACAGACCCGCGGTGCCGATCATGCTGGTCACCAGGCCGCCCGATATCAGGAACAGCGCGTCATGCGCTTGTACGACAGTTGCGTCAACAGGTGCAGGCGCCGCCGAGATCAGGCCGAAGCCGGCAATCAACACACCCCAGACAACGATGCCGATCCATGTCAGATTATTCAAATTACTTTCCTCCCTGGAAGTGCTGCACCGTCATCCCTTCAACGTGAATCGATTGTCTCGCTTGCTCAGCAGTAGCTCCGTGCGCTGCTTCACATTGCGAAAAAGAAATAAAAACCCGGGTCTGCGCCCGGGTGAAAGTGTTGTTTTTGTGCCGCGCTTGATGGCCAATGTTCGGCCTGTGCGCGGCTTCCGGATGGCTTATGCCACCGGGCGCAGGCCGCCTTTGACAATGCGCACGCGGTCGCCATAGCGCCATGCCGGTGCACTGGTCTGGTGGAAGGTGCGGTATTTGCCGTTGTCGAGGCGGACGCGAATTTCATAGCTGTGATTGGCGTGCATGCCGCCCTCGATCTGGTTGCCGGCCACGGCGCCACCCACGGCACCGGCGACAGTGGCCAGCTGGCGTCCATGGCCGCTGCCAATCTGGTTACCCAGCAAGCCGCCCAGAATCGCACCGGCCCCGGCGCCCACGCCGCTGCCCTGGGCGCGCGTGGTGATGGTGCGGATCGATTCGATGTTGCCGCAGTTATCACACCAGTCGCGCGCTGGCGGTGGTGCCACGTCAGCGACGGCCTGCGGCGCAGGCAGCGGTACCGGGGTGGTCACGACGGGCGCCGCCATGACGGCAGGCGCTTCAACTGCGGCAGGTGCCATCTGGGAGACGGGCGGCAGGGGAGAGACTGCTGCCGCGGCGCTGTCTTGCTGTTCCATCTTGCTGGACAACGCCAAGCGCTCGGCGTCGCTCAGCGTGCGGTTCGATCCGCCGCCGAGGGTGGACGGTATCCAGCCCATGACAGCAGCGGTAGCGATCAGGCAGAACAGGATGACAGCGATGGCAGCGGCAATCAGCAGCGGGTGCTGGCGGCGGGCCGGCGTGACGGATGAGGGAGGAAGATCGGTTTGCATGAAAAAATCCTGGTGATGTTGTTGTTATGGATGAAAGGACGGGAGAGGCTGTCGTTGCGGCCTGTCCAGAAGGCATTGTCGCTGGCAAGCATCCGGCGCATCCGTGCGTCACCGTACATACCAGTGGTATGGGAGCCGTTACGCTGAACCAAATTGTTGGTAAATGTAACGTTAGCCCCAGACCATGTCCCTTATTCGAAATGTTCCATGTCCGCACGTATGGCTTCGCTCACCGAGAATGCAATGAATCTCGCCACGCCACCGAACCTTGCCGAGCACAACGCCAACAATGTGCTCGCCGCTTTGCCCGCCGAAGAGCTGGCGCACATGTTGCCCATGCTCGAGCAGGTGCATGTCGAGGTGGGCAGCGTGCTGTCCAACCCCGGGGACCTGATTCACTTCATTTACTTTCCACATGACAGCCTGATCTCATTGCTGGGCGTAGCGGAGGGACGCATGACGCTCGAGGTTGGGCTGGTGGGCCGCGAAGGCATGCTTGGCGCGACCGTGGCACTGGGCCACGAAACCAGCCAGGTGCGCGCCATTGTGCAGCGCGCCGGCAGCGCCAGCCGCATGGAGGCCGCCGCGTTCCGGGCCGAGTTCGCCCGCAATCCATCTCTGCAGCGGGTGCTTTACCGGTACACCGACAGCCTGCTGGCGCAAGCCATTCAAATTGCCGTCTGCTCGCGCTTTCATGTGCTCGAGGCGCGCCTTGCGCGTTCCCTGCTCATCACCCGGGATCGGGTGCAATCGGATAAATTTCACCTGACACATGAATTCCTGGCGCATGCGCTCGGCGTGCGCCGGGTGGGTGTGACCAAGGCGGCCAGCGCGCTGCAACAGCAGGGCCTGATTATCTACAGCCGCGGCAATATCGAGATCATCGATCCGGACGGGCTCGCTGCGGCGTCGTGCACGTGCTACGAAATCGTCAAGGAAGCGGGCGCCAGTGCCGAGGCCTCGGCGTTCCTGTAATTAGCGTACTGCCATAATTCAGGCTGCTGGTGCTGGTGCTGGCGCTGGGGCTGACACCGGCACCTGCGCCGACAGCAGGGTGCGCACTGCACTGGCCAGTTCGGCGCGTCCGTAAGGCTTGCTCAGGAGGTTGATGCCCTTGTCAAGGCGGCCATTGTGGATCATCGCGTTCTCGGTGTATCCCGAGGTAAACAAGACGCGCAAGCGCGGGTGCAGGGCGCAGGCCCGCTCCGCAAGTTCGGTTGCGGACATTACACCAGGCATGATGACATCGGTGAACAGCAGGTCGATCCTTCCATGTTTGCCCATTTCTTCCATTGCTTCGTCGGCACTGCCAGCGGTCAGCACCCGATAACCGGCATCGCGCAGGATTGCCGCCACATTGTCGAGAATGGCCTGCTCGTCGTCGACCACCATGATGGTCTCGTTGCCGCCTTTTTCGGCGATTGCCAACTGGGCCATTCTGGTCGCCGGCAACGCATCCGAACGCGGCAACAAAATAGTGATGGTCGTGCCCGCGCCGACGGTGCTGTCGATTGCGATATGGCCACCGCTCTGATGGACGAAACCGTGCGCCATGCTCATGCCGAGCCCGGTGCCTTTGCCCAGCCCCTTGGTGGAAAAGAATGGCTCGAAGGCGCGCGACTTGACCTCATCGGTCATGCCATGGCCGGTGTCGGTGAATGCCAGCAACACGTAGTCGCCATCGGGGCGCACGAGGTTGCGCACGCTGATGGTCAGACTGCCAGCATCGGCCATGGCGTCGCTGGCGTTCAGCGCCAGGTTCAGAATGACATTTTCAAGCTGTTGCGGATCGACCAGCGTGTTCCATACCGTGCCCTCGATGGCAAGGCGCACATCGACCCTTTCCCCGACGGCGCGTTTCAGCAACAGGTCGATGTCGTGGAACACGTCGGGCAAGCTCACCACGTCCGGTTGCAGGGGCTGCTTGCGTGCAAACGACAATAACTGCGACGATAATTTTGCACCGCGCCTGATGGCCGTCTGCGCCGAGGTACAGCGCAGGTGCACTGGTTCATTGGCCGGCGTCACCATTTTGATCAGGTCGATATTGCCGCCGATGATATGCAGCACGTTATTGAAATCGTGCGCAACGCCACCAGTCAGTTTGCCAATTGCTTCCATTTTTTGCGCGTGCATCAGCGCAGTCTGGGTTTCCTCGAGCTTTTTCGTGCGTTCGAGCACCAGCGTTTCCAGCAATTGCTGCTGGCGTTCCACGTCGAGCTGCGCCAGCCGTTGTTCCGTCACGTCGCTGCCCTGCACAAAAATCCGCGTGCCCTGGCCATCCTTGCGGACATTCGGCTGAAACAGCACGTCGATATAGCGTTCTTCCGGTACGCCGTCGGCCGCGCGCGTCAGCGTGATTTTCATACCGCTGCCCACATGGGCCCTGCCGTGCCGGCGAATGGCATCGATGAGTTCGAAATAACCCTGTCCGTCGAGTTCGGGCAGCGCCTCGCGTATTGGCTGGCCTACCACGACACGGTCGCCGACCAGTCGTTGAAACGCGGCGTTGTGCAGTTCGATGCGGTCGTCTTCCCCTGCCAGCACGGCGACAAAGCCGGGCGCCTGCTCGAACAGATCGAGCATGCGTGTGTGTTCCGTCTCCAGCAACGTGTTGGCAACGGCAAGCTGGTCGGCATTCGCTGCAGCGTTCAGGTAGACGCGGTTGACTTCCTTGAGGTACAGAATCAGCATCACAAAGGCCGATGCCAGTGCATTGATGCGGCCGACGTACCAGCCCACCGACAGGCGCGTGCCACCCGCCATCGTAATGGCGTTGTCGAATATCAGCGCCACCATCGCCACGCCCAGCCAGGCGTGCATTGGTGTGCGAAAGCGGGTAGCGCGCCAGAGCATCCACAGCGCGACGACAATCACCACCTGAATCAGCGGGGCGTAACCGGTACGGGTAATACGGCTGAAGTCGCCGGCGACGTCGACAATGGGCAGCGCATCGTGAAAAGCCGTCACCGCCAGCACACTTGCCGTCAGCGCACAAGCGGTGAGGACGGTACATTTCCACAGTGCTGCGCCGGGCTGCGTTACCAGGCGGCCCGGGCCGCGCCATTTCGCCACCGCATAACCGAGCAGCATGCCGGTCGAGCCGAGGTGCCAGAAAAACCACAGCCAGCTCGGCGTTTGCGAACCGCCCAGCAAGCGGATGTCGGGGAAAAATGCGGAGGGGAACGCAAAGAATTGCACCAGCAATATCGCCGACGTATAGACGCAACCGCCCAGCAGATACAGTAAGGCGTGCAACCGGGTTTGTTTGAAATAACCGTAGATCAGATACGCCACGACGGCGTAACAGCAGATGGTGGCAGTTTGATAGGCCGGCAAAAATGCAGAAACCGCCGGCCATTGCGCTGATGCGCCCGGCATCAGGGCCGTGGTCGTTACCGCGATGAACAGCGCCACGAGCAGCGCATGGCGTTGAAATGGCTGCATTGCCGAAGTGGCAGCGCTCGCATTGGCGCGAAAACGCGCAACGGTAAGATTCATGACGGCCTTTCAGATGTTCCGGCTGCGAGTACGGTCTGTGCAACAAGTATAGCTGCGAACGTCGTTTCCTTGAGCCGGCGCAATGTCTTCTTGCGCAGTGAGGTTGCTAGTCAACAGAAACAAAAACGCCGTCCAGTGGACGGCGTGTTTGTCGTATTCGGGCGCAACCAGACCAATTAACGGCCTGGGTTGACCTGGTTGCCGATGACGCCACCAACTGCTGCGCCGCCGACGGTACCGATAGCGCTGCCGCCGGTCAGTACGCCGCCAACCACTGCACCGGCGCCTGCGCCGATGGCGGTATTTTTATCCTGGTTCGACATGCCGGCACAGCCGACCATGCCGAAAGCCACTGCTGCCAGGGAAACGCCTGCGACGAGTTGTTTGATCGATTTCATGATGATTCTCCTTGAGATGATGGGATTACTTCAGGCGCAGGTCGTTTTTGACCGATTTCACGCCGTTGACAGAGCGCGCAACCGAAGAAGCGGTTGCAATATTTTCAGCTGAACTGACAAAACCGCTCAGTTGAACCGTCCCCTTGAAGGTTTCGACGTTGATTTCCGAAACTTTCAATGTCGGGGCATTCAGGATCGCTGCTTTCACGCCGGTGGTAATGGCGCTGTCATCGACATACTGGCCAGTGCTTTCCTGCTTGGCCGTCGACGCGCATCCGACCACCGAACCGAGCATCAGGACGGCAATCAGGGTGCTGGCGATTTTAAAGTTTTTCATGCTGTTCCTTGTAATGCATTGGTGAACATTCACCGTGAGAACAAGATTAAAGTCTTTTGAGCAACTGGTCTGTTCGTCAACGCACAGTGCTTGAATATTATTTACCCAGCATCAACGCAGCATCAATGCAACACGCGCTTGAACGGCACCCGCTTGCCTGGTGGCGGTGCTACGGGCTTGACTTTGGCGTCGGCCAGCAATGCAGCGCAGTCGACATCCTTGTCAGCTTGCTGCTGGGTCAGCGGCACGATGGCAGCCAAGGGCGGGGCGATGACAGCCAGCAGCAACGCGGCGCCGCCTTTCATGGCCAGCACTTTTTTATCGACACTGATCTTCGGCTTGTTGAATGGCCCCTTGACATACAGCGGCGCGCGCAGCGACAGCACGCGCAGCCCCTTGGTCTGTGGGTGCAGCACCAGGTCGAGCTCTTCGTTGGCGAGGTTGATGGTGCCATCGACATCGATCAGCGCCTCATCGGTATCGATGACGAACCGGCGGGCATTCATCAAACCTTTGTCGACGCGGAAATCGGTGGCCATGCAATTCAGCTTGACCTGCTTGTCGCCAGTCACTTTGGTCAGCAGGATATTGCCGACATTCAGTCCCATTTCTTCAAGCAGCAATTTACTGATGCTGCCGTGCGCGATGAGCGTTTTGACTTCACCATTCGAGGCACCCAGCAGCGATGCAATGGAGTTGCCAGCGGCCGACAGACTGGCGTCGCCATTGATTTCGCCGACAGTCGCCTGCATGCTGTCCACCGTGGGAAACAATTGTTTGATCTGAATTTTCCGTGCAGCGATCTTCATCGTCGCCTTGATCCCGGCCGCGCTACTGCCATCGAGCACGATGGTTGAGCGCAGGTCCCCGCCAGCCAGGCCGAAATCGAGCGGATCGAGCGTCAGCACGCCATCTTTCATGACCACATGGGTGGACAATTTGGTGAGCGGCAGCTTTTCGTCGCGCAAAATGCGCTCGGCGCTGTAACGTACGTCGGCGTCGATGGATTTCCAGCGCTCCGTGTGGAATTGCTCGACCGGCAGCACGCGTCCGATGGGTTGGGTGCTCGTGACACCGCGCTCCTTCTTGCTGGCATTCGAATCGGCGCCCACCAGCGGCCCGAGGTCGGAAAATTTCAGCTGCTTCGAGGTGATATTGCCGCTCAGGTAGCCGCGCGGCTTGCCGGTGCGGTAGGCCATTTTGCCGCCGATGTCGCTGGAACCAACCTTGCCCTTGAAATTGTCGTAGGTCCAGCTGCTGCCGTTGCGGTCGAGGGTGCCGGTCAGGTGGCCAGCCGTCGCAAACGGCGGCGTTTCCGGCAGCAGCACGCCGGTGAATTCGTACAGGCGCGCCATGCTGCGTCCGGCCAGTGTCAGCTGCACATCGATCGCTGCCAGCTGTGCCGGCCGGGTGGCCGTGCCTTCGATCGTGATGCGGTTGGTGCCCGAGCGCATATCGGCCTGGATGGGGAAGGGCTGGTTCTGGTTTTTCAGGGTCAGCACGCCGCCCGCCTTGCCGCCGCCCGTGACCGGAGCACCGTTGTAGCTGCCCTTGACGGTCCAGGCAATGCCGTACGGCCCGCCATTATTCAGTGTCGACACATTCGCCACCACGTGAGTTCTGGTGACGGTGTCATCGAACTGCACCACGCCCTGCGTCAGCACCACACGCTCGAGGTCGAACTTCCAGCGCGATGGCGCGTCCTTTTGTTTGAAGGTCCAGTTATTTACCGTCGCGCTGGTACGCACCAGGTTCACCTGCGGCGCGGTGAATTTTAATAGCGGAATATTGATGCGCTTGTCGAGCAGGGCCAGTGGATTGAGTGAAAACGATCCGGTGCCGATGCTGGCGCTGTCGACCTGCTCCATGCCGGCCGTATTGCCGAGATGGACATCTTTGGCCACCAGGTGCGGCCACGGCAGGTAATCACGCCATTGCTTGTCCTGGTCGGCCATCTCGCTGGCGGGCTGCTGCCATTGCACCGTCAGGTCGCCGCGAATGGCGAAGGGGCGTCCGAGTGCCTCGGTGGCTTTCGCGTTCAGCCATGGGCGCGCGCGGTTCCAGTCGTACGTCGCGATCACGATTGCGGCAATGACCGGAATGGCAATAATAAGCGCCAGCAGCGACAGCAGAACGGTACGTGTGGTGTGCGACTGTGCGGGCGGTGTCGGCGAAGTCGTTGCGGATGCGCTCATGGGTTTCCTGGAACATGAAAAAAGGTTGTTTGAAAGGGTAACCCGGGCGCATCATCGCATATGTTCGCTAGCAGACATTACAGTGCCGTAGCGCAGAGATATGCAGGCAAGGTTGCCTCATTGTCAGCAATGTGCGGCAGCGTACTGAAGCTGCGGCCCGTTCGGCTTATAACGTTAACAACACTCACATTGAACGCTTTTCAGGAGAATCAGATGGACGCAAAATCGAACAAATTGCTCGGACACCTGGCTGCAGTTGCCGCTGTACTGGCCTTGAGCGCCTGCGCCAGTCCTAACCGCGCCCCAGCCACTGCCGATGTCGCCGTATCGCGCAATGCAGTCGACAATGCCGTCAGCGCCGGTGCAGCCCAACTGGCACCGGAAGAAATCAACGCAGCACGCGCCAAGATGATGGCCGCCAACCAGGCGCTGGCCGCCAAAGATTACAAGCTGGCCAGCCAATTGGCCACGCAAGCGCAGGCTGATGCGCAACTGGCACAAAGCAAGGCCAATTCGGCCAAGGCAACTGCCGCTTCGCAAGCACTCAATGAAGACCTGCGCGTGCTGCGCCAGGAAGTCGACCGCGCGAATACACCGGTGCAGTAAGCGGTATGCACGCTTGATCCGACGCTAACAATAAAAAGGAACGCACCATGAAACAGCATTTTTTCAAAGCTACCATCCTCGCCAGCGCAGTCTTCCTGGCAGCTTGCAGCACCACGCCAACTACCACGTCGACGCTCGACCAGGCCCGCAGCGATTTCGTGATGGCAAATAATACGCCCCGCATTTCCACCTACGCACCGCTTGAGTTCAAGCAGGCCAGCGAGGCACTGAACGAAGCGAATGCGGCGGCTGCCAAAAACGACAGCCTGGAAAAAATCGATCGCCTGGCCTATATCGCCAAGCAGAAAATTGCCACCGCGATGGAAGTCGCACGCACCAAGGCAGCCGAAGCCAATATCGCCAGCGCCGGCAAGGAACGTGACGCCGTGCGCCTGGAAGCGCGTACTGCCGAAGCCGACCGTGCCCGCATGGATGCCAACGCCGCCCAGGCACAGGCCGCCGCAGCGCAAGCCCAGGCTGCCGATGCCACCGCCCGTGCCGCGAATGCCGAAGGTCAGGCACGCGATGCGCAAGCGCGCACCGCCCAGCTCGAGGCGCTCCTCAGCGATCTGCACGCCAAGCAAACCGAGCGCGGCATGATCATCACCATCGGCGACGTTCTGTTCGGCACCGATCAGGCCAACCTGACGCCGGACGGCATGGCCACCGTACGCAAGCTGGCCAACGTGATGCAGCAATATCCAAACCGCACCGTGCTGGTGGAAGGTTTCACCGACAGTACGGGTACCGTTGCCCACAACCAGGATTTGTCGGAACGTCGTGCCAGCAGCGTGGCAGCGACGCTGACGACCATGGGCGTGCCGCGTGACCGCGTCGCCATGCGTGGTTATGGTCCGGCTTATCCGGTCGCAGCGAATGACACGGCCAACAATCGCCAGATGAATCGCCGTGTGGAAATTGTATTGTCAAACGAAGGTATGCCAATCGCACCACGGGCGGCAGCCCGTTGAGATTTATCTTCACACCTGGCACGCTGATGCAGCGCCCGCTGCATCGACAGGGTACCATGGTGTTAATGCACTAAACAATTTATAAAATTACAGGAAATATCATGGACCATACAGAACAGAATCAACGCGCCCAGGTGCACGGCTTTGACGTCAAGGCCATTCGTGAAGCTGCCGCCAACCTCGACGACGGCGCTGTTACCGACGGCTACGCTGCCGATCGCGAAGCTGTTATCGGCATGCTGCAGCACGCGCTGGCTACCGAACTGCTGTGCGTATTGCGCTACAAGCGTCATTACTACACCGTCACCGGTCGCGGCAATCAAGCTGTTAAAGCAGAGTTTCTGGAGCACGCCGAAGAAGAGGCTGCGCATGCCGACAAGATTGCCGAACGTATCGCGCAATTGAACGGCATGCCCGACTTCAACCCAGCCACGCTGAAAGAACGCAGCCACGCCGAGTATGATGAGTCGGAAGACGTGCAGTCGATGATTCGCGCCGATCTGATTGCCGAACGCGTGGCCATCGAATCGTATCGCCAGATGATCGAAGCGATCGGCGACAAGGATCCGACCACCAAGCAAATGCTTATCGAAATCATGGCTCAGGAAGAAGAGCATGCTGACGATATGAGCGACTACCTCACCAAAAACTGATTTTCATTTCACCCACAGACTGGAGAACACCATGCAAGAAACCAATATCCGCGCAACTGCAAACGACGCTATCGATACCGCTTCCTCCGACGTAAAGTCGTTGGTGAAAGATGCCCAGACCCTGTTGACGGCTGCTGCCTCGCTGACCGGTGAAAAAGCCGAAGAGATGCGTACCCGTGGCATGAAGCTGCTGGATACGGCTATGGGCAAAGCTGGCGAGTACAAGGCTGAAGCAGTGGTCAAAGGCAAGCAGTACGCCGAAGCGACCGATGTCTATGTCAAGGAAAACCCATGGCGTACGGTTGCCGTCGCTGCTGGCGTCGGCCTGCTGCTGGGCGCCATTCTGGGCCGCAAATAAATCAAAACGGGAATCGCCATGGATAAAAACGACAGCGCATTACACGGACCCGGCTTAATGGGTGGCATTACCGGCTTGGCAAAAAATTTGTTTGGGCTGCTGGTGTCACGGGTAGAACTGGCTGCGACCGAACTGACGGAGGTGCGCAATCACGCCTTTGAACTGGTCGCCCTGTTCGCTGGCGCTGCCCTGGCGGTCTTTTTTGCCATTGCCTACGGCACTGCCACCATCGTGGCGGTGTCGTGGGAAGCCATGGGCTGGAAGATTTTGCTGGTCATGTTCCTGGTGTTCCTGGCAATTGCCGCAGCATTGATATTCAAGGGCTTGAGCATGCTCAAGCAGGGCAAGCTCTCTTTTCCGGCAACGATGAAAGAGCTGCAGCACGACCGCGACATGCTGCTGTAACTGGAGGAATCATGGACAAACATATCGCAAAAGATGGCGCCATCGTCGTCAAGCAAACGCCTTCCGAGCGTAAGGAAGAGTTGATGCGCGACGGAGAGTTTTTCCGCGCCGGTGTTGCTCATGCCAAAGCGCAAATCAGGCACGGTGCGCGCCCGGAGGTGCTGTTTCATACGGCGGTCGACCATGCCAGCTGGGCATTACGGAGCCGCGTCGACAGCCTGCTGCATCCCACCGGCATGAATGTGTCGTCGCTGGCGCCGTATGCGCTGACGGCCTTCAGGTTCATCCGTCACCGCAAGCTGGGCAAGCCTGCGCTGGCGATCGGTGCGCTGCTGGGCATTGCGGGCTGGTATGTGCGGCACCGCCGCGCGCAGCAAACCGTGGTGGAGCCAACCACGTACTGATGGGCACCAGCAGGGCAGGGCAGCAAACAGCGCCGTGATCGATGATCCGGCGCTTTTTTTATGCAGCGCATATGCAGTGCAGGTGCAAGACATCTTCAACGCACATTCAATGCACGTTCGATGCACTTTCGACGCACCTGTAACGCATCTCCAACGCATCTCCAACGCATCTTCAACGCACCTCCAACGCATTTCAACGTACGTTCGTCACCGTCGTCGTCACGCTTCCGCCCGGCGCTGCATCGACCTGCGCCTCCGCACCGGCCATCTCCTTGACATACATGGCTTTGGCATCTGCCATGCAAGCGGCCCTTGCATTCGCGGTTTCCTTGCTGCAGGCGCGTTGCGCTTCGGCCTGGGCTGCACCGATTTCTTTCTTCAACGTGGCCAGCCGGCTGGCACGACTGGCATCTTCCTGGTGCCAGCGCGCCGGATCGGCGGCGCTGGTCATTTCAGACGCCTGTTTCACCGCTGCGGCGGGTGGCACCGTCGCGTCGCTGGTTTGTGCAAAAGATGCAGCGCCGGCAGTGAGCAGGGCGCCGCAGAAAAGGGCGTGCGGAATCAATTTCAAGAGCATCATGGCGTCTCCATCGATATCAAAAGTACCGGTGAAAAAAACCGGCGCACGCGGCGCCGGTGAGTCCTTCGGGCCGGTGCCGCAGGGGCAGCAACCGTGCGTGCAACGATGGCGCGCGATTAGTAGCGGTAAGCGCGGCCGTCGACCAGGCGTACGCGGTTACCGACCCGCAGATCGCCGACGGTATCCTGGGTCACGCTGCGATATTCGCCGTTTTCCATGCGAATATTGATTTGATACATTTCAGGACCGTCGCCAGCACGGTTTTTTTCAACGTTGTTGCCGACCAGGGCGCCAGCGGCGCCGCCAGCCAGCGTGGCTGCCGTACGGCCGCCGCCACTGCCCACCTGATTACCGGCCAGTGCACCGATGAGGCCGCCGATAACGGCACCACCGCCACCGGTGCGGGCCTGGCCCTGGACCACCTGAATGGAGTCAATGGTGCCGGAACCTTGTACCGGCGAGCTGGTATAGCCGTTGTTATTGTAGGCAGTCGTGCTGCTGCTGCCGTACGGTGGCGCGTTGCTCGCGCAACCCGACAGGAGGACAGTGGCTGCGGCAACGGCTGCGACGAGAGTACGGGTGGATTTCATGTTGTTCTCCTGATATAAGTTGTGGTTCAGGATAGGGAGCGCAGCCCGGTGGGTCTGTGCGTTGACGCACTCTTGTTGTTGCATTTAGGATTTATTTTATGGTTTGATAACGATTTGCGTGTCCAGTGTTCGCCACCGAACAGAAGGCCCGTGCGGGCAGGAGTAAAACGTTTACTCAGGCACAAACAAATTCAATGGAGTAGCGAATGCATCGACCCACCTTCATGGCAATGCTCGGCGCGGCGTGGCTTGCCACCGCACCCGCGCATGCCGAGGGCTAGGTGCTGGGTGTGCAGAATGCTGCGTCGTCCAAGGCGGCTTATAATCTGGCCCGCGATAATGCTGCGGCCACCTTCAAAAGCGCCCGCGCCGCATGCGACGCCATTACCGGCAATCCGAAAGATGTCTGTATTGCCGATGCCAAGGCTGCGCGTGTGCGCACCGAGGAAGAAGCGAATGCGTATCATGAGAACACGTTGAAAGCCTTTACCCAGTCGCGCATGCGCATCGCCGACGCGAATTTTGACCGCGACAAGACGCGCTGCAATGCATTGACGGGTAACGACAAGGATGTTTGCATCAGCCAGGCGAAAGCCACGCTGATCTCGGTGCAGGCCGATGCCAGGGCTGACAGCAAAACGATCGAAGCACGTGCCGATGCACGTGCTGACAAGGAAACCGCTGCATACAAAGTCGCACGCGAAAAATGCGACGCGTTTGCCGGCGCGGTGAAAGACAACTGTGTCTCCACCGCCAAAATCCAGTTTGGCAAATAAGCCGGCTGGTACGCTCGATTGAGCATGTAATTTTTTATTATTTTATAAACCTAGGAGCCTATTATGACCATCGCCAAAAAAATCGCTACTGCCCTGTTCGCTGTTTCCCTGGCTGCCACCTTCGTTGGTTGCGCTGCGACCTCGACCAAAGAAGGCACGGGCGAATACATCGACGACAGCGTAATCACCACCAAAGTGAAAGCTGCCATCATCAACGAGCCAACCCTGAAGTCAACGGAAATCAACGTTGAAACGTTCAAAGGTTCGGTCCAGTTGTCGGGCTTTGTTGCACAGCCAGCTGACGCAGCCAAAGCTGCTGAAATTGCACGTGGCGTCAAAGGCGTAAAATCGGTCAAGAACGACGTTCGCGTCAAGTAATCAGCCGTAAATTGCCCGGCCTGTCGGTGCTTCGCTGGCCGGCCGGGTTTTTTTATATGCGGTTCGTTGTTGTGTATTTTATTTCAGACCTCAGGCATCGCCATGCAGCTCGCCAGTTCAGATTCCGTTCCCTTAGCTACGGCATCGCCGGCTAATGTGCCCGTCCCCGATTACCGCGATCCAGGCGATCGCGCGATCCAACCTGCTGCTCCTCCCCATTCCGATATTTCCGCCGAGCCGCTCGCCAGCGATCTTGCCGTGACGCCTCCCGCATTGCCCCAGTTACCGTTGCATGTGCATGCAAAAGGGCTGTCGCTTGGCATCCTCGCCACGGTGGCGCTGGTATTTGCGCTGCAATGGGCGGAAAAATTCCTGGTCCCGCTGCTGCTCGGGATTTTTATTGCCTATACCCTTAATCCGCTGGTCGCATTTCTCGAACGCTGGCGCGTCAAGCGCGTCATTGGCGCAACCCTTGTCACCGTCATCATCGTCGCCGGTCTGGCCATGCTGGCGCAGCGCCTGCAGGGCGAAGTGTTGTCGATTGTCGAAGAGTTGCCGGCGCTGACGCACAAGGTCACCAAGCTCATCACCGATAACACCGACGGCAGCCCGTCGACCATCCAGCAAATTCAAAAAGCTGCGGCCGAAGTCGAGCAGGCCACGGCTAATGCCACGGCCGCGCCTGGTGCCGACAAGCGCCTGGTCACACGGCGCCCGATCCAGAATCCGGCCGGCAGCAATTTCAAGGTCATGGACTGGGTACTGGCCGGCTCGATGGGCATTGCCACGTTTCTGTCGCAGGCCACGATGGTGATCTTTCTGGTGTTTTTCCTGCTGTTGTCGGGGAATACCTTCAAGCGCAAACTGGTCAAGCTGACCCCCTCGCTGAAGCGCAAGAAAGTCACCGTGCACATCCTGGAAGACATCAATACGTCGATTCAGAAATACATGTTCATGCTGCTGGTAACCAACACGCTGCTGGCACTGCTGATGTGGGTGGCATTGCGCGCGATCGGTCTGGAGAATGCAGGCGCGTGGGCCATCTTTTCCGGCCTGGCCCACGTGATGCCATACTTCGGCCCGCTGCTGATTACCGCCGCAACCGGCACGGTGGCGTTCCTGCAATTCGAGTCGGTGCGCATGGTGGTGCTGGTGGCCGGTATGTCGATGGCGGTGGCGACGCTGGTCGGCATGGTTGTCACCACCTGGATGACCGGTAAATTTGCCAAGATGAACCCTGCTGCGGTGTTTGTCAGTCTGCTGTTCTGGGGCTGGTTGTGGGGCATGTGGGGGTTGCTGCTGGGGGTGCCGGTGGTGGTGGTGCTGAAGGTGGTGGCCGAGCGGATCGAGGGGATGGAAGTGGTGGCGGAATTACTGGGCGAATAGGGCAGCGAATATAAAAAAGGATCCGGGCAGGATCCTTTTTTTTCGCCCGATGTTTAACGGATGCGGGTAACTTTTGCTGCGCTCACATCTGCGTCTTTTTTGCCGCGCAAACTGCCCAGCTGCAGTGCATACTGGCGGGCAAATTCGGCGCCCAGGAAAAAGATCTGCGCCGAGTAGTTTACCCACAGCAGCAGCGCCACCATCGAACCTGCGGCGCCATAGCTGCTGGCGACGCCACTGTTGCCGATGTAGAGACCTATTGCGAACTTCCCCAGGGCAAACAGGGCCGAGGTGCCGAGCGCACCGATGGTCACGTCATGCCAGGACAGTTTCACGCGCGGCAGCAGCTTGTAGATCACGCCAAACATGACCGTGATAACCAGAAAACCGATACCCGACGCCAGCCAACCCAGCAACACAGTGGCTTGTTGCCAGAGTCCGCTGAAGTAATTTTCCAGCACGGCCAGAGCAGCGCTGACGACCAGCGACACCATCAGCAGGAAACCCAGCACCAGGACCAGGCCGAACGACAGCAGGCGCGTGCGCACGGTATCGAACCAGCTGGCGTCTTTTGGCGCCGGCGTGCCCCAGATATCGTCGAGGCTGTCCTTGAGCTCGGAAAAAGCGCTGGTCGCGCCCACCAGCAACAACACGCCTGCCACGATGGTGGCCCAGACGCCGCCTTCCTTGTCGCG
Organism: Pseudomonadota bacterium; assembly: GCA_030853745.1. Taxonomy (GTDB): domain Bacteria; phylum Pseudomonadota; class Gammaproteobacteria; order Burkholderiales; family Burkholderiaceae_D; genus JALYUM01. Next base: position 10,589 of record JALYUM010000025.1, on the reverse strand, counting down.
TGCGCCGGCGAGTATCAGCTGAATCGCTTCCGCGCCTTGCTGGCCGACCAGGCCGCGCAATTCGCTGAGCAACTGGCCCTGTGCCGCATCTTCGCCGTAGAAGAAACCGGCAATGGCAATGACCAGCACCAGGATCGGCGCCAGAGAAAATAGTGTGTAAAAGGCGAGGGCTGCAGCTTTGCTGCTGGCACGATGGGCCAGCCATTCCGTTGCCGACGTCTTGAGGACTTGCATAATGTTGCTGCGCGGGATGCCCGGTGTCGCCTGTGTAACCATTTCATGCTCCAAATGCACAAACGCGCCAGAAGGCGCGTTTGCTGAACTTTAAATCATTCGGACCGCTACTACCCCAAGGCAGTGCCGGTCTGAACAAACGCGATTAACGTACGCGTTTTTCGATGGTGATCTGCTCGACTTCCACGCGGCGGTTAGGCGCCAGGCAAGCGATCAGGTCAGCACGTTTCTTGTCGTTGCACTGCACGACAGGATTCGATTCGCCTTTACCGACGGCTTTCAGGCGGCTGCCGTCGATACCGTGGGCAACCAGGTACTCGCGCACTGCAACAGCACGACGCTCCGACAGCTTCTGGTTGTACTTGTCCGAACCCAGACGGTCGGTGTAACCGGTAACGTCGACGTCGGTGATGCTCATGTCGGCTTGCAGGGCTGCAGCGATTTCGTCCAGCTTAGGCTGTGGTGCGCGCAGCACTGCTTTGTCGAATTCAAACAGTTCGGTTGCCGACATCGTTACTTTTTCGAAACGTGCTGGTGGCGGTGGTGGCGGTGCCATTGGCGCTGGTGCAGCTTCGACGATCACGACTGGTGTTGGCGCAGGTGCTGGAGCAACGTACGCAACCGGTGGCGAATTGAAGGCGTAGTTGAAGCCAACGGTGATGTATTTGTTGTTGCTGCGGCTGAAGCCGTAGTCGTTGTCATCCTTCAGGTGACCCTGAACGGTACGGTAATCAGCTTGCAGTGCCCAGCGATCCGACAGCTGCGCCTGGAAACCCAGACCGGCGGTCACATACACCGAGTTTTGTTTCGCATTGAAGCGGCCGGAAGTTTTGTCGCGCTCAGCGCCAACACCCAGCAGCAGGAATGGACGGAAGTTCGAACGCGAGAACATCAGCAGCGAGTCAACACCGAAGGTGGTCTGCTTGTATTTGTTGCCGTTATCGCTCGATGGAACATACGTTGCACCAATCTGGATGTCGAACAATTGCGACACTGGTTTGCCGAACTTCAGGCCGCCGCCGAAATCTTTATCGCCAACGCCGAATTCGCTGTCGGCTTTCATGCCAACCACGCTTGGCTGGATATACCAGGACGGGTTGATCTCTTGTGCAATCGTGGCGCCGGATGCGCACAGCATGGCGACTGCCAGGGCGATTTTCTTCGTATTGTTCACTTGTTACTCCCAGAGGTTAAATAAATGGTGACATCGCGTGCAGGTGACAGAGATGTTGGACTGAAGAATACTTTTTAGCAAAGCTTCTGGTCGGTGCGGTACCGCACCCAGAAGGTCGCTGTGGTATTTCTGCAACGACAAGCTTGGTATATGCTTTTTCTGTTTTGTCTCTGCGTTTCAGGACGCAATGTTATTTCTTGCAACGTTGCTGCACCTAGCTTGAAATCTGTCCAGAATGCAATGCTCAACTTTGCAAAGGCGCAATAATAGCCTGATCGTGCATTTGTTGCTGAGGAGATGCCCATTTGTCGGAAATATGGCAAAAAAATGCCACCGGGTGATCGCGGTGGCATTGGCGTACAGCGATTGACTGCGCGTTAATGTGCTGGAGCTGGGGCTGGCGCGGTGGCGTCGGGAACGACCACCACGGTGTCGCCTTGTTTGCCGATAGCGCCCATGTCGCCTTTTTCGCCGGCAGCACCGGCCATGCCCGGGGCACCGGCCGGACCTGCAGGGCCTGGCACTGCGACTGGCACTTCCACGGTTTTTTCGATCACGGTTGGCGTCGCGGCTGGCGTGACGGTGGTAGTTTTTTCAGTTTTGGTGCAAGCGCTCAGCGCGGTGACGGCGAGCAAAGCGGCGATAACGGACATTTTCATGGGTAACTCCTGTGTTGGATGATTGGTCGACTGGCCTCCTGTGCTGCGGGCCTTCGACGACTGCAGAATAGCCCAGTGTCAATACTGGCTCTGTACGCTGATGCACATACAGGTGATGAACCGCACAGTTACTGTAGTTGTTCCGGAGTGTGGGTTGGCGCACAGAACGAATAGCTTGACGCAGGCAATCTAGCGTCAAGTTAAGGGGAACCGCACGGTGTGAACAGCGTCAAACACACAGAGCGGTCCCAGCGACACCGTCATTCTCTTTCCAGGAGTAATTCACATGCAAGCCACGACCACTTACAACGCTGTGCAATCCGACCTTACCGGGCACTCCTCCAATAAAACTACCTTGATCGAGCGCATTGCGCCGCAGCCTGCAGAGCGCGCCCCGATCTCGATGGCCCCGATCGAACGTGTGCGCTCGACATCGGCTACCCAACGCCGTATCGAAAACATGCAAAAACTCATCGGCGAATTGTCGACGCATGAAATGCTGGCCGACGAAATCGCGTGGTTCCTGAAATTTTCGCCGTCTGGCGCCCGCAAATACATCCGCGATCTGCGTGAAGCCGGCGTAATCGAGCTGGCACGCTATATCGAAGGCACCGCCACCTACCTGGGCAAGGCCGTGTACCAGATTTCGCCAGATCCTGAACGCGTCAAAGCATTTCTGGCGGCCATTTGCCAGCCTAAGCGCGAAGGTGCTGCACCGCGCAAAGAACGTCCAGGTCTGCGCGAGCAGAGCATGGCCGGTACGGGCCGTCATTTCCACATCCTGGCCGATGATACGCATTACGCCATTCGTGTGAATCGCAGTCCGGTTGCCCGTGATCCATTGGTAGCCGCACTGTTTGGTCCTGCACCAGGCCAGCCGCAAGTAAAGTAAGTCAAAAAATTTACGGGATGCACTGCGCATCCCGCACTCTCAAGCCGCTGCCTTTGGGTAGCGGCTTTTTGCATTGTGAATATTGAAAACTTTGCAAGCGCTACCATGTACAACAAACTAGCTGCACATTTACGCTGTTTATCCATCTGTTTTTTTCCTGTCAGGACCATCCATGATTCCAAGTGCCGCATCGCTTGAAGGCAAGCAAGTTCCCCAAGTCACTTTTAAAGCGCGTCCCAATGACGCATGGCGCGACATTACCAGCGACGAATTGTTCAAGGGCCGTACCGTCGTGCTGTTCTCCCTGCCGGGTGCTTACACGCCCACTTGTTCGTCGACACATTTGCCCGGTTATAATGCACTGGCACCGGTGTTTCGGCAAAACAATGTCGACGACATCATTTGTATGTCGGTCAACGATGCGTTTGTCATGAATGAGTGGAAAGCCGGGCAGGAAGCCGACAACATCACCGTGATCCCGGATGGCAATGGCGACTTCACAAAAGGAATGGGGCTGCTGGTGGACAAGAGCGATCTGGGCTTCGGCATGCGCTCGTGGCGCTACTCGATGCTGGTCAAGGATGGCGTCATTGAAAAGGCCTTCATTGAGCCGGAGACCGATGGCGACCCGCTGGAAGTGTCGGACGCCGATACCATGCTGGCATACATCAATCCGGATGCCAAAAGGCCGGAACCGGTGGTGATGTTCTCGAAACCGGGTTGTCCTCATTGCGCCCGCGCCAAGGCGGTGCTGAACGAGCGGGGGATTGCCTTTACCGATATTTCGCAGGATAGCAAAATCAATACCGATGTATTGATGGCGGTCAGCGGTGAGATGACGTGGCCCCAGGTGTTTCAGGGCGGACGCCTGATTGGCAATGCCGATGCAGTGGAAGAGCATTTCGGCGCAACGGCCGCCTGACACCATGGAAGCCATGACGCTGGGTCTGTTGACACTGGGCATTGTTGCCTGGTGGCTGACACCGCGCTGGCGCCTGCGCCGGGCATTGGCGCGGCCGTTGCCGAGGGCGGCGTTGGATGTTTTGATGCGCAACGTCAGCCAATATCGCGGCATGGCGCCGGAGCTGCAGCATCAGTTGCAGACGCTGGTGCGCCAGTTTTTGCATCAGAAAACGTTTGTCGGCTGCGCCGGACTCGCGATCACCGATGAGATGCGAGTGACGATTGCCGGTCAGGCCTGTTTGCTGCTGCTGAACCGCCACAGCCGCGTGTACCCGGGACTCGACACCATCCTGGTGTATCCGGATGCGTTTGTCGCCCCGCGCAAGGAAGTCGATATCGCCGGCGTCGTGCACGAAGCGCCGCGCGGTTTATTGGGCGAGTCGTGGGGCGATGGCCGTGTGCTGCTGTCATGGCAGCATGTGCGGCGCCACGACCAGGCCGAGCCTGAAGCACAAAACGTCGTATTGCACGAATTCGCTCACCAGCTCGACAGTGAATCGGGCAGCAATAATGGCGCGCCCTATCTTGGCAGCGTGGAGAGTTACCGGAGCTGGTCGGCGGTACTGTCGCGCGATTTCGAAGCATTGCGCCGCGACGCCGCATTTGGTCACCCGGATGGCGTGCTGGACCATTACGGCGCCTCCAGTCCGGCCGAATTTTTTGCCGTCGCCACCGAGAGTTTTTTCGAAAAGCCGTGGGCGCTGGCCGAACGCCATCCGGCACTGTATGGCGAGTTCGTCAAGTATTACCGCGTCGATCCGCGTGACTGGAGCACCGCGCCAGTAGCGGCGCCCGAGCCGCCGTGGTACGGCAGCGGGCTCGTGCACGGGCAGTGGCAATAGGTTCCTGGGTGCGCTTTCGTACAGATGGCGCGGCGCGCGCGTTGCATCATCTGCAGTATTGACGTCCATCCCTTTCTTCAAGGAATTCTTATGTCGACCATCATCGCAGGGCATTTCCAGCTTCAGGACGAAGTCGCGCGCGCGCGCCAGGAACTCGTTGACGCCGGTTTTACGCCCGAACGCATCAGCGGGTTTTACCTGAACCAGGCTGGCCAGCATAACGAAAGCCCGATCGGCGGCGACCACATCACGTCCCCAGGCGCCAAGGAAACGCCGGAAGGCGTGGCGCAGGGCGCCGCTGCCGGCGGTGCGGTGGGGCTTGCCGTCGGTGCTGTCGCGGCGGTGGTCACCGGTCCGGTAGGGCCTATCGTTGGCGGGCTGGTTGGCGCGCACGTCGGTTCATTGTTCAGCTTTTCAAAAATGAAGGGGCGCGGCGAGCATGAAGAGGGCGAACCGGGCCATGAAAACATGCGTGAACCGCGCAAGGCCGGCATGCTTGTCGCCGTAGCGTTCGACGATCCTGCCGACGATGCGCGCGCGGTCGATATCCTACGCGGGCTGGGCGCCGTGCAGATCGAACGGGCGCAAGGCAATATCGTGGCCGGCGACTGGGCCGATTTCGATCCGAACAGCATGCCGGCACTGGTCAACTAGCGGTGTATTCGGCGTTCGCCTAATGTTCCAGCAGCACTGGCACCGTCATGTGCGCCAGGACGGTACGCGTGACGCCGCTAAGAAAGGTTTCACGTAAACGCGAGTGGGTGTAGGCGCCCATGACCATCAGATCATATTCTCCGTCCCTTGACACTGTCAGCAGTGCCTCGCCGACCGCGTCACGCCGGAACAGTGGGCTGCTCTCCAGTGGATGATGGCGCAGCGTGGCTTGCACGCCATGGCGGGCCAGCCACGGCAGCGGGTCAGCCATCTGGACATCCTGTGCCACCCGGCTGGCAGCATCTGTTTCACACACCACAAGATCGACGATGTCGGCCTGGCGCAGCAATGGCAGGGCGCTGGCCAGGGCACGGCCAGCCTCGCGGCTGGCATCCCACGCTACCAGAATGCGGCGCGGGTGCTGATGCATCACGGTTGGCGCCATAAGCGCTGCCGGCAATACCAGCACCGGGCGCCCCGCATGGGGCAATAGCTGCGCGAGCAAATCGCTGGACGGTTCCGGCTGGGTCAGCACCAGCACATCGGCCACCCGCGCTTCCAGGCTGAGGCCACTCGCAACTTCGTCGTCGATCAGCCGTCCCTCGCACGCAGGCATGTGCGCGCGCGCAGCGTGCTGCATGAACGCGGCCAGTGCAGCGCTTGCGCGTTCCCGTAGAAACGCGCGGTGCAGCGCCAGGTACTGGTCGCTGTCCGGGGCGGGAGCGCTGCGGTACAGCAGCCGGGAGACGCCGCTCATCGCCACGCCGACCAGCACGCCGCCGGGCGCCACCACGGTTGCCGCGCGGGCCACTCTGGCTGCGCAGTGCGGATCAAGATCGAGGTGCACAAGCACAGTCTGGTAAGCCATGGGTGCCTCGCTGGTGGTGGTCGAAGAAGGTCATCGAAGAAGGTCGGCGAAGAAGGTCGGCGAAGAAGATCAGGCCCATTATGCCGCGTACGTCGCGCGCACGCTAAACCACAGGAGATTGATATCGATCAACAGGTGGCTGGCGGCTGCTTTTATTCTTTCGCACATAGCTTGCGCCTGGCACAAGCACGTTGCATTATTTCTGGAGAGACGATGAGCGATCGCAAAGTGGCCCTCGTAATACATGGCATGGATGCACTGGGCACGGCGATATGTCGCCGCCTGCAGCAGGACGGTTTCATCGTCGCGGCCACCGCGCCGCTGGAGCGCTGCCTGCCGGAAGCCTGGCTGGCGGCGCAGCGCGACGAGGGCTACGCTTTCTACGGTACCTGCGTCGATAGCGCCGACCCGGCCGACTGCGCCGTGTTGCTGGCTAAATTGTTGGCGAGCCATGGCCGGCTCGACGTGCTGGTGCATGTGGCTGCTACGCCGGACGCTGCACCGGGCCAGCGCCTCGATGACGTCTCGCCGGCAGCATGGCGCGCGGCGTTGCGGCTGGCGCTCGATAGTGCCTTCAATCTCGGCAAGCAGGCGGTGGTGCCGATGCTGGAGCGGAAATGGGGCCGCATTGTGCAGGTTCTCGCAGCGCCGGGTGGGGCCGTGTCGATCACGGGCAGCACCGCGAATGCCGCGCTGCATGGCCTGACAAAATCGCTGGCGCTGGAAGTGGCGCGCCACGGCGTAACCGTCAACACGATTGCGCCGGGTGCTTTGCGCCTCGATGCGCCGCTCGCAGGCGTGGCCACGCAGCCGCCATGCGCAGCGTCGGCGGCGCTGCAGATTCCCGTCGGCCGGCTCGGCGAAGCAGCCGAGGTTGCCGCGATGGTCAGCTACCTCGTCTCCGACGATGCCGCCTTTGTCACAGGTGCTTTGCTCGCAATCAATGGCGGCCAGCACATGTGTTAGGCCGTGCGCGCCGGCGCCCGGGTTGCGGGAGTGGGCCGGACCGGCGCCACTAGTGGGCCAGTCCGGCCTTGACGGCTTTCAGTTCCACGCGCACCGTATCGAGTGCTGCCAGGATGGGTTTGGGTTGCGCAAGGACGACGGCGCCTGCAAGAGACAACAGGCCGGCCACCAGGTCCACGGCGTCCCCGATGAGCCCGATTTTGCGCAGTTGTTCGGTGGCTGCGCTGGTCAGCGCAATCACGTGCTGCTGCGGCCTGCCGAGACCCTTGACAACTGCCGTGGCAGCATCGGCGTACAGGCCGTTGGCGCGCTGGCGGAGCAGTTGCTCGTCGTCGAACAACGCTTCCAGTGCAGCGTGCCGGCTGGCCCAGGCGGCGCTGGCGCCCGGTGCATCGACAGGCGCCGTGGCCATGCTGCCAGCCTCTTGTTTCAGGCGGGCATGCAGCGCATCGGCGCAGCTGGATAGCTGGTCGGCCAGTCTTCCACCTGGGCGATGGTGGACAGGCCGTTGTCATCGTTAATCATGGTCGCTCCGCAATTGTTGCAGCGTCAGGCGCAGGTCCTGGGTGGTGTTGACGAGCTTGAGTTTCACGTCATCGCTTGCTAGCCGCGTGAGGTTGTCACGGAGCAGCTGGTGGCCCCGTGCAACCTTGGTCAGGCCGCTTGCCGCCAGGTTGTAACGCTTGTCCAGCAAGGCGTATTCCGCCATCTTGTCGTGAACGTGAACTTTGGCCAGCACCATCAACACGCGGTCGCTGTTGCGCGGCGCCGACGGCATCTCGATCTCGAACACGCCGAGCACGGTCTTCTTTTCGTTGTCGAAAGTCTTGGCATACAGCCGCGTCAGCACGATCATTGCGTCAAGCAGGGTCTGCACGTCGGCGTCGCCGTCGCGCACCATGGTTTCCACGTTGCGGTTCTGGGTGCCGTCGGTGATCATGCGGGTCAGCAGGCGCGTCACGCCAGTGTAGGCGGCAACATGGCGCGGCGTCAGGCCGGCGTCGCCGGTGGCTTGCAAACCTGCACCCAGATCGTCGATATGCGGCGCCAGGTCGTAGCGCGCGTCGCCGGCCAGCAGGCTCAGTGTCTGCATGTACACCGCGACGGCTTTCTGGATGCTGACGAAATCGCTGTAGACGCTGCGCCGTCTCGCGTCGTTGACACGCGCCAGTTTGTCGGCGGCGGGCGCGAGATACGGCTGCTCGCGCGCGTAGGTATCGCGGTAGCGGCGGGCCAGTTCGCCATAGCCGCCCAGGCTGGCCGAGGTGTCGGCGAAGGCGCGCACATGGGTCAGGCTGACGGGGGCGGTACTGGCGCAGCCGCCCAGAACCACACTCATCAGCAGGCAACAACACAGCGTTACGGTGCGCAAGGTCATGGAGCCTTTCGAGGCGCCCGGAAATGGCGTCAGGTGACACTCATTCTTGCAAACGTTTCGCCTGCTTGATGTTTATCCAGCCCCTAACTGATTTTGGTCAAATCGAACTGTGGGTTTTCAATCACACCGAACAAGTTGCCGAATGGGTCGAGGACGGTCAGCACACGGATGCCACCGCCCACATCCTGAATCGGGGACGCAATCGTGGCGCCGAGGGCGACCAGGCGTTCGCCTTCGGCTGCCGCATCCGGCGTGCCCCAGTACGCCTGGGCACCGGTGCTGCCGGGTTCGCCATCGGGAATCAGCCCCAGTTCGAAGCCGCCGACGTTGAAGCCGGCGTAGTACGGCTCGTCGAAGTAGGGTGCGACGCCGAGCACATCGCTGTACCAGACGATGCCTGCCTTCAGATCGGTGACCGGATAAATGACGGTGCGCAAACCTTGAATCATGGAAGTCCCTGGGGTGATGGGCGCCAATGCAGACCTGCAACGGTATCGCCCAGCGGCGTGTATTCACAGCCGACCCAGCCATCGTACCTTGCCTCATCGAGCAAGCTGAACAGAAAAGGAAAATTGATCTCGCCGGTACCCGGTTCGTGCCGGCCGGGGACATCGGCCAGCTGGATATGGCCGATCAACGGCAACTGCGCACGCAGGGTATTGGCCAGTTCGCCCTCCATGCGCTGCATGTGATAAATGTCGTATTGCAGGCGCAGATTGGGCGCGGCGACGTCGGCGATAATGTCGACGGCCTGGCGCGTGCCGGTCAGGAAATAGCCGGGAATGTCGAAGGTGTTGATTGGTTCGATCAGCAGCGTGATGTCGTGCTCGTGGCAAGCGGCCGCGGCAAAACGCAGGTTGCGCACAAACGTTTCACGGGCGCGTTCGGGCGTCACGGCGGCGTGGAGTTTGCCGGCCATGCAATGCAACTGGCGCACGCCCAACTCTTGCGCGTAATCGAGCGCCAGCTTGACGCTATCCTCGAATGCACCGATCCGGCGCGGGTCGCACGCCATGCCACGGTCGCCGTGGGCCCAGTCGCCCGGCGGCATATTGTGCAGCACCAGTTCCAGCTGGAAGCGCTCCAGCCGCGCCACGATCTGGTCAGGGTCGAGCCCGTATGGAAACAGGAATTCGACGGCGTCGAAACCGGCCGCCTTCGCGGCGCCGAAGCGCTCGATGAAGGGCAGGCTGGCAAACATCGTGGAAATATTGGCGGCAAATTTCGGCATCGTCAGACAGGTGGTCGGATCAGGGAAGGCGTCATCCTACGCCAGGTCGACCGATTATGCGTTCCCTGCATGGATGCCCGCCATGGCGCCCAGGATGGCTGCCATGTCCGCCAGTTGCGATGCCGGCGCGCTGCGCGTCAGTTCGCGGCTGATCAGGTTGACCACGTCGGTGGCGTTCACCGCCAGTTCGCGTCCGGTATCGGTGATCAGCGCCAGGCCGACGCGCGCGTCGCGTGGATCGCTCTGGCGCGTGACCAGGCCGATTTTCTCCAGCGGCAGCAGCGCGCGCGTGACGCCCGACGCCGACAGGCCGACCCGCTCGGCCAGGTCGACCCGGCGCAACTTGCCATCCGGCGCCTGGTGCAGATGATTCAGGATCTGGAAATCGGCAAAGCTGATGCCGTGATAGGTGCCAAGGGAAGTGTCGAACCGGCGGATCAGCACGGCGTTGGCGCGTGCCAGACGCAGGCAGAAGTCCATGGCGGAAATCGATTCGGTAGTCATCGCTGCTCCAGGTAGTCAATAAGTGTTTGAGTACGCAAGTATATGCTGTTCTGGGCAGAAGTAAACAAAAAAACGGAACCACATGGGTTCCGTTTTTGATGACAAGCGCGTCGCTTAGCGGCCGCGGCCACCCGAGCGATGCGGGGAAGCAGGGCGTCCACCGCCCGCGCCGCCGCCGGCGCCACCAGCACCGCCACCGCCGCCGCCACTGCGCGGCTTGGCCG
>JALYUM010000043.1 GCA_030853745.1 Pseudomonadota bacterium | reverse complement strand
CTGCGGCCCGATACGGCTTCCGTGGTCGCAGCGTTGCCGCCAGTCGCGCCCATCTCGGACGAACGCCGGCACGCGAACGGTCTGACCAGCCCCATCAGTATTTACGAAGTGCACCTCGGCTCGTGGCGCCGCATCCCGGAACAGGGCGACCGCTGGTTGACCTACCGCGAACTGGCCGCGCAACTGATCCCGTACGTAAAGGAGCTCGGCTTCACGCACCTGGAACTGCTGCCGGTCAGCGAGCATCCTTTCGACGGCTCGTGGGGCTACCAGCCCATCGGCCTGTACGCACCGACATCCCGCTTCGGCACCCTCGACGATTTCCGGTATTTCATCGACACCGCACACGCTGCCGGCCTCGGCGTACTGCTCGACTGGGTGCCCGGTCACTTTCCCACCGATGCGCATGGCCTGGCCCAGTTCGACGGCACGCACCTGTACGAGCACGCCGATCCGCGCGAGGGTTTTCACCAAGACTGGAATACGCTGATTTTCAATTACGGCCGGCGCGAGGTCCTGAACTATCTGGTTGGCAATGCGCTGTACTGGATCGAGCGCTACGGCATCGACGGTTTGCGCGTCGACGCGGTGGCCTCGATGCTGTACCGCGATTACAGCCGCAAGGACGGCGAATGGATCCCGAACGTTCACGGCGGCCGCGAAAACCTGGAAGCCATCACGTTCATCCGCACCCTGAATGAGGTCATCAGCGCCGAGCGCCCCGAGGCCATCATGATCGCGGAAGAGTCCACCAGCTTCCCCCAGGTATCGCGCCCTTTATATATGGGCGGCCTGGGTTTTCATTACAAATGGAACCTGGGCTGGATGAACGACACGCTGCGCTACATGCAGGAAGACCCGGTCCACCGCCGCTACCACCACGACCAGATGACGTTCGGGCTGGCGTATGCTTTCAGCGAAAATTTCATCCTGCCGCTGTCGCACGATGAGGTGGTGCATGGCAAGGGATCGATCCTTGGGCGCATGCCCGGTGACGCCTGGCAGCGCTTCGCCAACCTGCGCGCGTATTATGGTTTCATGTGGGGCCACCCGGGCAAGAAACTGCTCTTCATGGGCTGCGAATTCGGCCAGGAACAGGAGTGGAGTGTCGACCGCAGCCTCGACTGGCACTTGCTCGATGCCCATCCGCACGCCGGCGTCCAGCGCCTGGTGCGCGACTTGAACGCCGTGCAGCGCCACTATCCGGCGTTGCACCAGGTCGATTTCGACGCCCGCGGGTTCGAATGGATCACGCGCGAAGACAATGAAAACTCGGTCTTTTCGTTTGTCCGCCGTGCCGATGACGGCGCCGTTGTCGTGGTCGTGTGCAATTTCACACCGGTGCCGCGCCATGGTTACCGCATCGGGGCCGCACCGGGGCGCTACCGGGAAATCATCAATACGGATGCGATGGTCTATGGCGGCAGCGGCCTGCACAACGGCGAGTTGAATACCGACGCCACCGGCGCCCATGGCTGGGCCGATTCGCTCAGCATCACGGTGCCGCCACTGGCCACGCTCATGCTGATCCGGGAGGCCTGATGGAACTTGCCAACGGCCAACCCTACCCCCTAGGTGCCCGCTGGGACGGCCAGGGTGTCAATTTCACGCTGGTCGCGCCGCACGCCCACGCCGTCTATCTGTGCCTGGTCGATGCGGAGGGCAACGAGACGCGCTTGCCACTGCCGGCGTGCCAGGATGGCGTGTGGCACGGTTACGTTCCTGACGCCGCGCCCGGGCAAATCTACGCATACCGTGTCGACGGCCCGTGGGCGCCGGAACGCGGCCAGCGCTTCAATGTGAATAAAGTGCTGCTCGACCCGTACGCGCGCCAGGTCGTGGGCCAGTACCTGGGCCAGGACGGGTTTGTCGATGATGCCGACAACGCCGCCATCGCCTTGAAAGCGCAGGTCGTGCACGAAGTCTATGACTGGGGCCGCGACGCGCCCCCGCGCGTGACGCCCGGTGACACCATCCTGTACGAACTCCACATCAAAGGTTTCACCAAGCTGCATCCTGACGTGCCGCCCGCATTGCAGGGCACGTATGCGGCCATGGCGCACCCGGCCGTGCTCGATTACCTGCAGCAGCTTGGCATCACCACCGTCAGCCTGATGCCGGTCCACTTCCGCGCCGACGAGGGACGCCTGCAGCAGCAAGGACTGACCAATTACTGGGGCTATTCCAGCATCGGCTTCTTTGCGCCCGAGATGCGCTACTGGTCGGGCCAGCCGGGTACGACGCCCATCCGCGAGTTCCGCGACATGGTCAAGGCGCTGCACGGTCGCGGCATCGAAGTGGTGCTGGACGTGGTCTACAACCATACGGCCGAGACCGACGAGCACGGCCCCACGCTGAGTTTCCGCGGCATCGACAACGCGCTGTATTACCACCTGCAGCCAGGCAATCCGGCCGGGTACGAAAACTGGACCGGTTGCGGCAACAGCCTGAACCTCTCCGAGCCGCGCGTGCTGCAGCTGGTGATGGATTCACTGCGCTACTGGGTCGACGAGATGCATGTCGATGGCTTCCGCTTCGACCTGGCGCCGGAACTCGCGCGCACGGCCACCGGTTTTTCCAGCAGTGCGGCGTTCCTGGCGGCAGTGCGGCAGGACCCGGTGCTGGCACGCGTCAAACTGATTGCCGAGCCGTGGGATATCGGCCCGGGTGGCTACCAGCTCGGCAATTTTCCGCCGGGCTGGCTGGAATGGAACGACCAGTACCGCGACACGATGCGCACGTTCTGGTTGCAGCGCGATGCGTCACTGGGCGCGTTTGCGCAGCGCTTCGCCGGCTCCAGCGAAACGTTTCGGCAGAATGGCCGCCAGCCCACCGCCAGCGTCAATTTCCTGACTGCGCACGATGGCTTTACGCTGCGCGACCTGGTCAGCTACGACCACAAGCACAACGCCGCCAACGGCGAAGACAACCGCGATGGCCACGACGACAACCGCAGCTGGAATGGCGGTGTCGAAGGCCCCACCGATGACCCCCAAGTGGTCGATACACGGGCGCGCCTGCAACGCGCCATGCTGGCCACGCTGCTGTTTTCACAAGGCACGCCGATGCTGCTGGCGGGCGACGAGCTCGGCCACACGCAACGCGGCAACAACAATGCGTATTGCCAGGACAACGACATCAGCTGGCACAACTGGGAGCAGGCCGATGCGGCCCTGCTCGCCACGACGCGCACCCTGATCGCCCTGCGCCGGCGCTACCCTGCGCTGCGCCATACCGCCTGGCACGACGACAGCACGGTCGCCTGGCGCCAGCCCGATGGCGGCGCGCTCGATGAAGCCGTATGGCGCACATGCGGCGCCATCGCCATCCATGTGCACCCCTGCCTGCTGCTGTTCAATGTCCAGACAGAACCTGTCGATTTCACGCTGCCCGCGGGCAGCTGGCGCGCCGAATTCAACAGCACCGGCACGCCGCTGCCGGTGCACCAGATCGAAGGCACCTTGTCGGTACCGGCCCGCGCAGTCGTGCTGCTGACGCCCTACAACGATACAAAATAATGGAGACAATATGCTGAATTCCGACACCGAACTGGCCATCCTTTCCCATCGCTTGCCAGAGCGCGCCATTGTGCTGGTGCTGGCGGGCGGACGCGGATCGCGCCTCGATCAGCTGACCGACCGGCGCGCCAAACCGGCCGTGTACTTTGGCGGCAAATTCCGCATCATCGATTTCGTGCTGTCGAACTGCATCAATTCAGGCTTCCGGCGCATCGGCGTGGTGACACAATACAAATCGCATTCCCTGTTGCGCCACCTGCAGCGCGGCTGGAGCTTTTTGCGCGGCGATATCCGCGAATTCATCGACCTGTTGCCGGCCCAGCAGCGCCTCAACGAAGAACACTGGTACCGCGGCACTGCCGACGCCGTGACCCAGAACATCGATATCCTGCGCTCGTACCGGCCGGCGTTCGTCGTCATCCTGGCCGGCGACCACATCTACAAAATGGATTATTCGCTGATGCTGCGTGACCACGTCGCCACCGGCGCCGGGTGCACGGTGGGCTGCATCGAAGTGCCGAAAGAAGAAGCGTCAGCCTTCGGCGTGATGGCCGTCGATGAGCACCGCCATATCACCGCCTTCATCGAAAAACCGGCCGATCCGCCGGCGATGCCGGGCAAGCCGGACACCACGCTGGCCAGCATGGGCATTTACATTTTCAATACCGATTACCTGTTCGAGCTGCTCGGCGACGACGTGGCCAATGCCGCATCGACCCACGATTTCGGCAAGGACATCATCCCGCGCGTGGTTGCCGAGGGCCGCGCCGTGGCCCATCCGTTTTCCATGTCGTGCATCCCGTCGGACCACGGCGGCGCCACCTACTGGCGCGATGTCGGTACCGTCGACGCATTCTGGTCGGCCAACCTCGACCTGGCATCGATCTCGCCGGAACTGAATATCTACGACGCCGACTGGCCCATCTGGACGCACCAGGAACAATTGCCACCGGCAAAATTCGTGCATGACAGCGCCGGCCACCACGGCATGGCGGTAAATGTGCTGGTGTCGGGCGGCTGCATCATTTCCGGCTCGCACGTGGCGCTGTCGGTACTGTTCTCGAATGTGCGCATTCACTCGTTCTGCCATATCGACCAGGCCGTCATCCTGCCGCGTTGTGACATTGGTGAAAACTGCCGCCTGACCAAAGTGGTCGTCGACCGCGGCTGCAAGATCCCTGCCGGCACCGTGATCGGCGAAGATCCGGAAGAAGATGCGCGCCGTTTCCACCGCACCGCCACCGGCGTGGTGCTGGTCACCCGCGAAATGCTGGCCAGGATCTGAAAGGTTGACGATGCGCGTACTCCACGTTTGTAGTGAAATTTATCCGCTATTGAAAACCGGCGGCCTGGCCGATGTGGCCGGCGCCCTGCCGCTGGCGCAAATGCGCGGCGGCGTCGATGCGCGCGTGCTGGTGCCCGGGTTCCCGGCCCTGCGCGCAGGTGTGCTGAACCAGGAACTGGTGGCCGAGATCGACGACGGCATCCGCCTGTACCTGGGCACCTTGCCGGGGAGTGAACTGCCCGTGTACGTGATCGATGCGCCGCATTGGTACGACCGGCCTGGCAATCCGTATGCCGACGCCAGCAACGACGCGTATCCCGACAACGATCGCCGCTTTGCTTTGCTGGGCTGGATGGCCGCCCAACTGGCGCAGGGGCTGGACCCGGCGTGGCGGCCCCAGGTCGTCCATGCGCACGACTGGCATGCCGGCCTCGCGCCGGCCTACGTGAAAGCGGCGGAACAGGCGAGCGGCCAGCGCATCGCGGGCACAGTCCAGACCGTGCACAACCTTGCCTACCAGGGCAATTTCGCTGCACACGTGTTTGGCGCAATGCACCTGCCAAATCATTTTTACACGGCAGATGGTCTCGAGTTCTACGGCATGGTGTCGTTTCTGAAGGCCGGGCTTTTCTACGCCGACAAGATCACCACGGTCAGCCCGACCTATGCCCGCGAAATCCAGGGCAGCGAGCAAGGCTGCGGCTTCGATGGTTTATTGCGCCAGCGCGCAGGCGACCTCAGCGGGATTCTGAACGGCGTCGACGACAGCGTGTGGAATCCTGCCACGGATGCGTTCATACCGAAGCATTACGCGCCTGGCGCCATGGCCGGCAAGCGCGCAGGCAAGACGGCGCTGCAACAAGAAGCGGGCCTCGCTGTCCAGGACACCGCGCCATTATTCTGTATCGTCAGCCGGCTGACCGAACAGAAAGGCTTGCACCTGGTGCTGGATGCCCTTCCCGGCATCGTCGCGCGCGGCGGCCAGCTGATGGTGTTGGGCGCAGGCGACACTGCGTTCGAAGCCCAGCTGCAAGCCGCTGCCGCCGCGCAACCGGCATCGGTTGCCGTCCACCTCGGTTACGACGAGCAACTGGCGCACCGCCTGATTGCCGCCAGCGATGTCATCATGGTGCCATCGCGTTTCGAACCGTGCGGGCTCACCCAGCTGTACGGGCTGAAATACGGCACTTTGCCACTGGTGCGGCGCGTCGGCGGCCTGGCCGATACGGTCATCGACGCGACGCTGGAAAACCTGGACGACGGTTGCGCCACCGGTTTCGTGTTCGACAGTTTCGACACAGCCGGCATCGATGCTGCCGTACGCCGCGCCTTTGCACTGTACAAACGCAGGAGCGAATGGGAAGATGTCCAGTCGCATGCCATGCAGCAACAATTTGGCTGGGATGCCGCAGCAGAGCAATATCTCGCCCTTTACCGACAGATCGCACCTTGAACACTTTTACCTTAATTGAACGCGGAACCGAATGAAGCCGACCGATATCGACCCTGTCAACGTAGTAAATCTCAAGCGTTCAATCACCGACAAACTTATCTACACGGTGGGCAAGCAGCCCGCCACCGCCAAGCCGAACGACTGGCTGCGGGCCACGGCCATGGCAGTGCGCGACCGGCTGGTCGATCGTGCCATGGCAACCGAGCAGGCCGCGCAAGGCAGCGATGTCAAGAACGTTTATTACCTGTCGATCGAATTTCTGATCGGGCGCGCGTACACCAACGCCCTGCTCGCGCTCGGCATCGCGCAAGATGTGGCACAGGCACTGGCGGAGCTCGGCGTCGACGCTGCCGCCCTGCCCGACCTGGAAGCCGATGCCGCGCTCGGCAACGGCGGCCTGGGCCGGCTGGCCGCTTGCTTCCTCGACTCGATGGCCACGCTCGGCATCGCCGGCTACGGTTACGGCATCCGCTACGACTACGGCATGTTCAAACAGCAGATCGTCGATGGCCGCCAAATCGAAGGCCCCGACTACTGGCTCGCTGACGGCAACCCGTGGGAATTCCCGCGTCCCGACATTGCGTACCGCGTACGCTTCGGCGGGCGCGTCGACCAGACGCACGCGGGCGCGGAATGGCTCGACACCCAAGACGTGATGGCCACGGCCTACGACATGATCATCCCCGGCTACGCCACACAGGCCACGAATACGCTGCGTTTATGGTCGGCCAAGGCTGGCGATGAACTCGATCTGCCCGCGTTCAACAGCGGCAATTACGTCGCTGCTGCCGCGCAAAAAAACCTGGCCGAAAACATCACGCGGGTGCTCTACCCCGACGATTCGTCGGCAGCGGGCCGCGAGCTGCGCCTGCGCCAGGAATATTTTTTCTGCTCGGCCAGCCTGCAGGACCTGGTGGGCCGCTTCTTCGCCACGCACAGCGATGTGGAACAACTGCCGGCGCACGTCGCCATCCACCTGAACGACACGCACCCGGTGCTGGCCATTCCGGAACTGATGCGCATTTTGATCGACGAGCACGGCTTGCCGTTTGCGCAAGCCTGGCCAATCACGCAGCAAGTGTTTTCGTACACCAATCACACACTGATGCAGGAGGCGCTGGAAACCTGGCCGGTCGGCCTGTTTGACACGGTGCTGCCGCGCCTGCTGCAAATCATCTTCGACATCAACACCGCATTCATCACCGACATCGGCAACCGTTTCGGGCCCGATTTCGACTTGATGCGGCGCGTCTCCATCATCGACGAGGACCAGGGCCAGCGCGTGCGGATGGCGTACCTGGCAGTCGTCGCCAGCCACAAGATCAACGGCGTCTCGGCGCTGCACTCCGACCTGATGACGCAATCGATCTTTGCCGATTTCGCCAGGGTGTTCCCGGACCGTTTTACCAATATGACCAACGGGATCACGCCGCGGCGCTGGCTGTCGCAGGCGAATCCGGCGTTGTCTTCACTCATCGACCGGCGGGTCGGTACGACATGGCGCTCGCATCTCGACCAGCTGGCAGGCTTGAAACCGCTGGCTGACGACCCCGCGTTTGCCGAGGAATTCCGGACTGCCAAACTGGTCAACAAACAGCGCCTGGCCGACTGGGTGCAGGCGAACATGGGCATCACGCTCAATCCTGACTCCCTGTTCGATGTGCACGTCAAGCGCATCCACGAATACAAGCGCCAGCTGCTGAATGTTTTGCACGTGATCACCCGCTACCACCGCATCCTCGCCAATCCGGATGCCGACTGGGTCCCGCGCACGGTGGTCTTTGCCGGCAAGGCGGCGTCCGCGTACCACATGGCCAAGCAGATCATCCATCTGATTAACGACGTCGCCGCCACCATCAACAACGACACGCGCGTGGGCGACAGATTAAAAGTGGTCTTCCTGCCGAACTACAACGTCAGCCTGGCAGAAATCATCATGCCGGCTGCCGACCTGTCCGAGCAGATTTCCACCGCCGGCACCGAAGCGTCGGGCACCGGCAACATGAAACTGGCGTTGAATGGCGCCCTGACCATCGGCACGCTCGATGGCGCGAATGTCGAGATGCGCGAAAACGTCGGCGCGGACAATATTTTCATCTTCGGGAACACCACGGAAGAAGTCGCCGCCATGCGCGCGCGTGGTTACCAGCCGCAGGCGATCTGCGACGAGAATGCCGAACTCAAAGCGGTGCTGGACATGCTGCGCGACGGGGCGTTTTCACCGGACGATCCGGAGCGCTACCACGGCATTCACGATGCACTGCTGGAATGGGGCGACCATTATTTGCTGCTGGCCGATTATGCAAGTTATGTGGCCATGCAGGACCAGGTCGATGCACTCTACCGGCAGCCGGATGCGTGGACGCGCAAGGCTATTTTGAATGTGGCCGGCATGGGCGTGTTTTCGTCCGATCGGACGATTGCGGAGTATGCGAAGGAGATATGGCGCGTGGTTCCGTTGAACGTTTGAGATCGCACACGGCTGGTGCCACGTCTGACATTCGGACACGGCCTCTGCCGCAAATGAATGCTGACCGCCCCGCGACAGCCATTGCAAGCCGAAAAACCCGACGCGACTACGCCAAATTTCTGGTTCTACTCAAGCGGCTTCCGCCGCAAGAATGACATCGGCACGCGCCCGGCTGGTGGCCACCAGCACGGCATTGCGCTCATCGCTGCGCATCACCCATTCCTTCGCGGCGTCCTCGGTCCGTCCATACTGCACATGCCGCGCAATCAGCCGCGCGCGCCGTACTTCGTCGTCGATGTCGATGAACCACACCGCATCCAGCTGTTTCTGGACGCCGCCCCAATGCCCCTCGTCCAGCAACAGATAATTCCCCTCGGTGATCACCAGTTCGATCTCCGGCGGCACCGCGATGGCGCCCGCCACGGCTTCCTCGACGTCGCGGTGGAACGCGGGCGCGTACACCACCTCCCCTGCCACGCGCTGCCGCAGGCGGGCCAGCATGGCGACGTAGCCGGCGGCGTCGAAGGTGTGCGGTGCGCCTTTGCGGTCGGCGTAGCCCAGGCGCGCCAGTTCCGCGTTCGCAAGGTGAAAACCATCCATCGGCACCACGACGGCGCGGCCGGGCAGCGCGGCCAGCAGCTGCGCGGCGACGGTGGATTTGCCGGCGCCCGGGGCACCGGCGAGGCCCAGTATGAAACGCTGGCCGGGGATCAGGCTGGCTAAAAGCCGGGACAGTGCGTGTTCGACATCAAGCGTCTGCATGGAACCTTGTGCGTGAAAAATTATCAAATTATGGTGGGATGGGCGCTGCGATGCAGCCTACGTCAATGTGCAGGCGGATGCAATCACTACCAAAAAAACATTGTTTTATGCAACAGACGCGCTTATATTTTGGACAGCGCGGCACCGACACAGCGCGTGGCGCCCGCCGGTATGGCGCGCGTTCCTACAAAAATATCAGGAGACAGCATGAACGCAACGCACTACATCGCCATCGGTTTGTTCGCAGGGTTCGCTACCAGTGCCATTGCGGCCGACGTGCCCATCATCGGCCTGATCACCAAGACCGAGACCAACCCATTTTTCGTCAAAATGAAGGAAGGCGCGCAGCAGGCCGCGCAGAAACAGGGCGCCAAACTCCTGACCGGCGCCGGCAAGGCCGACGGTGATAATGCAGGCCAGGTGACGGCCATCGAGAACATGGTGTCGGCCGGCGCAAAGGCCATCCTGATCACGCCCAACGATTCGAAAGCCATCGTCCCCGCCATCAAGAAAGCGCGCGCGCAGGGCGTGATGGTCATCGCACTCGACAGCCCGGCCGAGCCGGCAACCGCCACCGATGCCCTGTTCGCCACCGACAACTTCAAGGCCGGCCAATTGATCGGCGAGTATGCCAAGGCCGCGTTTGCCGGCAAGCCGGTAAAAATCGCCATGCTCGACCTGTTCCCGGGCCACCCGGTCGGTATTAATCGCCATAACGGCTTTTTAGCCGGCATGGGCGTGGCCGGCATCACGGCCGCGACCCTCGGCCAGGCCACCGGCCCGAATGTCGTCTGCGCCGCTGACAGTTATGGCGACCAGGGCAAGGGACAGACGGCCATGGAAAACTGCCTGCAAAAAAATCCCGACATCAACCTCGTCTACACCATCAACGAGCCAGCCGCAGCCGG
The DNA here is from genome assembly GCA_030853745.1 of Pseudomonadota bacterium. GTDB lineage: Bacteria > Pseudomonadota > Gammaproteobacteria > Burkholderiales > Burkholderiaceae_D > JALYUM01. Next base: position 14,604 of record JALYUM010000043.1, on the reverse strand, counting down.
TGCTTACAAAGCGTTGAAAGCCGCCGGCAAAGAGAAAGGCGTCATGATCGTCTCGGTCGATGGCGGCTGCGCGGGCGTGCGCAATGTGAAGGCCGGCGTCATCGCCGCCACGTCGCAGCAATATCCGCTGAAGATGGCGGCCCTGGGCGTGGAAGCCGGGGTGACGTATGCCAAAACCGGCAAGAAAGCCAGCGGCTACGTCGATACCGGCGTCACGCTGATCAGCGACCGGCCACAGACGGCGGTTACCACCCGCGACACCGCGTTCGGCATGAGTGGCTGCTGGGGCAAGTAAGCAGCCATCCTGGGGGAATCTCGACAACCCGTTGCTGCCGCCATGGCAACTTGCGGCAGCTTCGTCGATGTTCCCTTGACACCCTGAAGGAATGACATGCAGACGACACCCAAAACAACCACCCCGTACGACTCCGGACAAACTCCCGCCGGCACCCCTGTGGCCGAGCGCCTCACGCCGCGCCAGCGCCTCAAGGAAATGCTGCCGCCCATGAACGTGCTCGGTTCACTGGGGGCGCTGCTGGTTGCGTGCCTGTTCTTTTCCACGCAGTCCGACCGCTTTTTCAGCGGCCAGAACTTTTCACTGATCCTGCAGCAAGTGATGGTAGTGGGCGTGATCGCCATCGGCCAGACGCTCATCATCCTCACCGCCGGCATCGATCTGTCATGCGGCATGGCCATGGCGCTGGGCTCGGTGGTGATGACCAAATTCGCGGTGGACCTCGGCATCCATCCATACGCGGCGGTGGCGTGCGGCATGGCCGTCTGCGTGCTGATCGGTTATATCAATGGCGCGCTGGTCACGTCGGTGCGGCTGCCGCCATTCATCGTTACGCTGGGCACGTTGAACATCGCCTTTGCGGTCACGCAGATTTATTCGCAGGCACAAACAGTCACCGGCCTGCCCGACGCGCTGAACTTCTTCGGCAACACTTTCCGGCTCGGCCAGACCAGCATCACCTACGGCACCGTGCTGATGCTGGCCCTGTATGTGCTCACCTGGCTGTTCCTGCGCGAAACAGCGCCGGGGCGCCATCTTTACGCGGTGGGCAACAATCCGGAGGCCGCGCGCCTGACCGGTATCCCGACGTCGCGCGTGCTGCTGACGGTGTACATGGTCGCCGGCCTCTTCTACGGTATCGCGGCGCTGCTGTCGGTGGCGCGCATGGGCGTGGGCGACCCGAATGCCGGGCAGACCGAAAACCTGGACAGCATCACGGCCGTGGTGCTGGGTGGCACCAGCCTGTTTGGCGGCCGTGGCTCGGTGGCGGGCACGCTGGTCGGCGTGCTGATTGTCGGCGTGTTCCGCAATGGCCTGACGCTGATGGGCGTGCCGTCGGTCGTCCAGATTCTGGTGACGGGCGTGCTGGTGATCCTGGCAGTGGCCACCGATCAGTTGACGCACAAGAAAGGCTGACCATGAGCACGCTCGATAATCCCACCATTTTTCAGGCCCGCGGCCTGGTCAAACGATACGGCAGTGTTACCGCGCTCGACGGCACCGACTTCGATCTGCGCGCCGGCGAAATCCTGGCCGTCATCGGCGACAACGGGGCCGGCAAATCGTCGCTGATCAAGGCGCTGTCCGGCGCTGTCATCCCGGACGCCGGCGAACTGCGCCTCGACGGCCAGGCAGTGCGGTTCAAGTCGCCGATCGATGCGCGGCGCCACGGCATTGAAACCGTCTACCAGGATCTCGCCGTGGCGCCCGCCATGACCATCGCGGAAAACCTGTTTCTGGGCCGCGAACTTTTGCGCCCGGGCTGGCCGGGACGCTGGCTGCGCCTGATCGACAAACGGCGCATGCTGATCGAAGCCGAGGGCCATATGCGCGACCTTAAAATTGGCATCCGCTCGATGAAACAGGCAGTCGGGACGCTTTCCGGCGGCCAGCGCCAGGGCGTGGCAGTGGCGCGCAGCACGGCGTTTGCCAAGCATGTGGTGATTCTCGACGAGCCCACTGCTGCACTCGGCGTCAAGGAAGGCAATATGGTGCTGGAACTGATCCGCAGGGTGCGCGACCGCGGCCTGCCCGTCATCCTCATCAGCCACAATATGCCGCACGTGTTCGAGATTGCCGACCGTATCCACATCCAGCGCCTCGGCAAGCGGGTGGCGGTGGTCGATCCCAAACACATCAGCATGTCGGACACGGTGGCGATCATGACGGGCGCCAAGGAAGCGGACGACCTGCCGGAGCAGGCGCGTGCGTAAGGTGCCGGATATGCCCGATCGCGTTAACCTGCCCGATATCGCCAGCCTGCCCGATATCGCAGCCTGCCGGCTATCGCCAACCTCGCAAACATCACCAACCTGCCCGCCATGACGAATATTCCCGACCTCCCCGACATGCGCAACCCCGACGCGCTGCGGGAGCATATCAGGCAGTCGCTGGCTTTCTATCACCCGCGCTGTATCGATCCAACCGGCGGATTTTTTCATTATTTCAAGGATGACGGCACGGTGTACGACGCCGTTTCCCGCCACCTCGTCAGCAGCACCCGCTTTGTGTTCAACTATGCGCAGGCATACCGCCACTTCGGCAACCCGGCGTATCTGGAGGCGGTGCACCACGGCGTGGCGTTCCTGCGCGAGGCGCACCGTGATCCCGTCACCGGCGGCTATGCGTGGGAATTGCGCTGGCAGGATGGCCGCGCCCTGCCCCACGACGCCACCAACCACTGCTATGGCCTGGCCTTCGTACTGCTCGCCTACGCACATGCCCATGGGGCCGGCATGCTGGCCGCACGCGCGTGGCTCGACGAAACCTTCAGTGTGATGGAAGCGCAGTTCTGGGACTCTGACGCTGGCTTGTATGCCGACCAGGCCAGCGCGGACTGGTCGACGCTCGATCCGTACCGCGGCCAGAACGCCAATATGCATTGCTGCGAAGCCTTGCTGGCCGCCTACGAAGCCACCGGCGCACCGCATTTTTTGCACCGCGCCGAACAGCTTGCGTACAACATCACGGTGCGTCAGGCGGCGCTGGCCGATGGCCTGATCTGGGAGCATTACCACCCCGACTGGACGGCCGACTGGAATTACCATCGGGACGACCCTAAAAACCTGTTCCGCCCCTGGAGCTTTCAGCCTGGCCATTTCACCGAATGGGCCAAGCTACTGCTCAACCTCGAGCGCCATGGCGCACAGCTGGCCGGATCGCCCGACTGGCTGCTGCCGCGCGCGCAAGCCCTGTTCGATGCCGCGGTTACGCGGGCCTGGGACGCCAGTGATGGCGGGCTGTGCTATGGCGTGGGGATCGATGGCAAGGTCTGCGACGACGACAAATATTTCTGGGTCCAGGCCGAAAGCATCGCCGCCGCTGCCGTACTGGCCGTACGTACGGACGACCCGGCCTACTGGGACTGGTATGCACGCCTGTGGCACTACAGCTGGCATCACTTCGTCGACCATCGGTACGGCGCGTGGTTCCGCATCCTGACGCGCGACAACCGGGCAATCAGCGACGAAAAAAGCCCGGCCGGGAAAACCGACTACCACACCATGGGCGCGTGTTACGAGGTATTGAAGGTGCTCGGCAGCCCATAACACAAGGGGGGCAGGCAACTCCCTGCTCTCATCGCCATGCCGCATCGTGATACCGCATCGACATACCGCATCGCCATGCCGCATCGCCATGCCGCATCGCCATAAATCATCGCGATAAATCATCGCCCGGCCGCATCGCCCTGTGACTGCCGCGCCGGCAGGTTCAGGACAGCGGCCGGTCAGGCGCCAGCGGCCGATACAGCTCCAGCCAGTGCAAACCCCGCGCCGTGACTTCGCTGCCGTGACCGTTGCGCTCGAGATAACCCTGCGATTCCAGCCAGCTGGTGACTTCATCGCTCATGGGAATGGCATCCAGGCGCAGGCGCACGCTGTCGAGCGCGCGCACACAGGCGAAATGCTTCAGCGCCTGCCGTCCCTTCAACGTGATCGTCGGCGTGCCGTCGCATTCCCGGTGGACCAGGCCATAGCGCGTGAAATCGGCAGGGCAATCGGCCATCGTCAACCTGTGCATGCCGGTTTCCGACTCGAAGCGCAACCGGTGCAGTATTGCCATGTCGGCAGCGCCAAGACTGACAATTTCCTGGTGTGCCGCCGCCCCATTGCCGCACTCCCCGCCAGCGCCAGTGGCCGTGGCAGCGTCGGCCGGCGGTGCCACCGTGCGCCGGGGCTGGCCGCGGCGCTCTTCCGGAATGGCCAGCACGCGCTCAATGAATTCCGCATCGTGTTCCGTATCGGCGAACAGGCTGCGTGTCGACACTGCATCAGCGCCGCGCCCCATGGAAAAAACCCTGCGCAAAATTCTCGCGGTGACGCCGTCGGTACGTCGATCGGTTTTGCGGCGATCAGCTTGCGTGTCGAGATCCATGTGGGTGCGTAGTGTAGATGGCTGCCAATACTAACAAATAATCACCTGCCTTGCATTGCCCGCAGTTTTATCTGAGAACCCGGGCATTCATGCCGGTAAAAACAGCGAGGATGACCATCCAGGATGGTGCCAGTTACCTTCCGGACTGGCAAGTGAACTCACTCCAGCACCCGCTGGCGCGATTCCACATCGACGCAGGCAATGGCCACCGCGCCAAGCACCAGGAAGCTGGCAAGCATCGCCAGCGCCAGCGTGAAATGCGTCGCCATGACCGGCGCCACGATGGTCAGCGCGAGCAGGCCGCCAAAACGCGCGACGGCGCCCGCCAGGCCCATCCCGCTGGCGCGCAAACTGGTGGGATAGACCTCCGGCGTGAAGGCATACAACGCGCCCCAGGTGCCCAGCAGCGCAAAACTCATCAGCAGGGTCGCACCGACCACCACATTGGTCGCGCTGCCGAAACTGTAGACCATGCAACCAAGCGCACTGAGCAGCAGGAAACCTGTCAGCGTCGGCTTGCGGCCCCAGCGCTCCACGCCATACGCCGCCAGTGCGAACCCGGGCAGCTGGACCAGCGCCAGCACAATCAGGAATTCCTGGCCGCGCATGAAGCCGAACCCGGCCCCGGCAAGTTTTACCGGCAGGTAGACGAACACGCCATAGTACGCAATCGACACCAGCGCCCACGCAATCAACAGCGCCACGCTACGGCGCCGCAGCGTGCTGGAAAACAGCGCCGACAGCGCCGGTTTTGCCGCGTGCCCGGAGATGATCGGCGGAATGGCTACCGTGCGCCGGTTGACGCGTGCCACGCGTTCGAGCACGGCGCGCGCCTGCTCCGGCTTGCCGCTGCGGTTGAGGAACATCGGCGACTCGGGCACATACAGCCGCAGCACCACGCCAACCAGCGCCGGCAGCCCGGTGACAAAAAAGATGACGCGCCACGCATCCGGCCCCCAGCGCAGCGCCACCAGCGCCAGTACCGCCAGCAAAATGGTGCCCACCGCCCAGAACGATTCAAGCATCACCAGCCAGCGGCCGCGGCGGTCGCTGGGCAGGAATTCCGCCATCATCGTGTAGTCGACCGGCAGCGTGCCGCCGACGCCGATGCCGGTGAGAAAACGCAGCGCCAGCAACCAGCCCAGGTCGGGCGCGAAGGCCGACGCCACGCCGAAACAGGCATCGATTATCACTGCCGTCATGAGCACCGGGCGGCGCCCGATCCGGTCGGCCAGCCGGCCGAACGCAAACGCGCCCACCAGCATGCCGACAAAAAACAGCGTCCCGGTCTGGAGCGCCTGGGGTATGGCGATGCCGAATGTCTGGGCGATCGACGGCGCGGAAAAACCGATCGACAGCACCTGCATGGCGTCGGCCATCCACACCAGTCCAAAAATCATGAACAGACGATATTGAAACCGGCCCACGCCTGCGGCCCGGATGCCTTCGTCGACCGAGGCTGCTACGGGGTCCGCGAGGTGGTCCGGCGCACCGTGCTGCCGGCTTGCGGCGGTGGATAAATCTTGCTGCATCTGACTGCTCTCCTGCACGCGGCCGCACCTGGCCTGGACAAATCGTTGCACCGCAAGCGCGGCGAACGACACTGGGCCCGCCATTATGCACGCCGTCGCCAGCCCGGCGCGTGCGCCATGCAACGCGGCGTGACCCACCAGTGTATCGAGAGGTCTGGCATAGCGCGCGCGCAGCCTGTAAGCTATGCAAACATGCCACTGCAACTACTGTAACCACTGTCGCCGACAAGGAAATCATGTTCGACCCATCCGACCATCCACACCGCCGCCACAACCCGCTTACCGGCGACTGGATCCTGGTGTCACCGCACCGCAACAAGCGCCCGTGGCAGGGACGCCAGGAAGCCGTCGACCGGACCTTGCAACCGGCGCACGACCCGGCGTGCTATCTGTGCGCAGGCAACACGCGCATCAATGGCGAGCAGAATCCCGACTACACCGGCACGTATGTGTTCACCAACGATTTCGCCGCACTGACGCCGGACGCGCCGGACGCACCGGCCAGTGCCGACCCGCTGTTCCAGGCCATGGGCGTGCACGGCACCAGCCGCGTCATCTGTTTTTCGCCGGACCATGGCAAGTCGCTGCCGCTGCTGACACTGCCGGAAATGACTGGTGTTATCGACACCTGGTGCAGTCAGGCGGCGGAACTGGGCGCCACGCACAGGTGGGTGCAGATATTCGAAAACAAGGGCGCGGTCATGGGCTGCTCCAACCCGCACCCGCACGGGCAAGTCTGGGCCACCAGTTTTCTGCCCGATCTGCCGGCCAAGGAAGACGCCTGTCAGCGCGCCTATTTTGCCAGCCAGTCCACGCCGATGCTGCTCGATTATGCAGAGCGCGAAGCCGCGTCGGGCGAGCGGGTGGTGGTTCAGACCGAACACTGGCTGGCCGTGGTGCCGTACTGGGCGGCGTGGCCGTTCGAAACGTTGGTGCTGCCACGTTTTGCGGTGCAGCGCCTGGAGGATTTGACCGCGCCGCAACGCGCCGACCTGGCACTGGCGCTGCAGGCACTGACGATCAGGTACGACAACCTGTTCGCGTGCGCATTCCCGTATTCGATGGGCTGGCATGGCGCCCCGTACGGACCGGAAGACGCAACGCCCTGGCAGCTGCACGCCCACTTTTACCCGCCCCTGCTGCGCTCGGCGTCGGTGCGCAAGTTCATGGTGGGGTTCGAGATGCTGGCCGAAGCCCAGCGCGACCTGACGCCCGAACAGGCCGCGGCCCAACTGCGCGCCGCATCAGGCGTCCACTATCTTCACACTAACGGGTAATCCATGATTTCTTCCCCACTGGCCCGCGCGGCCACGGTTTTCGACGCCAGTTTCGGCGGCCCCGCAACCATCCGCGTCCAGGCGCCGGGCCGCGTCAACCTGATCGGCGAACATACCGATTACAACGATGGCCTGGTACTGCCGTGCGCCATCGATTTCGGCACTGTCATCGTGGCGCGCCCACGCACCGACCACGCCGTGTGCGTCGTTGCCGCCGACTACGACGACGCCATCGACCGCTTTTCTCTCGACGCCCCGATCGCGCGCCTGGATGCGCCGATGTGGGCCAACTACGTACGCGGCGTCATCGACGTATTGCGCGAACGCGGCCTGCCGGTTTCGGGAATGGACATGGTCATTGCCGGCGATGTGCCGCAAGGCGCCGGCCTGTCGTCGTCGGCGTCGCTGTCGGTGGCCGTGGCCACGCTGTTTGCCACGCTGCCCGGCTTTGCGCACCTGTCGCCCATCGATCTGGCGCTGATCGCCCAGCACGCCGAAAACGACTTCGTCGGCACCAAATGCGGCAATATGGACCAGATCAGTTCCGCCGCCGGCGTCGAGGGCCACGCACTGATGATCGACTGCCGCTCGCTGGAAGTAACCCCGGTGCCCATTCCGCCCGGCGTTGCCATCATGATCGTCAACTCGCAGGTCGTGCGCGGCCTGGTCGACAGCGAATACAACACGCGGCGCCTGCAATGCGAAGCGGCCGCGCGCCATTTCGGCGTGCCGGCCCTGCGCGATGTCGACCTGGCCATGCTGACCGAACACGGCGCCGGACTCGACCCGGTGGTACTGCAGCGCGCCCGCCACATCGTCACCGACAGCGCCCGCGTGGCCGGTGCCGCCATCGCCCTGGCTGCGGGCGACCTGGAAGAAATGGGCGTCCTGATGGCGGCGTCGCACGCGTCGATGCGCGACGACTTCGCCATCACCACGCCGGCGGTCGACAACCTGGTCGACATCATCAAGACAGCCATCGGCACCGCGGGCGGCGTGCGCATGACCGGCGGCGGCTTTGGCGGCTGCGTGGTGGCGCTGGTGCCGCACGCGCTGGTCGCTGCAGCCCGCGCAGCAGTCGAGACGCACTACCGCGCCCCTAATGGCTCCCTCGCGTCCGTGTATGTGTGCCGCGCTGCGGCGGGTGCGGGCGTGATCGCGGCCTGAGGGCGCCGGACCGGGCGTCTGCGCGCTCAAGCCCTGCAGCCGGCCCGGGCACGTTGCGCGCACTGCCTGGTACGGATGCGTGCCGCGTCGCCGTTGCACCGGGCGGCATGCTAAATTGCTGACTTTTTCGCGCCCATGTCAAACGCTCCCTCACCAAGTCCGCCGGAACCCGCCGCCCTGCCCGAGCCCCACGACGACGGCGATTTTTCCGATATGCTCAGCGAACAGCGGATTTTGCTGCCGGGCGCGCAAATGCTGACGGCCTTCCTGATCATCCTGCCATTCAACGGTGGTTTCCGGAACATCGTGCATAGCGAAAAAATCGTTTTTCTCGCAACGTTCATCTGTGCGCTAACCAGCCTGTTGTTGCTCAGCGCGCCGGCCATCCAGCATCGGTTGATACGCCGCCTGCTGGACCGCGCAGCGTTCAAGCGTCTTGCCAGCAAGTTCATCGTAGCCGGCGCCGTGGCACTGGCCTTCGCCTTTACGCTGGCGACCAATCTCGTGATATCCGAGGTATTCGGCCCACTCGCGGGCGGTGCCGTCAGCGGCCTGATTGCGTTGCTGATCCTGGTGCTGTGGTGGCTGTTGCCGGTCTATCTGCAGCGCATGTCGCGGTTTTAGCCATGTGTGCGCGGTTGGCGCCATGGTCTGGCAGACCACCTTTTCTGGAGAATCGATGAGCATATGCACGCTGCGCAAACTCCGCACGCTGCGCCCTGGCGATGCACACCGCCTGCTGCAATGCGAGCACGCCAACCGGCGCTGGTTCGAAGCGCACATCGATCCGCGCGGCGACGCTTTTTACACGCGCGCCGGCGTGCACGATCATATTGCGGCGTATCTCGACGCCGATGCGTGCGCCACGTGGCATCCGTGCGTGATTGTCGGTCCGGATGAAGCCATCGTCGGACGAGCTGGCGTGGCGGTTGATGGACACCAGTTTTCCTGCACCCTGAGCGACCTTGGGTAATTTGCCCGCACGTACCTGCTGCGCGTGACAATGCCGAGGCCAGTGCGACCGGCCAGCGCACTTTCAGCACGCGCGCCGGGATGGGTAATCGGCGATCGGCGATCGGCGATCGGCGAGATCGTCAGGGCCAACGCTCAGTAACCGGCGTCCTTCAGGTACGCCGTGCGCGCCGCCAAAACGGTGTCGGCAACAGCGCGTTGGGGGACGATGAAGGTCATGGACATCGGTTCACTCCTGGATGGCGTTAATCCGATTCCAGGATGGCGAGATGACCGTACCATGACAACGCAGGCGCAGCGGGCACAGGGCGCGTTACGCGGCTTCCCGGCCGCGCGGCGCATACCGGAGAAACAGAAAGCCCAGTATTCCGGCACCTAGCGAGCCAATCAAAATCGCGATTTTCGACGCGGTAATGACTGCGCCATCGCCCGGGAACGCCAGGTTGGTGATAAAAATCGACATGGTGAAACCGATGCCGCCCAGCAGCCCTCCCCCCAGCACGTGGCGCCATGCCAGGTCCGACGGCAGCTTGCAGATGCCAGCCGCCACCGCGATCACGCTGAACAGCAGAATGCCGACCGGCTTGCCGATCACCAGGCCGGTAAGGATGCCCAGGCTGTTCGGTGCCAGCAGCCCGGCCGCCCAGCCGGCCCCGATTACCATGCCGGTATTGGCCAGCGCAAAAAGCGGCAGGATGACAAACGTCGTCGGCATGTGCAAAAAATGTTCGAGACGGTGCGCAGGGGATGCGCTGTCGTCTTGCAGCTGCTGCCGGACCCCGCACGGAATGGCGAACGCCAGCAGCACGCCGGCAATCGTCGCGTGAATGCCCGACTTGAGCATGCATACCCACATCAGCGCACCGCCAATCAGGTAAGGCAGCAGGCGCATCACTCGTGCCACGCGGTTCAGGCACATGAGCGCGCCGAAGATGGCCAGCGCGCCAAGCAGATAGCCCACGTGCAGGCTGGCGGTATAAAACAGCGCGATCACGACGATGGCGCACAAGTCGTCGATCACCGCCAGGGCGGTCAGGAAAATTTTCAGCGACGCCGGCACGCGGCTGCCCACCAGGGCCAGGACGCCCAGCGCGAAAGCGATATCGGTGGCCATCGGAATACCCATGCCGGCCTGCGTCGGCGTGCCGGCATTGAAGATGAAATGCAGCAATGCAGGCAGACAGATGCCGCCAAGCGCGGCGACGATGGGCAGCAACGCATTGCGGAAATCGGACAATTCGCCGTTGACGATTTCGCGTTTCAGTTCGAGGCCGATCATCAGAAAGAAGATGGCCATCAAGGCGTCATTGATCCACAGTTCAACGGTCAGGCCACCGAGTGCGTGGTGCCACAGGCCGATGTAGCCTGCGCCGGCGGCGGAGTTGGCCAGCGCCAGCGACGCCAGCGTGCAGGCGATGAGCACAATACCGCCTGCCTTGGTGGACGCGAAAAAATGCTGGAACATGCGGGAGAGACTGCGGTTTGGAATAGTAGGAGGTGTCATCGTATCTGCGTGGTTTGGCCGCGTGGCGGCCCGACCGACGCTGTTCCTGCCACACACGACGTGCGCGCACCCGTTGCCAGTATAAACGATGCCGTCAACCAGGCCAAACTTACCGCGCCATCTGCCCTGCCCCTGAGCGCCCGTGCGCACCGGCATCGGGGCCGGACAACCGTCCCGCTACAGCCACGCAATATAGGCGAGGCAGGCCAGCAACGCAGCCGGCATGGCGATGCAGCCAACCTTCAGAAATTCCAGGAAGCTGACCTCGATGGATGCACGCCGCAGCGACGTCAGCCAGAGCACTGTCGCCAGCGAACCGGTGACGGACAGATTCGGCCCGAGGTCGATGCCAATCAGCGTGGCCGCCATGACCTTTTCCGATGCGTGGCTGGCGGCCATGGTGGCACCGGCCAGCAGCCCGGCCGGCAAATTGTTGACGACATTCGACACCAGCGCCGTGCCGCCACCAACCGCCCACACGGTCCATTCGGGCGCCGTCGCGTGTAACTGCTGCAGCCATCTGGCCAGCGCACCGGACACGCCGATTTTCGACAGCGCTGCGACCAGAACGAACAACCCTGCCACAAGCGGCAGCACGGCCCAGGACATGTCGCGCGCGGCCGTCACCGCCAGTTTCCTGCTGCGCCACAGCACCAGCACGAAAGTAGCGGCGCCGGCGATGCAGGTGGGCCAGCCCAGGTCCACACCCAGCGCCGACGCCGTCAACAGCGCGGCCGCCATGACCCCGATGCCGCCTGCCACAATTTTTGCGTCGGGCGTCAGGTCGGGGACCACGACGTCGGTGCTGATGCGTCCGGCCAGTTCGCCGCGCCGGGACCAGTAATGGACCGCAAACGTGACGACGATGGCGATCAGCGAGGGAACCAGGAACAGGTGCAGCCACGCCAGCAAATCGGGCATGTGGGTGGAAAAGACCACCAGGTTGGCAGGGTTCGACACCGGCAGCACAAAACTGGCGGCGTTGGCGATCAGCGCGCAGGCAAACAGATGCGGCAACGGCCGCTCCAGCTTTGCCGTTCTGGCGGCGGCCAGCACGGCAGGCGTCAGCACCACGGCGGTGGCATCGTTGGACATGAAAATGGTCACCACCGTGCCGACCAGATAGACAATCACGAACAACCGCGCGGCAGAACCCCGCGCCTGGCGCACGGCCAGCGCGGCGACCCAGTCGAACAGGCCGGTGGTGCGCGCCAGTTCGGCAATGAGCATCATGCCGATCAGGAACAGGTAGACATCGGTGCCCTTGCCGACCGCCTGGCACACTTCGCCGGGCGTCAATTGCCCGGTCAGGAGCAGCAGGATGGCGCCGGCGCACGGCCACCAGGCCTCGGCCAGGCGAAACGGCTTGAACAACACGCCGGCCGTCGACAGCGCGGCAATGGGCCAGACCAGGAAAGGAGAGAGGGCAAGCTGCATCATGGGAAAACGTCAATCGTGAAAACGCGCAGGGACGACAGCCTGGCGGCCATGCGCGTGGTAACAGAAATGTGTGCAGCGGACGACGCCCGGCGCACAAGACGGGAAAGCGCAATGATACGGTTTTTACGGAGACATCTCGTGGTGAAACAATGACAGCACTGCGCGCATGAGCGCTCATGGTGGCGGCTTGGAATGCGCAGGAGCGCTCATGGTGGCGGTTTGGCATGCGCAGGCGGCGTGGTGCCAGCGCTCCCGGCTTGGGCGCCGCGCAACCCGCGCAATGCCGGCGCCATCGCGGCCAGCGCCACCAGCGCGACTGCGCCATGGCTGAGGTACGCAACCGGATAGCCGTAGTGCGCCGTCAGGTAGCCGGCCACCATATTACTGGAGGCCGCGCCAATGCCCTGCACCGTCATCACCGCGGCCAGGGCCAAATTGAAGTGGCCGCTGCCGCGCGTGAGCCGCTCGACCAGGTAGGGTGTCAGGATGCCGAGCAAACCCACCCCCAGGCCATCGAGCAGCTGCACCGGATAAATCATGGAAAACCCCGGGAAACGCCAGGCCAGCAAGCCACGCAGCGGCAAGGTCATCAGCGCAATCGTCGTCGCTGCGGCAATGCGGTCACGCCGCAGCAGCCACGGTGCTGCAAGCGCTGCTGCGAGCGCCGCCGCCTGCGACACCATGCTGATGACTGCCGTGGTTTCAAACGGACGCTGCATCTGGACCGCGAACTGCTGCGCGATGAGGCGCGCCAGCGGCGCATTCCCGAAATGGAACAAGGCCAGCGCCACGGCCAGCCAGGCCAGGGGCCGGTTCCCCGCCAGCGCCCGCCACGACGTCGGCGCCGAGGCCGGTGCCGGGGCGTCGCCCTGCTCCATGCCGCGCGCGGCGCGATGGTCGATGCTGCCCGGGGCGATTGCCAGCGTAGCTGCCACAGTGGCCGCCGTGGTAACGAGCATCAGGCCGGCCACACCCGGCAGACCGAGCCAGACGCTGGCAGCCCAGGTGCCGCCCATCAGCACCAGATTGCCGGCATGGTTCCACGATTCGTTCTTGCCAAGCTGGCGCCCGAAGCCGCCGGCCCCGACCAGCCCCAGCGTGATGGCAGCGATGGCCGGCCCGATCAGCACGCCCGCCACCGCGGCAATCGCCTGCGTGGCAAACACCACCGTGCGGCCGGGCCACGCCAGGCACATGAAACTGGTTGCGGTCATCACCAGTACCGGCCCCACCACCAGCAGCCGCTTGTACTGGCTACGGTCGGTCAGCGCACCGGCCGGCACGCCGGCCAGCAAGCCCAGAACGCCGCCCAGCGTGGCCAGCACGCCCAGGTCGAGCGCGGCCCAGCCTTTGGTGCTCAGATAAGCATCGAGGAAGGGACCGAGGCCGTCGCGCGCATCGGCAAGGAAGAAATTCAGCAGGCCCAGCGCCAGCAGACTGCGCCCGGACGGCGGTGGAGACCCGGCTTGTTGGTGAAGCGTCGGCATGGTATCAGTTCGCATGATGGGTGGGAGGCGGAGCCAACGCAGGAGGAGGAACGGGAGCGGTGAGCCGGTTGAAGACGGTTGCTGCGGCGGCTTCTGCGCGCACTGCGGCGACGTCGGCGCCAGCCACGATGGCTTCCATCGCCAGTCCCGACGGCGTTTCGGTACCGATGCCGATTGCTGCAAACGGCCGGCCTGGCGCCAGCCCGGGCGGCGCCAGGTCGGGCCGGAAATAAACGATGTTGCCGTCAGTGAGGATTACGCCGTTGGCCTCGCCGCGCGGGCCGTGCAAAACCAGTTCGACGAATCCGTCGACCTCGCAGCGCGCTAGCGCAGGACGCAACGGCGGCAACGGCGGCGGCGCCGGCACATTACCGGCATCCGTGCTTTTGCCGGTGCCGAGGTTGATCAGCGCCGCGGCGCGCACTGCACCATCCGGGGCGGTCTGGCCGACGATGCGGATATGCGCACCGATCGGCGCCGTGTCGGTCACGCTTGATGCCATGTACGGACTTACCAGCACGAGCACGCCGTCGGCCAGGCGCAGTCCGTTCACTTCGCCGTACGGCGTATGCAGATAGCGCTGTACCACGCCATCGGCCACGTTGGCAGGTGCAAACACTGGTGCTGGTGCTGGCGGTGCGGCCAGCACATCACCAGGTGCGCCGACTAGCAAGGCGATGATCAACGCGGCGCGGCGCACTGGACGCCTTAGCGGCGGCCGTCAGGTGGTGGCGGCGCGTCGGCGGGCGGCATTGGCTGGCCTAACGCCGGCGGCATCGCAGCATCACGCGGCGGTGGCGGCATCGCACCGTCACGCGGCGGTGGCGGCATCGCA
>JALYUM010000030.1 GCA_030853745.1 Pseudomonadota bacterium | reverse complement strand
GCCTTGTCGAGACCAAGATGCGTTGCTTCAAGCTGCTTGGGGAGCGCGTCATGTCACGTGACTTCGACCGACAGGTCGCCGAACTGCAGGTCCGTGCCGCCATCCTCAATCGGTTCACCCGGTTGGGCACGCCCACGACTGTTGCGGTGACCATGCCGTAATTCCGCCTGGGGTTTGGGGAATTACGAACTCTGCTGATTTATGCAACAAAGCCAATTCAGCCGAAAAACGTCGAGACCGGTCACCATCCTTCGATGATAACTCGTATTATCATCGTTGGATTTATGATTGTTTTGACCATGGAACAAGATTAGGATGGCATATTCAGCCATTTTAAGTGACGGACGATTTTTCATGACAATACAGTTCGATATTAAGAAGCACGGTTCACTGAGCATCACAGCTCGACCGTTTAGCCCGATGATGCCCACGACCGAAGACGGCACCAGGGCTGCGCTTTGCCGTTTCCTAACCAGGCTGCCGGCGGCGGCACATCAAGGTGCTTGACGCCGGCGCCGCGAAGTTCCAGGGATCGGAAAAGGAACGCGTTTGGAATCGGTACTGGACCTATCACAGCGGCACCATCATTCCTTCGTGGCTCTATGTCTTTGTCAGCGAGGACGCGCTCTGGATTTATCACGATCGCATTTTCTACAGACGTGAGCATTGCGCGTGGTCCGAAGGCTGGTTTTACCTCGGCTGCGCCGTCGAGCTCGAGCACCGCGCTGCGCCGGCGCGCACGCTTCGTCAGCTGCGTCGCCTGGTGGCAAAAGCGCGGCGTCCCGGCTACGACTTCACTGCAGCCAAATTGCTTGATGAAGAGGTCACGCACCTGCAGAGCCTTCATACGCGGGAAATTAGTGTTAAGAACGAACGGTGGCAGGCTGAACTACATCAGCGCATGCTCGATGCGCATCCGGACAAGATGAAACTGATCCAAGCCATCGAAACCATGAAGCTTCCGCAAGGTGCGGCCGCCAACCTGGCCCTAATGCGCGCCATCGTTGGTGCCGAAAAAAAGTAAGGAACGAATGAGCCAACATACGAACGTCGCCCTTCCGCAGCTGGCCTACAACCGCAGCGACTACACCGCGCTTCGCGCGTACGTCCTGAAGATCCCGATGCAGCGCATTGCTGACCTGTACTACAGCGAAGACAGCCCGCAGCTGGCACACGGCTTGGAACGGTGGTTGCTCGACATGCGTGCCGATCTAATTGAACGGGCCATCGAACACAATCCTGCGGCCGCTCAGGCGCTCCAGCACGCCCGCCAAGGCGGCGCAATCACGACCAGGGCCCTCGACATCCTTATCCAGGCTGCGGACCTGCCAAGGCCCCTGCCGAGCCGCACGCAGCGTATCTCGCAGTGGTTCAAGCCTAAGACAGTTGAGGCGTTCAAAGACGAAGGAATAACGACGCTTGGCGACCTAGTCGACCTGATCAATCGCCGCGGCGCCTCCTGGTGGCGCTCGGTGCCGCGCATCGGCGCCGGCCGCGCTGTTTTCGTAATGCGCTTTCTGCAGGCGTGGCCTGACGAACTTGGCGAGGTGGGGCTGGAGCGTACCCATTGTGCGCCGGCGGTCACTTTCGATCTGCTTCCCGTTCTTGATCCAATCAAAAAGCGCGAAGTCGCGCCGTTCGGTACGTTCCAGCTCCCCCCAACGCTCGCCGGGTCGGAAGGCGCCAATCGCTCGCCGGCATTCTGCTTTATTTCGGCACGCAACGATTTAGAAGCAATCCAGTGTTTCCTCGCGCGATACGCTGGCCAGACGCACACGCTGCGCGCATATACCAAGGAATTGGAACGCTTCGTGCTCTGGTGTGCCCTTGTCGCGTTCAAGCCGATGTCCTCGCTTCTGGTTGACGACTGCGAGGCCTACAAGAATTTCCTTGTCGCTCCCCTTCCGGAGTTCTGTGGCCCGCGGACGGTGAAGACAGGCAAGCGCTGGAGGCCGTTTGCCGAAGACCGGATGAGTGCCGGTTCGCAGAAGCATGCACTGCTCGTGCTTCGCGCCGCGTTCGACTGGCTGGTGAAGGTAAGGTATTTGGCAGGTTCCCCGTGGGCTGCTGTGAAAGACCCTATTGTCGTACAGCAGATTGAAAAAATGGACGTTGATCGGGCTTTGCCTGTAGACCTTTGGGTCAAGGTAATTGGCGTCCTCGAGCAGCGTGCTGCTGCGCCAGAAAATCAGCAGGACCGGGTCGCACTAGCCGCGATTCTTCTGATGGGCGATTCGGGCCTGAGGCGTGCAGAGGCCGCAGGCGCACGACGCGAAAAGCTCAAAAAGAGCCGCCATGGCAAAACGGTATGGATGCTTGAGGTGCTGGGAAAGCGCAGCAAGATGCGCAAGGTTCCAGTGAGTCCGCGCACAATCACTGCGCTGCGCGCGCATTGGCGGGATCGGGACGTTGATTTCGATCTGCAGGCGATCGATCTGCCGCTGCTCTCCCCTATCGTGGTGCCTGGGACAGAACGGGCTTTGTCCAAGCACGTCGACGTCGGCATGAAGGGTTACAACCCGAACTCGTTTTACGATCTCATCGCCGGGGCGTTGAAGCGCGTGAGCAAATATAGTAGTGCGCTGGCGCCAGAGGACGCGGCGGCCCTGACACCCGAGCATCTGGTGCAATTAGCGGCGACGTCGCCGCACGCATTCCGGCATACGTTCGGCACGCTCGCAGTCGAGAAGGACATGCCGATCGTAGTCGCGCAGGAGATCCTCGGCCACGCTAGCGCGTCGACCACGGCCATTTATGTGAAAGCGCGTGAGAAAAGGATTGCTGAAGCGGCTGAGCTTTATTACGCTCAGCATGAAAACGATGGCCACGGCAGTTGAGCCCGCTACGACTTTTCAAGTTACGGGATGGGTCGGCTTAGCGGGCAGCCATCATCACGGCTATGTCGGCGAGGCTCTTTGGGGCGCCCGCAGAATTCGGGAAAAATAGCACGCTAAGAAGTTGCTCAAACGAACCTTTTTGCACAAACAGCGCTTTTGTCCACTTCATGGGCGTAAATCGTTGCGCAAAGCTGTTGCGATTGCATTGGCAACTGCAACAGATTTATGCAACGGCCAGATGAATATTCCCAGCGTTTAGCTCGTGGCTTGGACCTTAGCGTGCTATTTTTTCCGAATTCGGTAGTCTCCCCCGGTATGGGTCCAGGCTGTGTAAAAACGCAAAAACTTGAAATTTCCGTGGGTGAGGTTACCTGTCAAGTCTCGTCTGGTCATAAACGCGTTTAACGAATAGATCCGGCTTTTTCTGCTGCCATTCCTTCAGCGCTTGAATTGGCGTTCTGGAGCCAATGGCGCGCTGCGGAATGTGGTGGTTGTACAGCTTCAAGTAGTTGAGCAAGGTAATTTCGAGATCGGCCCGGCTGTCGAACCTGGTCTGTTTTAACAGCTCGCTGATGCGGCCGTTGAAGCGTTCCACCATGCCGTTCGTTTGCGGGTGACGTGGAGGCGCCAAGCGGTGCTCGATGCCCATGCCTGCACAGACTTTATCGAATGCATGCTGACCGCTGGGCGTCTTGTCTTTCATCGAGAACCGGTCTGTAAATTGCGAGCCATTGTCGGTCAGGATTTTCGTGATTTTGATGGGCGAGGCGATTTTCAACCGGCGCAGAAAGTCGACGCTGCTACGGTCGGTCATGTCGCCATAGATGTGCAGAAACACCCAGCGCGTGGCGCGGTCGATGGCCACGAACAGGTAACGACGCGATGTCTCGTCTGGCATCTGTGGCAGGTATTTTATGTCGATGTGAACGAAGCCAGGCTCATAGTCCTTGAAGGTCTTTTTTGGCGAGAGCGTTTCGCCTTCTGCCTTCGGGATGATGTCTTCCAGGCGCGACATGCCTTCGCGCTTGAGCAGACGCGCGATGCCTGCCCGCGAAACGGCGGCGTTGATGTATTCACGAGTGATGTAGAGCAGGTCGTCGAGCGGCAGATAGAGCGACTGGCGCAGTGACAGCACGATGGCCTGCTGCGTCGCGCTCAGAGTTGTATGGAGCGTGTGGGCGCGGTGCGAACGGTCTTGCACATCGTCGCGCTTGAGCCACTTGGCGGCCGTAGCACGGGTGATGTTGAAGACCTTGGCAGCCTCGCGGTCGGATAGGCCAGAGTCCTTGATTTCCTGCCGGATCTTTGGCGTCGTGCGGGCTTGGGGGTGAATACGTAAGCTCATGGACTGAAGTTGGTTCTGTCGCGTTGTTGATCAGAGTTCAAAATTTTCCCGAAATGGCACAACGCCCCTCAAACTGGACGGAGCATTCCTGCCAGCGCATAAAATTGGTCAGCGAACGACATCGCATCCGTAGCGTCGATGGCGAACTGGCCCTTGCGGATCATATGCATCAGCTCGACGCCGGCCAGCACCGCGGCGGCGGACCGGAACGATTTCAAATTGAGCATCGGCCTGGTCACCCGCTTAATGGCGCGGTGGTCTTGCTCAACGATGTTGTTGAGGTACTTGATCTGGCGCACCAGGATCGGGACGTCGCGCTCGGCGTTGATCGCATCGATGGCTGCCTTGTTGGCGCCGCTCTTGTCCATCGCGACCTTGCACGGATCGCCGTTCGATCCCATCGCCTTGTCGA
>JALYUM010000020.1 GCA_030853745.1 Pseudomonadota bacterium | reverse complement strand
TTACCTCGTTTAGTTTCAACACCACTTCACAAGCATTTGAAGTAGACAACCTGGTGGTGGGCTTCGAAGTAGCGAACCCAGTTCCAGAACCAGCATCGGTAGCGTTGCTGGGCCTCGGCCTGGCCGGCCTGTGCGTTGCCCGCCGCCGCAACAAGTAATAATGAAGGGCTTGGACGGCATAGCCGATCCTGGCTGAATCTGCAGTACACCCATCAAGCAAACAGCTTGATGAAAAAAGCCTCCTTTACGGATAATGCCGCTCAGTTAAGACTGAGCGGCATTTTTATTTGCCGCTTGTAAACGCTTGGGCATGCTGTTAATTTGCCCAGGGATGATTGACGACTCTCTCCATGTCCTTGGTAACCACCTTGATGCGCCGGATTGGTGCCGGCTGGGGAGATTATTTACCTGTCGAGTGGATTGAAGAACCGGTGCAGAGGACGGAGGCAACAAGCATCCATCATCGGTGTTTATCGGCTGAGTAAGTAGTCTGGCTGATGGTGACTTTGGCGCTTTATCGTCACCAGTCGATCATTGAAGTGCTCGATACTCTCGGCCTGGCCGTGCCGGATGCTCAGGCTCCTTTTTTCAGCAAGAGCGCGGCTACTCAAGCACGACAGCGCCTCGGTTCAGATCCGTTGAAATGGCTGTTCGAACACGCAGCTCACCATTGGTGCAGTAGGATCGCCGTGCCTATGTCTTCAAAGGACTGGTGCTGTACGCGATGGACGGCGCTACTCTGTGTACGCATGACAATGCTGAACCACGCGGGCACTTCGGGGCACAAAATTATGCCAGCGGTGCCATTGCCAGCTACCCCAGGTACGTGGTGTGACCGTGCGTGTGTCGCCACAAGCGCGCGCCAAGTGCGCTGAACTGCACGAATTCTGGGAAGCACGCGCTATTACCGTCATCGACCAGCACGGACGCAAACGTATTTTGCTCACTTCGCTAAGCGATCGGCTGCGCTACAAACCTGCAGATATTGCGAACTGCTACACGCGTCGCTGGGACATCGAGACGAATTACCGTGAACTCAAGCAGACCATGCTCGGTGCCACACTCACGCTACAATCAAAAACCGTCGACGGCGTGTACCAGGAGATATGGAAACCTTGATTGCATACGACCTGCTCCAGTTGAGATCGCTAAAGCGACCCTGGTGGTCAAATGCGAACCTACTGAAGCGACCTTTATCTATACTTTCCACTTGATTCAATTCGAACTGCAATGGGCTGCCACAACAGGTCGTACGGCAAACTGCCTGCTTCAATGAAACATCTGCGCGAAAGGATGGTTAGCCTCCTCAATGACGAACGGCCCGATCGAAAATTCGACCGGGCCGTGAAGGCAAAACTAAAACGCTACGCCACCCACGTTCTACGAAAACCTGCTTAACCGAATGGCATTACCTTTCACGGAGGCTTTTTTTATGCGTGCGCAGCTTCCGCAATAAAATGGACGGCTATGCCGGCACCGACATCCGCCGCTCTTGCCACACCCGATTCAAATACTGTCGCAGCGGCTTCTCAAAGCAATAAAACGCGCCGGTCCCGACTGCCAATGCCATCGCCAGCGCGGCCGGGCGTGGCAGACCATACAACGCGATCGCCTTGTAAAACGGCTGCTGCCACATATACAACGAAAACGAACACATTCCGCACCAGCGCAAAAAGCGTAGCGACAGCAGGCGCAGCAGCGGCGGGGGGGCGCAGTCGAGGTAGTTCACGGCCAGCGCCAGCAATAATGGCGCCAGGCCAGGGGCCGCAAGATACGGTGCGCCGGGCACGTAGCACAGCAAACCGGCAAGCAGTGCCAATGGAGCAATTGACCAGTGGCCATTGCGTATCCACGAAAATGTCGACAGCGGCCGGCTGGTGTGAATCCAGGCCGAGGCCAGCATGCCGAGTGCCGCGCACTCGCTGCGCAGCATCCACGGCGACCCTGCGCCTGGCGGCGTGCGTGAATAGTAAAAGATGCATACACAACTTGCGCCGACACAGCCAAACAGCGCTGCGCGCAGCAGCCATTTCACGCCGCTGGCACGCACCAGCACGGCGATCAGCCCCAGCACCAGATAAGCATGCTCTTCGACATTCAGCGACCAGACGTGGCCAATCGGCCAGTGCGCCGACCAGATCGATTCACCGGGTGGAAGATAGGTGCGCAGGAACGTCAGCGTGGCCAGCATTTCGCCCGCGGGGATGGTGTGCGGCATCGGCTGCAGCATTGCCGTGTACACCGCCATCACGGCGAGGTACAGCCAGAATGTCGGCAGAATGCGCGTGGCGCGGCGCCAGAAAAATATGCCGAGGCCTGTCTCGCGCTGGAACAGCATGCCGCTGACCAGGTAGCCGGACAGCACAAAAAACAGCGCCACGCCCAGTTCGCCGCCGGCACCCAGTAAAAAGTGCGACACCAGCACCAGCAAGATTGCCAGACCGCGCCAGCCGTCGAGATAGGGAATGGATTGAATAGTTTTTGTTTGCATGGTGAAACTCTTAACATGCCGGACATTGCCCAACCATAAACCCTGGCGGATGCAGTGCGGAACAGCAACGAACGACAAAAAACCGCCCGGCAGACTGCCCGGACGGTTTCCTTTTCAAACGTACGCCCAACCGGGCATGCGTCGAATTACCAGATGATCACGCGCTCGGTTGGCGCCAGATACATCTTGTCACCCTGCTTCACCTTGAACGCCTCATAAAACGCCGGCTGGTTCATCAGCGTGCCGTTCGCGCGGAACTGGCCCGGCGAGTGCGGGTCGGTTTTTACTTGCACAACTTGCTGCGCTTCACGCATTTTGACGCGCCACACTTGTCCCCAACCCATATAGAAGCGCTGGTCGCCGGTCAGGCCGTTGATCACTGGTGCTTTCTTGCCTTTGAGCGAGATTTTGTACGCTTTGTACGCAATTGCCAGGCCCGAATTGTCGGCAATGTTTTCGCCCAGCGTCAGTTCGCCGTTGACGTTGTAGCCAGGCAGCGGGCTGTAACCGTTGTACTGCTTGACCAGCATTTTGGTCTTGGCCGCGAAGTTTTTATGGTCGCTGGCGGTCCACCAGTCGCGCAGATTGCCGTCGCCGTCGTACTGCGCGCCCTGGTCGTCGAAACCGTGGCTGATTTCGTGGCCGATGACCGCGCCGATGCCGCCGTAGTTCACGGCGTCGTCAGCGTTCGCGTCAAAAAATGGCGGCTGCAGGATCGACGCCGGGAACACGATTTCGTTCAGTTCCGGGTTGTAATACGCGTTCACGGTTTGTGGCGTCATGCCCCACTCGTCGCGGTCGATCGGTTTGCCCAGCTTGTTCAGCTCGCGGTTCGTCTCGACCATGCGCGAACGCATTACGTTGCCCACCAGGTCATCACGCGATACGGTCAGTGCCGAGTAATCTTTCCACTTGTTCGGATAGCCGATTTTTGGCGTGAACTTGGCCAGTTTGGCCTGCGCCTCTTTCTTGGTGGCCGGGCTCATCCAGTCGAGCTTGTTGATGCTTTCCTTGTACGCTTCCAGCAAGTTTTTCACCAGCGCTTCCATGCGCGCTTTGCGCTCGGCCGGGAAGTTCTGCTCGACGTACAGCTTGCCGACGGTTTCGCCCAGCGAACGCTCGACCACGCCAACGCCACGCTTCCAGCGCGGTTCCATCTGCGTCACGCCCGACAGCGTGGTGCCGTAGAACGAGAAACGCTCATCGACGAACGCTTTCGACAGGAACGACGCGTAACCTTCAATCAGGTGCAGCTGCAGGTACGCTTTCCAGGTATCGAGCGAGGTCTGCTCGGCAATGCCCGTGAACGCTTTCAGATAGGTCGGCTGCGAGACGATCACATAGCTGACTTTTGGTCCGATGGTCGATGCATCCAGCCACGCTTGCCAGTTGAAACCCGGCGCCATCTTCGGAAGGTCGGCCAGCATGACCTTGTTGTAGGCTTTGATTGGATCGCGGTTTTCCACGTTGGTCCACTGCACCTTGGCCAGTGCGGTTTCAAATTCCACGATGGCTTTGGCTTTCGCTGCGGGATCTTTTTCACCGGCGAGCGTCAGCATTTTTTCGACGTGGATCTGATACTTGGCGCGCGCATCGGCCAGTTTCTTGTCGTCGGCTTTCAGGTAGTAATCGCGGTCGGGCATGCCCAGGCCGCTCTGGACCAGGTCCGCCACGTACTTGGTGGAATCTTTGGCGTCCTGGTGGATGCCGACGTCGAACGGCACGCTCACGCCCATGAACTGCAGCTTGGCCAGCACGGCCGGCAGTTCCGATTTGTCCTTGATCGCGGCAATTTTTGCCAGCTCGGCGTTCAGCGGCGTCAGGCCCAGTTGCTCCAGCTTTGGCTCGTCCATGAAGCTGCTGTAAAAGTCGCCGATGCGCTGCGAATCGGTGCCTGCCGCCGATTTGCTGGCAGCCGCTTTTTCGATGATCGCACGCAGGATTGGTTGGGTGTCGTCGCGCAATTTGGCGAACGAGCCCCAGCTCGACTTGTCAGCCGGGATTTCAGTTTCCTTGATCCACTTGCCGTTCAGGTGAGTAAAAAAGTCATCCTGCGCGCGCACGCTCGGGTCGATGTATTCGGTAGCCACGCCGGAGCCCAGAGCCTGTGCGGCTTTTGGATGTTTGGTGGTGTCAGCGGCGTGCGCCACGCTGGCCAGCAGGCTCAGCGTCAATGCGCTCAATAGATAACGGTTCATCTGATTCTTCTCCAAGTGCGGTAATGGAATATGAGGCCGGCGCTCGTGACACCGGCCCTGTTTTTATGACTGCAGTTGCTATTGGTAAAACACTTACCAGATGATAACGCGGTCTTTCGGCGCCACGTACATCTTGTCACCTTCCTTCACGCCAAACGCGTCATAGAAGGCCGGCTGGTTCGTCACTGTACCATTCGTGCGGAACTGGCCCGGCGAGTGCGGATCGGTTTTGACCTGCACAATTTGCTGGGCTTCGCGCATTTTCGAGCGCCATACCTGACCCCAGCCCATGAAGAAGCGCTGGTCGCCGGTCATGCCGTCGATCACCGGTGACGGTTTGCCGTGCAACGAGATTTTATAAGCCTTGTATGCAATCGCCAGGCCCGAGTTGTCGCCGATGTTTTCGCCCAGCGTCAGTGCACCGTTGACCGGGTAGCCGGGCAATGGGCTGAAGCTGCCGTACTGTTTTACCAGCGCATCGGTCTTGGCCTTGAACTTCGATTTGTCTTCAGCGGTCCACCAGTCGCGCAGGTTGCCATCGCCATCGGACTGGCTGCCCTTGTCGTCAAAACCGTGGCTGATTTCGTGGCCAATCACGGCACCGATGGCGCCATAGTTGACCGCATCGTCGGCGCTCGCATCGAAGAAAGGTTTTTGCAGGATCGATGCCGGGAACACAATTTCGTTCATCGAGCTGTTGTAATAAGCATTGACGGTTTGCGGCGTCATGCCCCACTCGCTACGATCGATCGGCTGACCCAGCTTGTTCTTGTTGCGGTTGTAGGCGTAGATACGGGCGCGCATGATGTTGCCCACCAGATCGTTCGGCTTGATGCTCAACGCGGTGTAGTCGCGCCACTTGTCCGGATACGCAATTTTCGGCGTGAACTTTGCCAGTTTCGCTTGCGCTTCTTTCTTGGTTGCCGGGCTCATCCAATCGAGCGTATCGATACTTTCCTTGTACGCTTCCAGGATGTTTTTTACCAGCGCTTGCATGCGGGCTTTTTTCTCGGCCGGGAAATAGTTCTGGACGTACTGGCGACCCAGTGCTTCGCCAATCGAGCCTTCGACCGTCGAGACGCCGATTTTCCAGCGTGGACGGTTTTCGGTGACGCCGGTCAGCACCGTGCCGTAAAAGGCGAAGTCGGCGTCGACGAAATCTTTCGACAGATAATCGGAATAAGCGCGCAGCGTCTGCCATTCAAAATACGACTTGATGGTGGCCAGATCGGTCCTGGCCAGGATCTCGGTCATGCCTTTCAGATAGCTTGGCTGCGCGACGATCACGTAATCGGTCTTGCCGGCAATGCCAGCCGCTTTCAGTGCGGCGTTCCAGTCGTAGCCCGGCGTCAGTTCACCGAGTTTACTGACCTCGACCTTGTTGTAGCGCTTGACCGGATCGCGGTTTTCCACCTTGGTCCACTGCACCTCGGCCAGCGCGGTCTCGAACGCAACGATGGCGGCGGCCTTGGTGTCGGCATCCTTCTCGCCGGCCAGCGACAGGATTTTTGCCACGTGCGCCTGGTACTTGGTGCGCGTGTCGGCCATCCGCTTGTCGTCGAGCTTCAGGTAGTAATCGCGGTCCGGCATGCCGAGGCCGCTTTGGCCGATGTACGCGGCATATTTCGTCGAGGCGCGCTGATCCTGACCGACATAGATACCGTACGGTGTGGATACGCCAATTTGCGCCAGATGCGCGGCCAGGGCCGGGATGTCTTTCTTGTCCTTGAGCGTGCGGATTTTGTTCAGCTCGCCGGCGAGCGGCTTGGTGCCAAGCGCTTCCAGATGCTTTTCATCCATGAAGCTGGTGTACAGGTCGCCGATTTTTTGCTCGTCGGTGCCCGCTTTTTTCTTCTTGTCGCCAGCATCTTTTTCGATCAGCGTGCGCAACTGGGGCTGGGTTTCTTCACGCAACTGCATGAAGGTGCCCCAGCTTGCTTTATCGGCGGGAATGTCTGTCGTTTTGAGCCACTTGCCGTTCAAATAAGTGAAGAAGTCGTCCTGAGCGCGTACGCTCGGGTCGATAAACTGCGTGTCGATGCCAGCGGTCGTGCCTTGCTGGGCGGTCGCTGGCGTGGTGGCGAACGCGGCCATTATCGACAGGGCGAGGGTGCTCAAAAGATGTCGTTTCACGAAGATAGTCCTCAGTTGCGTGCAAGTGGAATTCCAGCTTTCTAGCTGGTGGGCAAATGTAACAAAACATTCTAGCCGCGCGCAAGGACGATCCTGATGAAGGGAAAGGATTTTTACTTTTTGATACAAGGCATCCAAAACGGGAAACCTCCGGATGCTACTGACCCGCGCCGGCACCGGTGCCGATATTGATGCCACCGTTGCCCATGCCGCCCATGCCTCCCCTACTGCCGCGTGGACGCTTTTCGCCACTGTCGCGCTTGTCCGGCTCACCGCGCATCGGGCCGCCTTCGACGCGCTCAAGTTGCTCGCCGATGAAGGCGGCCACTTGCACGCGCTGTTTCACGTCGAGGGCATCGTTGACGGTCAGCCACATTTCGCGCAGTTGCTTGTCTTCGGCCTGCACCGCAGCATCTTCTGCATCCATAGCAGTGCCCAGCGTGCGCAGTTCGGGCGACGGCGTTGTCACGACAGTTCTGGCCTGACGCTGCAGACGCTCGCGGCGCGCGGTGCGTTCGCGCAGAATGGCGTGGCTGCGGCCGTCGACCTGGCCCCATAAAATATTCTGGTTGGCGTTCAGCGCCATCGCTTTACGCAGATCCGGCGCCATGGCGATCAACACGTCGGCCTGGATGTCGGTGACAGGCACCGCGAACGATGGCGCGGCGCAGGCAGCCAGAATAAGGGTGGCGGCCAGCTGCAGAGAGTTGCGGATCATATTGGCTTTCGAACAAAAAAAGCCCACGGCCTGGACCGTGGGCAAAGACCACTTCACGAGAAGTAAAGAGAGAAACCGAGGTCAAGAATAGGGCAAATAATTGCGCTTCAGGACAGAATTACAAATCTTTACGGCAGCCGAACAAATCCCTACATGGATTTACATTCGTCCTGACGCGGGTCAGCAATACGGCAGGAAGGCGTCTATACTGGCGCGACAATGGCCTTCAAATATCATAAAACCGCACTCGTCGCGCTTGGCGCCATTCTTGGCGTGGCGCTCACGATGCAGTTTTCCGCACTATCCCATAAGCAGCTCGATCCCGCGCTGCCACTCGAGGCACTGCACCAGCTGGCCAATGTCTACGGCGTTATCCAGGCCGATTACGTCGACCCTGTGAAAGACGGCAAAGCGCTGCTGCAGGAAGCCACCAGCAGCATGGTGGCCAGTCTCGATCCCCATTCCGCCTTCCTCGACCGCACGGCTTTTCGCGCGCTGCGCGAAGGTACCGCCGGGAAATTCGTCGGCCTGGGGATTGAAATTGGGCGCTCCGATGAAGGTTATGTGCGCATCGTCGCGCCGATGGAAGACTCGCCGGCGGCGCTGGCCGGCATCTTGCCTGGCGACCTGGTCACCCACGTCGATGGCGTTGCCGTACGCGGCGCGCCACTCGACGACGCGGTGCGGCGCATGCGCGGCGAGCCTGGCACGCGCGTGACGCTGACGATACTGCGCGCATCGGCGCTTGCCAAGCCGCTCACCATCACCATCACGCGCGCCGAAATCGTCCAGAAAAGCATCAAGGGTGCACTGATCGAACCGGGTTACGCATGGCTGCGCATTGCCCAGTTTCAGGAGCCGACGCTGGACGACCTGGCCGCCAAGCTCACCGCGCTGTACCGGCAGGATCCGCAGCTGAAAGGCCTGGTGCTGGACTTGCGCAACGATCCGGGCGGGCTGCTGCAAGGAGCGGTTGGCGCGGCGGCGGCGTTCTTGCCGAAAGGCGCCGAGATCGTGTCGACCAACGGCCAGCGCGCCGACTCGCGCGAGCGTTTTTACGGCCTGCCGCAAGATTACATGCTGAAAAAAGGCGATGTCCTGGGTAATTTGCCGGCCGGCCTGAAAACCGTGCCGATGGTGGTGCTGGTGAATACCGGCTCGGCGTCGGCGTCGGAAATTGTCGCCGGCGCGCTGCAGGACTACAAGCGCGCCACCATCATCGGCAGCCCGACGTTCGGCAAGGGCTCGGTGCAGACAATCCGGCCGGTGGGCCACGATGCGGCAGTCAAACTCACCACGGCGCGTTATTACACGCCGAACGGACGCTCGATCCAGGCGCGCGGCATCGTGCCCGACCTGCGCGTGGACGAATACGTTGACAGCGACGGCATGAATTCGCTGCGCATGCGCGAGGCTGACCTGGAACACCATCTGACCAACGACAACAGCCGGGAAGCTGGCGCGCGCGTCGACGACCTCGAAGCCGAAAGCCGTTTATACCGGCGCGAACTGGCGCGCACGCCGCTGGTCTTCGGCAGCCGCGACGATTTCCAGCTGGCCCAGGCGATTCGCCATTTAAAAGGACAGCAAGTGCAGTTATCTGCCACACCGGCACTGCTGGTACGTTAGCGGTCCTTGCCGATCGTCTCTGGTTGTACCGACAATTCCCACGCTTCGCGCGATTGTGTAGAATCGGCGCCATCTTCCGGCTTGGCCGGCTAAAACAATTGAGAGACACCATGAAACCTGTCGTCATCAGCGGCACCGGCCTGTTTACGCCACCGCATTCGATCTCCAACGAAGAGCTGGTCGAAGCCTTCAACGCCCATGCCGGCGCCTTCAATGCAGAGCATGCAGACGCCATTGCCGCGGGCAGCGTGACGGCCATCGAACTTTCCAGCCCGGGTTTTATCGAAAAGGCGTCCGGCATCAAATCGCGCTACGTGATGGAAAAAGCCGGTGTGCTCGATCCGGCGCGCATGACGCCGCGTATCGATGACCGTCCGGACGACCAGATTTCGCTGCAGGCCGAAATGTGTGTCGCCGCCGCCCACGATGCGCTGGCGCGCGCCGGCCGCACGGCTGCCGATATCGACATGGTGCTGGTCGCCTGCTCGAACATGCAGCGCGCCTATCCGGCGATGGCAGTCGAAGTGCAAGATGCGCTGGGCATCGACGGCTTCGGTTTCGACATGAACGTGGCCTGTTCGTCGGCCACGTTCGGCATCCAGACAGCAATGGCAGCCGTGCAGACCGGCCAGGCGCGCGCCGTGCTGGTGCTGAACCCGGAAATTACCAGCGGCCACCTGAACTTCCGCGACCGCGACAGTCATTTTATTTTCGGCGATGCGTGCACGGCAGTGGTGATCGAAGCTGCAGACACCGCAGTGAGCAAGCACTGCTTTGAAATCTTGTCGAGCAAACTGAAAACCAGCTTCTCGAACAATATCCGCAACAATTTCGGTTTCATGAACCGGTTCGACGAAGACAAGGCGGGCGAAGCCGACAAACTGTTCCGCCAGCAGGGCCGCAAAGTGTTCAAGGAAGTCTGCCCGATGGCGGCGGAAATGATCCGCGAGACCGTCGCTGCGGCCGGCCTCGATGTGGCGCAGGTGGCGCGCTACTGGCTGCACCAGGCTAACCTGAACATGAATCTGCTCATCATCCGTTTGCTGCTGGGCCGGGACGCCGAGCCGGGTGAAGCGCCGGTGATTCTGGACACGTATGCCAACACATCGTCGGCCGGATCGATCATCGCTTTCCACAAGTACCAGGACGATTTGCCCACCGGCGCGCTGGGCGTGATCTGCTCGTTCGGTGCGGGGTATTCGATTGGGTGCGTGGTGGTGCGGAAGCTTTAATCCTCCCCGCGGAGGCGGGGATCTATAGCACCCGACCGGAGTCAGAGGGCGCACGGTACCACTCAATTAATACATTCCCTGTACGGAAGGCGCAGTAACTTCGGTTACCTGCTATGGACCCCCGCCTTCGCGGGGGAAAGCCCCGCCCCTACCACCGCCCCCTCCCGAATCGCCCGTTTCGCATCCAGCTCCGCCGCCAGCGCGGCGCCGCCAATCTTGTGAAACCGCGGTCCACCAACTGTCCCCGCTGCCGGCATCAGTTCATCGAGACTGTCCTGCCCCGCGCAAATAATCACATTATCTACCTCCAGCACCCGCGCTTCTCCGCCAACAGTAATATGCAATCCGGCGTCATCGATGCGTTCATACTGCACGCCGGACAGCATCGTCACGCCATGCCGCAGCAACGTGGCGCGATGCACCCAGCCTGACGTTTTGCCCAGCCCCGCGCCCGGCTTGCTGGTTTTACGCTGCAGCAGGAATACCTCGCGCACGGGAGTCACTGGCACCGGCGCCATCAAGCCACCCGCCTCACGCACCTGCAAATCGACACCCCACTCCGCCGCCCAGTCGGCCACCGGCACCGGCAGCGGATGCGACGCGTCATGCAGCAGATACTCGCCCATGTCGAAACCGATGCCACCCGCGCCGATGATTGCCACGCGCTTGCCCACCGGCGCCTTGTCGCGCAACACGTCCAGGTACGACAACACCTTCGCATGCTCGATGCCATCAATGCGCGGCATGCGCACGGCAATGCCTGTGGCGAGGATGACATGGTCGAAACCGCCGGCCAGCAACTGTGCGCGTGTCACGCGTTCACCGAGGCGCACAGTAACCCCGGTGGTCTCGAGCTTGCGCCTGAAATAGCGGATGGTCTCGGCAAATTCCTCCTTGCCCGGAATCTGCATGGCGATCCGGAACTGGCCACCCAATTCACTGTTTGACTCGAACAAGGTAACGTCGTGGCCGCATTCGGCCGCCACCGTCGCTGCCGACAATCCAGCCGGCCCTGCCCCCACCACGGCCACCTTGCGTTTTACGGCGGCCTTCACGTACACCAGTTCCGTCTCGTAACAGGCGCGCGGATTGACCAGGCACGTGGCGCGCTTGTTTGCAAAAGTATGGTCCAGACACGCCTGATTGCAGCCGATGCAGGTGTTGATCTCATCGGCGCGTCCCGCGGCAGCCTTGGCGACAAACGCGGCGTCGGCCAGGAAGGGGCGCGCCATCGAGATCATGTCGGCATCGCCGCGCGCGAGAATGTCCTCGGCTTCGGCTGGCATATTGATCCGGTTCGACGCCACCACCGGGATGCCGACAGCCGCGCGCAACTTGCCGGCGATGCTGGCAAACGCCGCGCGCGGCACCGAGGTAACGATGGTCGGGATGCGCGCTTCGTGCCAGCCGTAGCCGGTATTGAGGATGGTCACGCCGGCTTGCTCGAGTGCCTGCGCCACCTGCACCACTTCCTCCCAGGTATTGCCACCATCGACCAGGTCGAGCACGGAATGGCGGTACATGATGATGAAATCGCGGCCCACCGCAGCCCGGATGCGGCGCACGATGTCCACCGGCAGGCGCATCCGGTTTTCGATGGGCCCGCCCCACTGGTCAGTGCGGCGGTTGGTGCGCGCGCACAAGAACTGATTCAGCAGATACCCTTCGCTGCCCATCACTTCGATGCCGTCATAACCGGCGCGGCGTGCCAGTTTGGCGCAGCGCACATAGGCTTTGATCGTCGATTCAATTCCGGCAGCCGTCAACGCGCGCGGTTTGAATGGAGAAATCGGCGATTTTTTTGCGGACGCCGACACCACCAGCGGCTGGTAGCCATACCGGCCGGCATGCAAAATCTGCAGCACGATCTTGCCGCCTTCTTCGTGCACGGCGCGCGTGACGCGCCGGTGATTGAGCACATCGCCGGCGAAATTGAGCGTGCCGCCAAACGGTAACAGCCAGCCCTGGCGATTCGGCGAGATGCCACCGGTGACGATCAGGCCGACGCCGCCCTTTGCCCGCTCCCGATAAAACGCCGCCAGTTTGCCGTAGTGATAAAAGCGGTCTTCGAGGCCGGTGTGCATCGAGCCCATGATGACGCGGTTGCGCAAGGTCGTGAAACCGAGATCGAGGGGGCTGAGCAAATGCGGGAAGGGGGACATGGCGCGGACAATCGAAGAATGAGCGGGAGTTGGCAAGGATTGTAAGCTGTAAAACTTGACACTATGTTCAGCGATTCTTTCGACCTATGATGGCGCGCGCATTCAATGTGAAATGCGTACTACCCAACCCAGGTGCCCCATGACGCTCTTGAACAAGAAAACCCTGCAGTGCTTTTCTGTCGCTGCCAGCCTGCTGTTATCGACGCATGCCAACAGCGCTTGCCGCTATATCGAACAGGCCAGCCTCGAGGTGGCGCATTCCGATCAATCCCCGCTCGCCACGGTCGACGGCGAACTCAATGGACAGGCAGTGAAATACGGCCTCGATACCGGTCTCGATAACACGTTGCTGCTGCGCGGCGCAGTGGAAAAACAAGGTTTGACGCCGCTCCGGACGCGCCGGCAATTGCAGGGAATTGGTGGCAATACCTCGATTTTCCTGGTCAAAATAAAGGACATCGCCATTGGCGATGCGCACGCAAAAAATCTGCAAATCCAGGCCGTCGACGCACTGGAAAACACCGGTGCTGCAGGCATGATCGGCGTAGACTTTTTGATGCAATATGACGTCGACCTGAACTTGGCCGATCACCGCATCAAACTTTTCCGCGCCGAGCATTGTCAGGATAAAGCACTCGCATATTGGGACAAGGATGCCTCGATCATCCCCATGGAATATATCGGCAACGCGCGGCGGCCGCGCGTGCAGGTGAAACTGAATGGCGTGGCGCTCTGGGCACTGATCGACAGCGGCGCCGCCGAGTCGTCGGTGGATCTCGATATCGCCCGCCAGCTCGGCATGTCGACCGATGCATCCGGCGTTGTCGACGGGGGCGAGGCCACCGGCTTCGGCACCAATGTCAGGAAACTCTGGAACATGACGTTTGACAGCTTTGCCATCGGCGACGAGGTGGTACAGCATCCACGCCTGGCCGTGATGGAGAACGCGGAACATTTCACCGGGCGACGCGAGCACGAAATGATCCTGGGCCGCGACTTTTTACGCGCGCATCACGTGTTGCTGGCGCAAAGCCAGATGCAGGTGTATTTCACGTACAACGGCGGCCAGGTCTTTTTGAAAGACGACATCAAACTGGCGCACGCGGCGCCTTGAGCGTCGGCTTATGACGAATAACTGTCGCGCGAGCGCAACTCGGCATACTGCTCCAGGCTGCCGATGCGCACCGTGACAGGATTGAGCGTCGCTTGCGACGACAGGGAACGCCAGGCAAATTGCCATTCCTGTTCATGCTCTTCGGCCGTGGTCTTGGTGAACGCGGCGCCCAGCGCGGCGCGCACGCCATATTCCACAGCGCCATCGATACCGGCCCAGTTCGGCAGTGTGCGCTGGACCGCCTTGTGCAGGCGCTCGCCAAATTCTTCGGTGTTGTGAATCACGAGGCACGCATCGGCGTCGAAGGTGTCGAACAAATCCTTGTCCCAGGCTTGCGACAGTGAAAACGTCAGGCAATTATTCGCTGGAATCAGGCGCAGCTGGCCGCTGGCAAGTGCCTGCTCGAGCTCGGCACGCGGGCCATAGCGGTACAGGGTCGGAGGGCGTTGGTAGTCATGCATATGCAACTCGATTCGGTAAAGGGATGCGTCTTAATACTTGTTCGGCAGACTGGCAATGTGGCGCATGCGCATGTGACGCGCAGCAATGCGGATCTCGAGCAAAAACAGCACGAAGCTGCTGATCAGCGCCAGCATGGCAACCACGAAAAACGCTGCAATAAACCGGTCCAGCTTGATGTTCAGCGTGTCGCCGACAAACAGCATCGCAATCACCAGACAAATCAGCAAACCGCAGCCGGTGCTGCAGGTAATTGCGTAATTGATCAGGTGCGAACGCTTGTACATCTCGGACAATTCCTGCGTATAGCGTTCGTTGTTGGCGACCAGCAGGCGGTCTTCCAGCACGCGCGTACGGTCGATGATGCGCGCCAGGCGATTGATCAGCACAGACAGCTTGGTTGCCACGCCAGTCAGCAGGAAAACCGGGGCGATGGCCAGCTGAATGATGTGGCCGATGTCGCTCACTTGAATGTTCATAAGCAGTGATGTGGTTGCGAGGTTGTTGTTACAGCGCTAGTGTAACAGTCGCGCTCGTGACGCCGGTCAGAGAAAGGTGCGCGAGCGCTTGAATCGCTCCGTGGCCGCCACCAATGCTGCAGCAATGCCGGTCTCGAGCGCGCCGTGGCCGGCGTCCGGAATCATGTCCAGGCGCGACCCCGGCCACGCCTGGTGCAGGCGCCACGCCGACAGCGGCGGGCAGATCACGTCGTAGCGCCCCTGCACAATCACGGCTGGCAGGTGGGCAATACGCGCGATGTTGCGCACCAATTGATCCTCGGATAAAAACGCGCCGTTAGCCATGTAGTGCGCTTCGAGTCGGCCTACGCCGAGGTCGAGCGTATCGGACGAATGTTCCTCCGGCTGCGGCATCAGGAACACGCGCCGGCCTTCGAAACGGCTCCATGCGCGCGCGGCCGGCCAGTACAGCGCGGGGTCGTCGCACAGTAGCCGACGCGTATAGGCTTTTAATAAATCGTCGCGTTCGGCCAGCGGAATCGGGGCGATGAAATCGGCATACAGTTCCGGATAAAACCATTGCACGCCGTGCAGGAAAAAGTCGATTTCGGCGGCTGTGCACAGGAAAATCCCGCGCAACACGAAGCCGAGGCAACGTTCTGGATAGGCTTCGCCGTATGCCAGCGCGAGCGTCGAGCCCCACGAGCCACCGAACACCAGCCACTGTTGGATCTCGAATTTGACACGCAGGCGTTCGATGTCGTCGATCAGCAAATCGGTGGTGTTGTCGCGCCATTCACCCAGCGGCGTTGACTTGCCGGCGCCGCGCTGGTCGAACAGGATGATGCGGTATGCCTTCGGATCGAAAAAGCGCCGGTGCTGTGGCGACAGTCCGGCACCCGGGCCACCGTGCAGGAACAGCACCGGAATGCCATTCGGGTTGCCGACTTCTTCCCAATACAGCGTATGGCGCGCATCGACGTTGAGCATGCCGTGACGGATCGGGAGGATGGGCGGAAACAGCGAGGTGGGTGTGGCAGGCATGGCAAGCTTTCGAAAGTATTGCAACCGATTGTAGCGTACCGGCCTCCTGCCTTGGACTGGCGCACCCGGCGCCAGGAATTTGCACCGGCACTAAAATCGACGTGACCATATCGTTCAATGCAAGGCAGACCCAGCCGAAATAACAGCATCACGACGACTGGCAGGCGATTCTGGATCAGTTCAAACGACAAATCGATGCAGGTGAAGTCCTTGCATGAATTCTGTGTGCACCGACCTGGCAGCATTCAACACCGGAGAAATAAAGCTGTCCTCACGTCCAGCGACGCAATCCAGGATGCGCTTCCTGGTATCCAAACGCTGGTTTGCTGCACACCATGGGCTCCGACTTTTGTCAGGTAACGGTTTCGAGCAGAGAGTGTTTTCTGTCGCAGCGCCCTATTATTCAGGCGCGACTAAGTCATGCATAGCTGACACGCCGACCCGGCACACGCCAGCAGCGACGCAGAGCAAAGCACAACAGGCGAAAAAAAAGCACCTCAGCAATAGAGGTGCTCCGGAATGCCGCACACCAGACGCGGCGGCATACTTGTTTACGACATGTGTTGGCCACCGTTAATCGCGATATTTGCACCCGTCACGAAAGCTGCTTCGTCCGACGACAGATACGCGACCAGCCCCGCCACTTCTTCCGGCTTGCCCAGACGCGCCATGGGAATTTGCGGGATGATTTTGCTTTCCAACACGTCCGATGGAATCTCCATCACCATCTTGGTGCCAATGTAGCCGGGCGAGATGGTGTTGACAGTGACACCCTTGCGGGCCACTTCCAGCGCCAGCGCCTTGGTAAAACCGTGCATGCCGGCTTTGGCGGCCGAGTAATTGGTTTGGCCGAAAGCGCCCTTCTGGCCGTTAACGGACGAGATATTGATGATCCGGCCCCAGCCGCGCTCGACCATGCCATCGGCCACCGGTTTGGTCATGTTGAACACAGAATCGAGGTTGGTGCCCATCACGGCGTCCCAGCTGACCTTGTCCATTTTTTTGAACGTCATGTCGCGGGTAATGCCGGCGTTGTTGACCAGCACGTCCACGGGACCGACTTCCTGCTCGATCTTGCTGACGCAGGCTTGTGCCGAATCGAAATTGGCTACGTCGCATTCGTAGGCTTTAAAGTCGTAGCCCATGTCCCTGGTGGATGACAGCCAGCTTTCCACTTTTTGATTGCCGGGCGAATAGGTCGTGACGACCCGGTAGCCAAGCGCCGCCAACTTGATACACACCGCTTCGCCCAGACCGCCCATACCGCCGGTAACTAACGCAACTCTAGCCATTGTCATCTCCCTTTTTTATGTGTGATATCGCGAAAAACGTCGAATAACCCGCTGCGCGTTGCAATGGCGGTCTGCGATGCTCGCTGTACAGCCGTACAGCTGTGCTTCTCGACTACCATTGCTGCCGGGAGCAAAGGTTCTTCGAAGTTCCTCGGTTGTGGTGGTACTACTTAATCGCGCTCGATTGCCAGCGCCACGCCCATGCCGCCACCAATACACAGGCTGGCCAGCCCGCGCTTGGCATCGCGCCGGATCATTTCGTGCAGCAAGGTCACCAGGACGCGCGCGCCCGAAGCACCGATCGGGTGACCCAGTGCAATGGCGCCGCCATTCACGTTGATTTTGCTGGTATCCCAGCCCATTTCCTTGTTGACGGCAATGGCCTGGGCCGCGAAGGCTTCATTAATTTCCATCAGGTCGAGGTCTTCGTGCGTCCAGCCGGCTTTTTGCAGGCACAGTTTTGAGGCCGACACCGGGCCCATGCCCATGATCGACGGGTCCAGGCCGGCCGACGAATAGGCCTTGATGCGCGCCAGCGGCTTGATGCCGAGTTCTTTCGCTTTCGACGCGGACATCATGATGACGGCGGCAGCGCCATCGTTCAGGCCGGAGGCATTACCGGCCGTAACGGTGCCTTCCTTGTTGAATGCCGGGCGCAGGCTGGCCAGCGCTTCGAGCGAGCTGCCGTGCTTCGGGTACTCGTCGGTATCGAACACGACCGGGCCCTTTTTCGACGGAATTTCCAGCGGGATGATCTCATCCTTGAATTTGCCTTCTTTATGCGCAGCCTCGGCTTTTTGCTGGGAGCGCAATGCGAATTCATCCTGCTCGGCGCGCGAAATGTCGAATTTTTTGGCGACATTTTCGGCAGTAACGCCCATGTGGTACTGGTTAAAAACGTCCCACAGACCGTCGACGATCATGGTGTCGACCAGTTTGACGTCGCCCATGCGGAAACCGTCGCGCGAACCGTTCAGCACGTGCGGCGAGGCGCTCATGTTTTCCATGCCGCCAGCGACGATGATGTCGGCATCGCCGCATTTGATCGCCTGCGCAGCCAAATGGGTGGCTTTCAGGCCGCTGCCACAGACTTTGCCCACCGTAAATGCCGGCACCATGTCTGGCAAACCGGCCTTGATGGTGGCCTGGCGTGCCGGGTTCTGGCCTGCGCCAGCCGTCAGGACCTGGCCCATGATCACTTCGTTGACACTGGCCGGGTCGAGTCCGATTTGTGCGAGCAAATGCTTGATGACGTGGGCACCAAGTTCAGTGGCAGGAATTTTGGCCAGCGTGCCGCCAAACTTGCCGACGGCGGTACGGCCGGCAGCGACAATTACTACTTCTTCCATGTGTCTCTCCAAAGTCCTGGCCGCGCCAGGCGTTGCATAAATTACGGCAACTTTCCGGCGCACGCCGGGTGCGACCGGAAAGCATAAATCTTAGATTTCAGCGTCTATGCGCGTTTGATCAAAATCAATCTTATCAGCTAATCCACTGAAATCAATCGCGTGCATTCTGATTTTCACCAGACCTTGTTCTTGATCAATTTACACATGGCAAACTTCATTCGTTGCCTATGGGAATGAAGCACAAAACCATTGCCCTTGGGACTACTTTTCAAAGTAGAATGCACGGCTAACGCCAACGATATCTGCTTCATGACCAAAAGCTCCCCCTTGCCAATCGAAATCAAGATTTCCACGGTCGTCGCCATTTCCGCGATCCTGCATTCTGTCGACCCGCTGGCAATTGACGCGGCACTGCAGCAGATGACGGGAGGCACGTCCGATTTCTTTGAAGACGAATTTGCCGTCATCGACATCAGTGCCATTGCCGGCGAGGTGGGATTCATCGACTGGCGCGCACTGGTCGATTTGCTGAAACGCTACCGCCTGAACGCGGTCGCCGTGCGCGGCGCGCCGGCAGCGATGGCGGACGAGATTCGCGCGCGCGGCCTGGCGCTCGACGACGGTGCGAGCGGCGTACGCGCCCCGACCGTGCCAGCCGCGCCGGCGCCTGTTGCCCCGGCACCGGTACCTGTGGCTCCCGCACCAGCCCCGGTGCCAGTTGCAGCGGCGCACGCCGAGACCATGATTGTCGATACGCCGGTGCGCGCCGGCCAGCGCATTTACGCGCGCGGCTGCGACCTGATCATTACCGCCACCGTGAACAATGGCGCCGAAGTCATTGCCGATGGCAGCATCCATATCTACGCGACCTTGAACGGACGCGCGCTGGCCGGCGCCTCGGGCGACGCCAGCGCACGTATTTTCGCGCTGATGATGACGCCGGAACTGGTGTCGATTGCCGGCGTGTACCGTACCTTCGACGAAGGTTTTCCCGCTGAACTGACGCGGCAGCCGAACCAGGTGCGCCTGGTCGGCGACCGCATCGATATAATCCCGCTCACCCCGGCGCCTCGCGCCTGAAGCCCCAGCTACTGTAAAGGACTTAATTTTGGCACGAATTATTGTTGTAACGTCCGGCAAGGGCGGCGTAGGCAAAACCACTTCCAGCGCCAGCTTTTCCACCGGGCTGGCCCAGCGCGGCCACAAGACCGCCGTCCTCGACTTCGACGTCGGCCTGCGTAATCTCGACCTGATCATGGGTTGCGAGCGGCGCGTGGTGTATGACCTGATCAATGTCATCAATGGCGAAGCGTCGCTGAACCAGGCGCTGATCAAGGACAAGCACTGCGACAATCTGTTCATCCTGCCGGCATCGCAAACGCGCGACAAAGATGCGCTGTCGGAAGAAGGCGTCGAGCGCGTTCTGAACGACCTGATCAACATGGGCTTCGAGTACATCATCTGCGATTCGCCGGCCGGTATCGAGCATGGCGCGCTGATGGCCTTGACGTTTGCCGACGAAGCGATAATCGTAACCAATCCGGAAGTGTCGTCGGTGCGCGATTCCGACCGCATCCTCGGCATCATCCAGGCCAAGTCGCGCCGCGCGCAAACTGGCGCCGAGCCGGTCAAGGAGCACTTGCTGATTACCCGCTATTCGCCAAAACGGGTAGAAAACGACGAAATGCTGTCGTACCAGGACGTGCAGGAAATTCTGCGCATCCCGCTGATTGGCATCATTCCGGAATCGGAATCGGTACTGCACGCATCCAACCAGGGCAACCCGGCGATCCATTTCAAGGGCACCGACGTCGCCGAAGCCTATGAGGACGTGGTGTCGCGTTTCCTCGGCGAAGAATTACCGCTGCGCTTTACCAGTTATGAAAAGCCTGGATTGCTGCAGCGTATTTTCGGAGCGAAGTGACATGGCCTTGCTCTCATTCCTGTTCCCGACCAAGCCGAAAAGCGCCACGGCCGCCAAGGAGCGCTTGCAGATCATCATCGCGCGCGAGCGCACCAACCGCAGCGGCCCGGACTTTTTACCGGCCCTGCATCGCGAGTTGATCGAAGTAATCTCGAAGTACACCAAGGTCAACGCCGACGACATCAAGATTTCGCTGGACCGCCAGGGCAACCTGGAAGTGCTCGATGTCAACGTGGTATTGCCGGACGCATAGCCGCAAGCCATTGTTTGCAAGTGTATGGTTTCTTCTGAAAATGATCTGGCTCTGCCAGGCGTTTTCAGGTAGTGCAGTACTGAACAAAAGCAGGTTTTTACTTTTGTTCGACCACTTGGCGCGCTACTTTTGCGCAGGCTTCGACGTGCTGGTAGCCCATCTGCCGAAACAGCACAAAGCCAATGGCGGCAGCTGCCACCGATCCGGCGATCGGTACAATTTTCGTCGCCGATTTGGCAGCAAACTTCGCGCCTGACCGTTTTAATACGTGCATGACCAGTTCGCGGGTCACCAGTTTTCCCACCAGCATTCCACTGACACTGCCAATGGCCTGGTAAGCGATGATTTTCAGGCGCGGTTGCAGGCGCTCGATCTGGGCCGGCGTGAGGCCGAAGGCAAGGTTGACCTCTTCCACGACGTTGGCAAACATTGTCAGATCGGACACCAGATCGACACCGGGAATGGGCAGCGCGGAGATGCCGGCCGAGCGCAACGCCTTGTTGCGCACCAGCTTGCGGCACTGTTCACGCACACGCTCCAGTTCGACCTCATTGGCCGGTACCAGCGCAAAATCTTTTGAAAGCTTGGATTTCGTTGTCATAGGATCACAATAAAGGCGCAAATGGGGGAAAGCGATTGAGTTCGCCTATGCTTCAGTGTAGCGTCAATGCACAGCAGGGGCCGTCTCGCTGATCTTGTTGTAAATATGTGTCTCTTTTTACTACAGATAAGTTTCATTTTGTAAAAACTCTGATATATTCGATGTCACTTTGTAGGACTATTCCTACATGCAACTTTTGACGTCGCTACCATCATGAGAATAGCTGTTCTGGATAATGACCCCGCGCAGGCCGAGACCATCTGCCAGGTACTGAGCGCGGCCAGCCACCACTGTCAGTGTTTCGACAGCGCCCGTGAACTACTTTCCCAATTGCGCAAGGACAGTACCGATATGCTGATCCTCGACTGGCACAGCGCCGAGCTGGGCGGCGTGGAAGTAATGCGCCGCGCCCGCGAAAAGCTGTCCGCTACGACGCCCATCATGTTTCTGGCCAATAGTTCGGCCGAGGACGATATTGTCGACGGCATCGGTGCCGGCGCCGACGATTACCTGGTGAAACCGCTGCGTCGCGGCGAACTGGTGGCCCGCGTGCAAGCCCTGCTACGGCGCGCCTATCCATCCCAGAATGGCGCCGAGCAACTCCAGTTTGGCCCCTACATCTTCGAGACCCGTCCTGGCCGCCTGCTGAAGGATGGCACCGTGATCGATGTGACCCATAAAGAGTTTTATCTGGCGCTGCTGTTTTTCCGCAATCTCGGGCGGCCCCTTTCGCGCGCATATATTCATGAGACGGTCTGGGTACGGGATACCGAGTTGCCATCACGCACCATGGATACCCATGTATCGCGGGTGCGCAATAAACTAGGGCTGCGGCCGGAGAACGGTTTCCGTTTGGTGCCGGTGTACAGCTACGGTTACCGGCTGGAGCAGCTCGGGGCGTAATAAATACCCCATTCGTCAACGGGGGTATAATCTGCCCCTGCCTTGATTTTAATCACCCGAAATGCAACTTCTAGCTGTCGGCCTGAACCACACTACTGCCCCGGTCTCGCTGCGCGAGCAGCTGGCGCTTGCGCCTGAGCAACTGGGACAGGCAGTGCAGGCAGCGCGCGGGTGGTTTGCACGGATCGATCCGAACGGCGGCGACGAAGCAGCCATTCTGTCGACCTGCAACCGTACCGAAATGTATGCGGCCAGCGCCGCGCCCAATCCACTCGATGCGTCGGCGCACTTTCTGGCCGACTACCACCGCCTGAACGTCGCCGATCTGCGCCCGCACTTATATATGCTGCCGCAGGACGATGCGGTGCGCCACGCCTTCCGCGTTGCCTCCGGGCTCGATTCGATGGTGCTGGGCGAGCCGCAGATTCTGGGCCAGATGAAAGACGCCGTACGCCTGGCCGATGCTGCCGGTGGCCTCGGCACCTATCTGCACCAGATGTTCCAGCGCAGCTTTGCCGTGGCCAAGGAAGTGCGCAGCACCACCGAAATTGGCGCGCACAGCGTGTCGATGGCGGCCGCCTCAGTTCGCTTGTCGCAGCGCATTTTCGACCGCATCGCCGACCAGCATGTGCTGTTCATCGGCGCTGGCGAAATGATCGAGTTGTGTGCCACGCACTTCGCCGCCCAGAACCCGCGCTCGATCACGATTGCGAACCGCACCATGGACCGCGGCGAGTCGCTCGCCACGCGTTTCAACGGAAAAGCCATCCGCCTGGCCGAGCTGCCCGAAAAACTGGCACAGTTCGACATCGTCATCTCCAGCACGGCGTCCACCTTGCCGCTGATTGGCAAGGGCCTGGTCGAACGTGCCATTAAAGCGCGCCGCCACAAGCCGATGTTCATGGTCGACCTGGCGGTGCCGCGCGATATCGAGCCGGAAGTCGCGCGTCTCGACGACGTGTTTCTTTATACCGTCGACGACCTCGCGCAAGTGGTGCAGACCGGACGCGAAGGCCGTCAGGCTGCCGTGGCGCAGGCAGAAGCCATCATCGACCTGCGCGTCAAATCGTTCATGCACTGGGTTGGCGACCGCGCCGTGGTGCCAATCATCCGCGACCTGCACGAGTCGAGCGAGGCGATGCGCCTGGCCGAACTCGAGCGCGCAAAACGCCTGCTGGCACGTGGCGACGATATCGACAGCGTTCTGGAAGCTTTGTCGAAAGGCTTGACGGCCAAGTTTTTGCATGGCCCGCAGCAAGCGCTGCACAATGCCCAGGGCGACGAGCGCGCCCGCCTTGCAACCCTGTTGCCACAGCTGTTCCGCAGTCGCCGTTAGCGGCACCCGCCTCCTGCTTTGCCCGTGCCCTCGCGGCACGTCCGCTGTTCCGTCACACCCTTTACCCGAGCTCCCTTATGAAACCATCGATGCTGGCCAAGCTGGATCAATTGGCCAACCGCCTTGTCGAAGTCGACGAATTGCTGCAGCACGAAGACGCCACCAGCAATATGGACAATTACCGCAAAATGACGCGCGAACGCGCCGATATCGAACCCTTGGTAGTGCTGTATAAACAGTTTCAGGGCGTGCAGGACGACCTCGACGAAGCCCAGGCGATGCTGCTCGATCCGGACATGAAAGCGTTTGCCCAGGAAGAAATTGAAGCGGGTAAAACGCGCATGGCGGAACTCGAACGCGACCTGCAAAAGATGCTGTTGCCAAAGGACGCCAACGACGAGCGCAATATTTTCCTCGAGATACGCGCCGGTACCGGTGGCGATGAATCGGCGCTGTTTGCCGGCGATTTGCTGCGCATGTATTCGCGCTTTGCCGAACGCAATCGCTGGCAGGTGGAGATGGTGTCGGAATCGGCCTCGGACCTGGGCGGCTACCGCGAAGTCATCGTGCGTCTGGTGGGCAACGGCGTGTATTCAAAGCTGAAATTTGAATCGGGTGGCCACCGCGTGCAGCGCGTGCCGGCCACGGAAACGCAGGGCCGCATCCACACGTCGGCCTGCACGGTGGCAGTGATGCCGGAAGCCGACGAAGTGGAAGATGTGCACATCAATCCGGCCGACCTGCGCATCGACACCTACCGCGCGTCTGGCGCCGGTGGTCAGCACATCAACAAGACCGATTCGGCCGTGCGGTTGACGCACCTGCCCACTGGCATCGTGGTGGAGTGCCAGGATGACCGCAGCCAGCACAAGAACAAGGCGCAGGCCATGAAGGTGCTGGCCGCGCGTATAAAAGATGTGCAGTTGCGCGAGCAGCAGTCGAAAGAGGCAGCGACCCGAAAAAGCCTGATTGGCTCGGGCGACCGCAGCGAACGGATCCGGACGTATAACTTCCCGCAGGGACGATTGACCGATCACCGCATCAACCTGACACTGTATAAACTCGATTTCATCATGGATGGCGATTTGCTGGAATTGACGAATGCACTGGCGGCAGAGCACCAGGCCGAGCTGCTGGCGGCGCTGGGCGATTGAGGTGTGCGAGAATTACCCCTCGCACGTCATCCCGCGAAGGCGGGGACCCATAGCACCGACGCCTGGTGTTATCGCTATTTTTAAGCGATATAGGTTCCCGCCTGCGCGGAAATGACGCTTTTTAAGTTAACGGTATAGATAATTACGTCACTGACAGCGCGCTAAAAACCCCATGACCCAACACCGCAACGCACTTCTCATCACCGCCTTCATCAGCCTCGCCCTGGTCGGCGTCGCCCTGTACCTGCAGCACGTACGGGACATGCTGCCCTGCCCGCTGTGCGTGATCCAGCGCTACCTGTTTATCGGCATCGCCATCTTCAGCCTGATCGGCGCGTTCACGAAAAAGCCGCTAATCGGCACCGTGCTCGCCCTGCTGTGTGGCATTGGTGGCCTGGGCGTCGTCGGCAAGCACTTGTACGTGATCGCCAACCCGGGCTTTTCCTGCGGTATCGATCCCTTGACCACTGCCCTGAACACCATCCCGAGCGCCACGCTGCTGCCATGGCTGTTCAAAGCCGACGGCTATTGCGAAGCCGCAGTCGACAAGATCATCGGCCTGTCCGTGCCGGAAT
This sequence comes from Pseudomonadota bacterium, assembly GCA_030853745.1. Lineage (GTDB taxonomy): Bacteria > Pseudomonadota > Gammaproteobacteria > Burkholderiales > Burkholderiaceae_D > JALYUM01. Next base: position 54,233 of record JALYUM010000020.1, on the reverse strand, counting down.
GGTCGGCGGTCTGGTTTGTCGTGCTGACGCTGACCCTGGCGTACTTGTTGATCCGCCGCCGCGCGCGATGATGGTGACTCCCGGCGCCACCATCAAGGCGCTGCAACATGCGCTGCCGCTCGACGCGCTGGAAAACCGCATCCTGCTGTGCCACGCACTTGGTATCACCCGCATCGGCCTGATCACGCAGTCGGAGCGCACCGTGACGGCGGCGGAAGCGGCGCATGTGAATGCGCTGGTCGCACGCCGCATGAGCGGTGAGCCGATTGCGTACATCGTGGGCCGGCGCGAATTTTTCGGGCTCGATTTCGCCATCAATGATGCTGTGTTGATTCCGCGTCCGGATACCGAACTGATCGTTGAACTGGCGATCGAACGCCTGCCCGCGCGAGGGCGCGCGCTCGACATGGGCACCGGTAGTGGTGCCATCGCCGTGGCGCTGGCGCACTCCCGCCCGGACGCGCACGTGACTGCGCTCGATGTCAGCGCCGCAGCGCTCGACGTCGCCCGCGCGAACGCCACCAGCAACGCGGTGGCTGTGCGCTTTTTACAGAGCGACTGGTTTGAAGCGCTGCATGAAGAACGCTTCGACCTGATTGCTTCAAACCCACCCTATATTGCCGCCGGCGACGTGCACTTGTCCCAGGGCGACTTGCGCTTCGAGCCCTCCGGCGCGCTGACCGACCACGCCGATGGCTTGAGCGCCTTGCGCACCATTATCCAGGGCGCAGCACAGCACCTCCACCCCGCCGCCTGGCTACTGCTCGAGCACGGTTACGACCAGGCCGCAGCCGTTCGCGCGCTGCTGCTCGAGGCCGGTTACAGCGACGTGCAGAGCTGGCGCGACCTGGGCGGCATCGAACGCACGTCCGGCGGACGCATCACCGGCATTCCGGACCATAAGGAAACACCATGAAAATCATCCTCAAAAGTAAAAGCGATATCGCCAAAATGCGCGTTGCCGGCCGCCTCGCCGCCGACGTTCTCGAAATGATCCAGGAACACGTCGTGCCCGGTGTCACCACCGAAGAACTCGACCGCCTGTGCAACGAATACATTCGCAAAGTGCAAAAGGCCACGCCGGCCAATGTGGGTTACCACGGCTTTCCAAAAACCTTGTGCACCTCGACCAATTCGGTCGTCTGCCACGGCATCCCGACGACCAAGGAAACATTAAAAGATGGCGACATCGTCAACATCGACGTGACCGTCATCAAGGATGGCTGGCATGGCGACACCAGCCGCATGTACTACGCCGGCACACCGACGCCAGAAGCGAAACGCCTGGTCGATGTAACCTTTGAAGCCATGATGGCCGGCATCAACACCGTGCGTCCGGGCGCGCGCCTGGGCGACGTGGGCCACGCCATCCAGACCGTGGCGGAAAAAGCCGGTTTTACCATTGTCGAGGAATACTGCGGCCACGGCATCGGCAGGATTTACCACGAAGATTTGCAGGTGCTGCATTACGGCCGTCCGAACACCGGCCTGCTACTGAAAGAAGGCATGACATTCACCATTGAGCCGATGGTGAATGCCGGCGCCGCCGACGTCAAACTGCTGCCTGATGGTTGGACAGTGCTGACCGCAGATGGTTCCCTGTCGGCGCAATGGGAGCATATGCTGGCCGTGACCAGCAATGGCGTGGAAATTCTGACGCCATGGCCAGCGAACCGCTAACGCTCCGTAAACAAAGCAAACTTGTCGGCACGTCATCGTCCTGACATATTCAATCGTTAATCTTCGCCCCAGAACCGCGGCCCTTCGCCGCGTGTGGTTATTTTGCCCACTGGAGAACCAAGAAGATGAATAACGTTACCGACAATTCCCGCCGCCGCCTGTTGCAGATGTTTGGCGCCGCGCCACTGCTGCCTTTGTCAGGCCTGTCCGCTACTGCCTTTCTGGCAGGTTGCGGTGGGGGCAGCAACAGCGATACACCGCTGGCCGTAACGCCGGCGCCAACCGCCACGCTCGGTAACGTTACCTTCAGCAATATGGCCGCGCCTGGCCTGGCCAACGCCGCAGCCATGGCCACCATGTCGGTCGCCAGCACGATGACGGCCACCTACAGCGACACGTCCACGCTCAGCTACAAACTGGCCTATCAGCCGTTTTTCATTACCGGCGATATGGTCTCGAACGGCGCTGGCGGCACCGTCCTGGCCGGCGGCTATTTCAACATCAACAACCAGCCGATCATCGACACCACCGTCGCTGGCAAGGAACGCCAGTATTTCTCGGATTCGCCGGACGGCACCTCGCTGCTGACCGTGCCAAATGCCAGCGTGCCAGGCGTCAAGGGCAAACCTGTGTTCGCGGTCGTGCAATTCGAATACACCAGCGCGTCGCAGAATGGCGTAAGCGCTTACGGTCAACTGCCGTCGCCAATCGCCGTGCTGACGCTCGATCAGGACCAGACCACCGGTAAATTGAGCCTGGTGAAGTATCACAACGTCGACACTTCCGGCGTCAACTGCCTGTGGATCACCTGCGGCGCCAGCCTGTCGCCATGGGGCACCCACCTGTCGAGCGAAGAATACGAGCCGGATGCTTTCACCGCCGCATCCGATGCCCAGTTCAAGGCCTACAGCAAAAACGTCTACGGTAACGAAACTACGGCAAATCCGTATAACTACGGTCACATGCCAGAAGTTACTGTCAACGTCGATGGCACTGCGTCGATCAAGAAGCACTACTGTATGGGCCGGATCTCGCATGAGCTGGTGCAGGTCATGGGCGATAACCGTACTGTGCTGATGGGCGACGATGCGACCAACAGCGGCTATTTTGTGTTCGTGGCTGACAAGGAAAAAGATCTGTCGTCAGGTACGTTGTACGTTGCCAAGGTCGGCGCCGGTTTCTCGCTCGACCCGACTGCTGCTGCTGCTGCGCCACTGACCTGGATCAAGCTCGGCTCGGCCACCAGCGCGGAAATCCGCTCGCTGGCCGCGTCGATCAAGGCCACCGATATCATGGAAGTCAAATCGACGGACCCGAAAGACACCACGTACACCAAGGTAGCCGCCAATGGCCGCATCGAATGGCTCAAGCTGAAACCGGGCATGGAAAAAGCTGCGGCTTTCCTGGAAACCCACCGCTACGCAGCACTGGTCGGCGCGTCGATGGGCTTTACCAAAATGGAAGGCACGACCGTCAACCTGGCCGACAAGATTGCGTATTCGGCGCTGGCCAACTGCAACGGTTCGATGGTGGCCGGCACGACGTACAACGTGCCCGGCAACGGCATCTCGATTCCGAAGGCCCTGACGGCCGGCGCCATCATGATGCTGAACATGAAGGGTGGCCAGAAGGATACCGCCGGCGCCGCCATCAACAGCGAATGGATGCCGGTCGACACCAAAGCGCTGCTGGTAGGTGAAGACATCGCTGCCGATGCTCTCGGCAACACTGCCAACCCGAACAAGATTGCCAGCCCGGACAACATCAAGTTCTCGGAAAAAATGCGCACGCTGTTCATCGGTGAAGACAGCGGCAACCACGTGAACAATTTCCTGTGGGCGTACAACATCGACACCAAAGTGCTGGCGCGCGTGCTGTCGACGCCGGCTGGCGCCGAGTCGACCGGTCTGCACGCGGTCGATGACATCAATGGCTTCACCTACATCATGAGCAACTTCCAGCACCCTGGCGACTGGGGTTCGATCCACAATATCGTCAAGTCGACGCTCGACCCGCTGATCAAAACCAACTACAAGGACAAGTTCGGCGCCGCTGTCGGTTATCTGACGGCTGAGCTGGCGCAGTTCAAGCTGGCGAAGTAAGCGACTGGGGCGCCATGTCCCAGACAAGGCTTTTATAATGTAAGCACCATCAAACGCGGGCCTGGCCCGCGTTTGTCATTCCTGCTCAGCGGAATCATCGCTCGCTCACGCTTTCGGCGTTTTTCGGTTAATCTCTGCTCCACACTAAAACAAAGCAGTATCAGAAAGGAAACACCCGTGTCGAACCAATTGACCCGCCGCCTGGCACTGCTGGACGACGATGCGCATCACGGCCTGTTGAACCAGGGACTGCGTGGCATCGAACGTGAAACGCTGCGCATCGACCCGCAGGGCCGCCTGGCGCGCACGCCACATCCGGCCGCATTGGGTTCGGCACTGACCAATCCGCAAATCACCACCGATTACGCCGAAGCGCTGCTCGAATTCATCACCCCGACCGACAACGATATCGGCACCACGCTGGCCCGCCTCGATGCCATCCACCGCTTCGCCTACGCAAAACTGGGCGACGAGATGCTGTGGAGCGAATCGATGCCGTGCGAACTGCCGGATGAGCAAGATATTGCCATCGCCTGGTATGGCACCTCGAATATGGGGATGCTGAAACATGTTTATCGGCGCGGCCTGGCGCTGCGCTACGGCAAGGCCATGCAGTGCATCGCCGGCATTCACTATAACTACTCGTTGCCCGAAAAACTCTGGCAGGTGTTGTCGACTAATGAAGGCATTCCGGAAGAGCGCCGGCATGCGCTGCGCGATTTTCAGTCGGAAAGCTATATTGCGACGATCCGCAACTTCCGTCGCTACAGCTGGTTGCTGATGTATCTGTTTGGTGCGTCGCCGGCACTGTCCACCGGCTTCTTGCGCGGCCGCGAGCATGACCTGGAAACGCTGTCCGACGATACATTGTTCCTGCCATACGCCACCAGCCTGCGCATGAGCGACCTGGGTTATCAGAACGATGCCCAGTCCGGCCTGCGCCCGCATGAGAACAGCCTGGAAAGCTATGTCGTCACCTTGATGGATGCGGTCAATCGCCCCTACGCGCCCTATCAGGAAATGGGCACCAAGAAAGATGGCGACTGGATTCAGCTGTCGACCAATGTGCTGCAAATTGAAAACGAGTACTACTCGACGATTCGTCCAAAACGCGTCATCCGTCCCGGCGAGCGTCCGGTGCAGGCGCTGTGCAACCGTGGTGTGCAATACATCGAAGTGCGCTGTCTCGACGTCGACCCGTTCGAACCGGTCGGCGTCAGTCTGGACACCGGCCGTTTCCTCGACGCCTTTTTGCTTTTTTGCGCCCTCGAAGAAAGCCCGGCCATTTCGGTGGCCGACGGGCAGGTACACGCGCGCAATTTTGCCCGCACCGTCAAGGAAGGCCGCAAACCTGGCCTGACGCTGACGCGCGATGGCAATGAAGTGGGACTGCAAGCGTGGGCCGACGAGCTGATCGAACGGATTCGCCCAGTGGCTGCCCTGCTCGACGCCCAGCACAATGAAGAAGGCGTGTACGCGTCGTCGCTGAGCCTGCAAAAAGCTAAAATCGCCAACCCTGCGCTGACCCCGTCGGCCAGGGTGCTCGACGAAGTGCGTGCACTGGGTTCGTCGGCTGCTTTCGGCCTGCGCCAGAGCGTGCTGCACGCGGCGTTTTTCCGCGCCGAGCCGCTGATGCCAGCCGAAGAAGCACTGTTCAACGACATGGCCGCCGCCTCGCTGGCCGAACAGGCTGCTGCCGAAGCGGTCGACACCGGCAGCTTCGACGATTTTGTGGCGGCCTACAACAACAGCACGCTGTGCGGTAACGGCTGACCCAGAGCGGCGCGTGCTCACGTTCTACAACGAATACCACGCTCAGCATCACGGGCAGACAGGCGTCGATCATCCGGGTCGCGCCGACATGGTGGCCGGCGAACTGAAGCGGCGCGGACTGGGCCATATCGTGACGCCCCACGGCGTTGCGCTGGCCTCGCTGGAACGCATCCACACGCCGCGCTACCTGCATTTCCTGCGCAGCGCCTGGCAAGACTGGCTGGCACTCGACGCGGCTAACGCCAGCCGCGATGCGGTGCCGTCTGCGTGGCCAACGCGCGCGTTGCGCACCGATATCGAACCCGACACCATCGCAGGCCTCCTCGGCCTGTACGCGATGGACAGCCACTCGCCGTTGACCGCCGGCACCTGGAACGCGGCCAAGACCGGGGCCGCGTGCGCCATCAACGCCGCGCACGCGCTGCGCCTGGGCGAGCGCGGCACCTTTGCGCTGACGCGGCCCCCCGGCCACCACGCCGGCGCCGATTTTTTCGGTGGCGCCTGTTATTTGAACAATGCCGCGCTGGCCGCCCAGCACCTGCTCGATGACGGTATGGCGCGTGTTGCCATTCTCGATATCGGCTACCACCACGGTCACGGCACCCAGAGCATTTTTTATGCGCGCAAGGATGTGCTGGTCACGTCGATTCACGCCGACCCGCGCAGCAGCTATCCGTTTTATCTCGGCCACGCCGATGAAACCGGCAGCGGCGACGGCGTCGCGGCAAATCTGAACGTGCCCCTGGCGTCGGGTGCCACGGGCACGCAATGGTTTGCCGCGCTGGAAACTGCCTGCCTGAAAATCACGATGTCGGGCGCAACGGCGCTGGTGGTGTCGCTCGGGGTCGATACCTTCAGCGGCGACCCGTCCAGCAGCTTCGGCCTGTCCAGCGCCGACTTCCTGCGCATTGGCGAGCGCATCGCCCACCTCGGTTTGCCGGCCGTGTTCGTCCTCGAAGGCGGTCAGGCCGTAGCGGAACTGGGCATCAATGTCGTCAACGTGCTCGAAGGTTTCGAGACCGCAAACTGATTAACCCACCACCGGATATTTAACATGATCGAATGGCAGTGGCGCACGTTTGACGCGCTTTCCAACGCAGAGTTGTACACGGTGCTGGCAGCGCGCTCGCAGGTATTCGTGATTGAACAGACCTGTATTTTTCCCGATATGGACGGCCTCGACGCCAGCGCCCGGCATTTGCTCGGCTGGACCATTGTTGCCGGCCAACGCCGGCTGGCAGCGTATTTGCGGGTACTGGCGCCCGGCGTGAAATATACCGAAGCGTCGATCGGGCGCGTGCTGACGACGCCGGCAGCACGCGGCACCGGCGCCGGCCGTGCGCTGCTGGTGGAAGGCACGCTTGGCGCCGACCGCCTGTATCCGGGCCACGCCAACCGTATCGGCGCGCAACTGTACCTGGAAAAGTTTTATCAGCAATTCGGCTATGTGACGATCACGGCGCCGTACGAAGAAGACGGCATCATGCACGTCGACATGCTGCGCGCCGCCCGCTGAAAACCAACGCGCAGCGCGCACGTACTTACTTACTGCACCGCAGTCAGCTTGATCTCGAATACCAGGCCGGAATTGGCGGGAATACCAGTCGGGGCATTGGCGCCGTAGGCTTGCGCCGAGGGAATCAGCACGGTGCGGGTGCCGCCGACTTTCATGCCGGTCACGCCAGCGTCAAAGCCGGTGATGACGGCTTTAGCGCCAAGTTTGAACGTAAAGCTGCCAGCATCGAACTGGTTGCCCTTGAAATTGGCAGCCGTGGCGCTGTACAGCCAGCCGGTGTAGGTGACGGTGGCATTCAGGCCGCTGGCTGCCGTTGCGCCAGTACCAACAACCGTGTCCGTGATGGTCAGCGTGGCCGGGCTGCTGACAACCACGGCGCTACCACCCGAGGATCCCCCACCGCAGGCGGACAGGGACAACGCAGCAACGAACACGGCAATCAGGGGTGCAGACAATTTCATGGGAACCTTGGCAAGGAAAGTGAATAGACAGCGGCCCGGCAAAAGTTGCCGGGCCGACTGTTGACCTTACCGCAATGACACGTAAAACGCTGTGAAGTTTATGTCTTCATTTGTATAACATTGTCAAATCTCTACCTGGGTTCCCAGCTCGATGACGCGGTTCGGCGGCACCTGGTAATAGTCGGCCGCGCCGCGCGCATTGCGCGACATGGCGACATATAAATGCTCGCGCCACGGCATCATGCCGCTGCCCGGCGTCGAAATAATGGTCTGGCGTGCAATAAAGAACGACGTTTCCATCATCTCGAACGTAAGGCCCAGCTCGCTGCACTGATCCAGCACCACCGGAATATTCGGCTCGTCCTTGAAGCCGTAACTGACATTGATCTGGTAGCAGTTATGGCCCAGCGCCGTCACCTTGGCCTGCTCGGCAAGCGGTACATATGGCTCTTCGATGATATGCACTGTCAAAAATACCACGCGTTCGTGCAGCACCTTGTTGTGCGACAGGTTATGCAGCAACGCATGCGGTACGCCATCGCTTTCACCGCGCAAGAAAATTGCCGTGCCGTCGACCCGCTCCGGTGGCGCCACGAACAACGACTGCAAAAAGTCGTCGAGCGGAATGGCGTGCTTTTGCAAGTTCTCAAAAACCAGCTCGCGGCCGCGCTTCCAGGTCATCATCACGGTGAACAGGATCGTGCCCAGCAGCAACGGGAACCAGCCACCGTGGAACAGTTTCAGCGTGCTGGCCGAAAACAGCATGATGTCGATGACGATAAAAAAGCCGGTGGCGCCGATGCACAGCCACAGTGGCAATTTCCAGCGGTAGCGCGTGACAAAAAAGGTGAGGAAGGTTGTCGCCAGCATCGTGGCAGTGACGGCGATGCCGTAGGCGCCGGCCAGCTTGTCGGACGAACCGAAACCCACGACGGCTATCAGCACCACGATGAACTGCAGCCAGTTCACGGCGGGAATATAAATCTGGCCAATTTCGCTTTCCGACGTGTGCAGGATACGCATGCGCGGCAGCAAGCCCAATGCGATGGCCTGCTTGCTCATCGAGAAGGTGCCGGAGATGGTCGCCTGTGACGCAATCACTGCCGCCATGGTCGACAACACCACCAGCGGATACACGCTCCAGCTGCCGAGCTGATGGAAGAACGGGTTCGACAAGGCTTCCGGGTGCGTGATGAGAAGGCCGCCCTGGCCCAGGTAATTCAGCGCCAGCGCCGGGAACACCACCATGAACCATGCCGCGCGGATCGGCTTTTTGCCGAAGTGACCCATGTCGGCGTACAGCGCCTCGGCGCCGGTGAAGGCCAGCACGACCGCGCCCAGTGCAACGAAAGCAATAAATTTATTGTCGTACATGAACTGCAGCGCATGCCAAGGATTGAGCGCATGCAAAATGACCGGCGCCTTGGCGATATTGATGACACCCATGATGGCCAGTGCAGCAAACCAGATGATCATGATCGGGCCAAACCACTTGCCGATGCCGGCAGTACCACGCCGTTGCACGCTGTACAGCGCCAGCAGCACGATAATCGTCAGCGGCACCACGTAATTTTCCAGCCCCGGCGCAGCAACTTCCAGGCCCTCGATGGCGCCCAGTACGGAAATTGCAGGTGTGATGACGCTGTCGCCATAAAACATGGTGGCGCCGAACACGCCGATGATCATCAGCACGTAATGCCAGCGCGACGCGCGCGTGACGGAGTTCAGGGCCAGCGCCATTAGCGCCATGATGCCGCCCTCGCCGCGGTTGTCGGCGCGCAGCACGAGCGTGACGTATTTGAGGGAAACGATCATCGTCAGGCCCCAGAAGATCAGGGACACGATGCCAAGCAGGTTGGGGGTATTCAGCGCGAGGCCATGTTCCGGATCGAAAATGGTTTTCAGCGTGTACAGCGGGCTGGTACCGATATCGCCGTAGACAATACCCACCGCAGCCAGGGTCAATGCCGCCAGGCTGCTCTTCTTATGCGTCGAGGTCAATGTTGCACCATGGTGTTGTTATAGTGCATTGCACCATAGGTTATCAAAAATAAAATAGCAAGCGGATTTCATGGATAATGATTCCCCCGTTTCAACATGATAGATCCCATGCGTACCGGCATCCTGTCTGCTGCCCTGGCATTTTTTTGCTGGGGCCTGTTTCCGCTGTATTTCCATGCACTCAACAATGTGCCACCAGCGCAGATCCTGGCCCACCGGATGCTCTGGTCGCTGCTGTTCCTGCTGATCGTGCTGGCCATCCGGCGCCAGTGGTCATGGCTGGCCATCGTGAAAAAGCCGCGCGTGCTGGCCACCTTTGTTGCCAGCGCATTTCTACTCAGCGCGAACTGGCTAGTCTACATCTGGTCAGTCAACAACGGCCACGTGATTGAAGCGAGCCTCGGCTACTTCATCAATCCGCTGGTCAACATCATGTTCGGCTTTTTCCTGTTGAAAGAACGCCTGCGCCGGGCGCAATGGGGTGCGATTGCCGTGGCCGCGCTGGGCGTGGCCTGGCTGACCTGGCAAAGCGGAACGGTGCCGTGGATCGCACTGATCCTGGCCGCCAGCTTCGGCGGTTACGGCTTAATGCGAAAAACAGCATCGCTCGGCGCCCTGGAAGGTTTGTCGCTGGAAACGATGGTGTTGTTTCCGCTGGCAGCAGGCTACGTGGGCTGGCTGACCTGGCACGGCCACAACGCGTTTGTGAATACCGCGTCCGACCACACCCGGCTGCTGCTGATTGCTGCCGGCCCACTCACCGCAGTGCCGCTGCTGCTGTTCGCGTCAGGCGCGCGCAAAATTCCGATGTCGCTGCTGGGTCTGTTGCAATACCTGTCGCCGACCCTGCAATTCCTGCTCGGCGTGTGGGTGTTTCACGAAGCATTCTCGGCGGAACGGCTGGTGGGGTTTGCCGTGATCTGGGCGGCGCTGGCGTTGTATGCGGCCGAGGGTTTGCTGCATGCGCGGCGCGCCAACTGACACTTTTCAATGGTTGTATCGTATCCTGTTGTCCTTTCGTCCCTTACCAAAAACATCAGATGGCTAATTACGTCTACACCATGAACCGCGTCGGCAAAATCGTGCCGCCGAAGCGCCAGATTTTAAAAGATATTTCGCTCTCCTTTTTCCCGGGCGCGAAGATCGGCGTGCTGGGCCTGAACGGCTCCGGTAAATCGACGCTGCTGAAAATTATGGCAGGCATCGACACCGACATCCAGGGCGACGCCGTCCCGATGCCGGGCCTGAACATTGGCTACCTGCCGCAGGAGCCTGAGCTCGATCCGGAAAAAACCGTGCGCGAAATCGTTGAATCGGGCCTTGGCGAAGTATTCGAAGCGCAAGGCAAGCTGGAAGCCGTGTACGCCGCCTACGCCGATGAAGACGCCGACTTTGACGCCCTCGCCACCGAGCAGGCGCGCCTCGAAGCCATCATCTCGACATCCGATGGCGGCAATTTGAATTTGCAGCTGGAAATGGCCGCCGATGCTTTGCGCCTGCCGCCGTGGGACCAGAAAATTGGCGTGCTGTCCGGTGGTGAAAAGCGCCGCGTGGCGCTGTGCCGCCTGCTGCTGTCGAAACCCGACATGCTGCTGCTCGATGAACCAACCAACCACCTTGACGCTGAATCGGTCGACTGGCTGGAACAATTCCTGCTGCGCTTCCCGGGCACCGTGGTCGGCATTACCCACGATCGCTACTTCCTCGACAACGCCGCCGAGTGGATTCTCGAACTCGACCGCGGTCATGGCATTCCATGGAAAGGCAACTACAGCTCGTGGCTCGAGCAGAAGGGCAATCGCCTGAAGCAGGAAGAAGCCACCGAATCGTCGCGCCAGAAAACCATCGCGAAAGAGCTGGAATGGGTGCGCCAGAATCCAAAAGGCCGGCAAGCCAAGTCGAAAGCCCGCCTGGCCCGCTTCAACGAGCTGTCCGAGCACGAATACCAGAAGCGCAACGAGACCTCGGAAATTTTCATTCCCGTGGCCGAGCGCCTGGGCAATGAGGTCATCGAATTCAAGAATGTCTCGAAAGCCTTTGGCGACCGCTTGCTGATCGATAACCTGTCGTTCACTGTACCACCTGGCGCCATCGTCGGCATCATCGGCCCGAACGGTGCCGGTAAGTCGACGCTGTTCAAGATGATCACCGGCAAAGAGCAGCCAGACAGTGGCGAAGTGGCCATCGGCCAGACGGCGCGCGTGTCGATCGTCGACCAGAACCGCGACGACCTTGCTAACACGAAAACCGTGTTCGACGATGTGGCCGGCGGCGCCGACACGCTGACGGTGGGCCGCTTCGACATGCCGTCGCGCGCCTATCTCGGCCGTTTCAACTTCAAGGGTTCTGACCAGCAAAAGATCGTCGGCAATTTGTCCGGCGGTGAACGTGGCCGTCTGCATCTGGCAAAAACGTTGCTGCAAGGCGGCAACGTGCTGCTGCTCGATGAACCGTCGAACGACCTCGACGTGGAAACGCTGCGCGCGCTGGAAGATGCGTTGCTGGAATTTGCCGGCAGTGTGATGGTGATTTCCCACGATCGCTGGTTCCTCGACCGCATCGCCACGCACATCCTGGCGTTCGAAGGCAATTCACAGGTGACGTTCTTCGACGGTAACTATCAGGAATATGAAGCCGACAAGAGGAAACGCCTGGGTGAAGAGGGCGCCAAACCGAAGCGGATTCGTTACAAGCCGCTGACGGTGTAAGCAAAAAAGGAGCCAGCGGCTCCTCTTTTTTATCGTTGACTCGTCATCCCCGCGCAGGCGGGGACCCATGCCACCGTCGATCAAAGTTTGCTTATGAGGTTGACGGGTTATAGGCCCCTGCCTTCGCAGGGGTGACGGTCCTGAGTGCGGTGGTGTACGCGCGAATTACTGCGGCAACTGCGGTGGCGTTGGCTTGCCCGACAACCGCTTCAACCGTTCCAGCGCGCTTTCGGTGCCGCTGGCAGGCTGGCTCACCGATTTGCGGATCGCATCAATTTCCGCCTGTTGATCAAGCGGCTTTTGTCCGATGTCGGCCACGATGCGCATGCCGGCTGCTTCGTTCGATACTGCCTGCGCACGCTTCGTCAATGCACTGAGCGCCGTCGAGTTTCCCTGCATGCCCGACAAGCTGGACAATTGCGCCTGGCGATCCATCCGCATTTCCTGCAGCTCTTTTTGCGCCTTGGCACTGGCCAGCGCCTGCATTGCCTTTTTCGCTTGCGCATCGAATTCCGACAATTGCTTGCTCAGTGCATCGACGATCTTTTGCAGCTCGTCCATGTACGCTCTGGCATCCGCTTCTTCCTGGATTTCCTGCGGCAAGCGGCCCTTGTTTGCTTCCAGTTCGTCGCAGAACATCGTCACGGTGGCTTCGGAAATGGTGCCGGCAGCCAGGCGCGCGGCCAGCGTTTCGGTGGCTTTTTCGTCGTTGGCGATCAGGTTTTGCAGGCTGACGACATCGCCGTGTTCCTTGTCGAACGATGCGCGGCTCGATGCCAGCAGTTGCGCGGTTTCGCGCAGCGTGTCGGACAGGCGGTCGCGATCGGCTTCGGTGGCGGTTTCAGGATCGAAGTTGGCGATGGCTTCGGAAATCTTGTTGCCCAATACGCCAAAATGCTTCGACACCAGTCGTGCGGTCAGTCCCCATCCACTTGCATTGCTCATTTGTATTCCCTCTCGTTCGTTGAATTTACTGCACGGTGATGCGTTGTTGTTCAATCGGTATCGCAATCACGAAGTCGACGTGAATGCCGCGTTTCGATGTGTCGCCATCGACACTGTCGATGATTTCGGTGGTTATCAACAGGTACTCGCGCCCGCCACCGGCCAGTTCGCGCACATACGGCATGAAATACAGCTGCTGCTTCAAGCCCTTCATCCCTTGCGCGTCATCGATGCGGATCTCCTTGCCGGTAAATGGCGGGACAAAGGCGGCATCCGGCGCGCCAGCGTCGCGCGCAAACGTTATCTGATCGTTGTCGCCGAACGCCGCGGCAAGTTCGGCGGCGCCGAGTGTGTCGGCCAGTTGCTCGCGCCACAGCGTGTAGCTGGCGTCGCCCAGACCGTATCCGGCCACGCCTGTGTAGGCATCCTGGTCATCCTCTGTCTCCGGGATCACGCGGGCCAGTTGCGTGCAGTATAAAATTTCGGCAACGCTGCCGTCGTCATTGCTGAAGACCTGCAAAAATTTCTCGTCGGCGTTGGCGTCGCCGGTGACCAGGTACAGCCGGTACAGCGACGTGCCAGGATCGATTTTTACCTGCGACGCCGCCACAATGCGCGTGTCGCCGTCAGACGGCATGGCGATCAGCGAACCGCCCGATTGCGCACGGATGACGGGCGAAACTTGCATCTGCACCAGGCTGCCGATGCGCGCCCCCAGCGGCAGCTTGTCGTCGGCACGCACGGTGGCCCCCACGCCCTGATTCGCGGCTAGCGCTTTGGTATAGCTGAATACGTCTTTCCAACCCATTTATTGCCCCTCAAAAGTGTAATTCGGCTGGTTTTCTGCTGTTTTACGGCGCCGTTTCCGGAGCAGGAACCAGCCCACCCAGGCGATGGCCGACAGAATCATCAACCACATGAACATCTTTGCCACGCCACCGAAGAACGAACCGCCAGCTGGCGTTTGGTTGACGGTGGCGCTGCTGGTGCCGACATTTGACTGCCCTTGATAACCATTGTTGCTGCGGGCGTGGGCTCCGTTGGCGATCTGGCCCAGCACCATGCCGGTGACCACGCCAGCCATGCCGTTGTCCGACCGCTGCACTGGCGCCGGTGCTGGCATCGGCATCGGCGCATTGTATTGGCCACTATTCTGATTGCTGCCCTGGCGATTTTCATAGCCAGGCACCGGGCGCGTATCGCGTGCAGCCTGTTCTTGCGCGGCGCGGCGCGCGTCCAGCGTCCGCAGCGCATTCGCTTCCGACGCATTCCTGTCGAGCCGCTGCGACAGCGCCGAATCGCTCTTTTGCGTGTTGCGTGACGGCGCACTGTTGAAGGAACCAAACCCGCCGCGCGATGCGCTGTCCTGCCGCGGCGCACGCGGAGGTGGCGCCGACGACCGCTGCGACGAGAAGCCACCCTTGAACGATTTCGACGACGAGGATGAGGACGACTGGCGCGGATCGGCATGCACCCCCGGGCTCATGCTGAGCAGGGACAACACCAGTACCGCATGGAGGGCATGCATCAAGGACTTCATAGTCAGGGTCACCGTTAGTAAGTAAAATCAGAATAGCAATGGATGGTGTGTCATGCACCGGTAAAAAAATCAAAGGATTACCATGACCCGACGTTATCTCGACATGAACCAGCACGACGCGCTGTACACAATCGCCCGACAATTTCCGGGTGGCTTCGATGCACTGGCACGGGAACTGGATATCTCACCGAATGTACTGCGGAACAAACTCGCGCCGACAATTTTTTCACATTACCCCTCTTTCGAGGAAGTCTCGCGCATCGTCGAATGCTGCCACAACGCTGGCGTGGCCGACGCCCATTTGCCCATTCACGCGCTGCTGGTGCGCCATGGCATGGCGGCGTTTGTCGTCCCGCAGCCGGCGTTGGCGCAAAGCGACGATTTGTCGCAAACAGTCTGCCGCGTGATGAGCGAAGTGGGCGCCGTTGCCGAAGCCGTGTCCGATGCTTTGCGCGATGGCGTGGTCACAACCGTCGAGGCGGACCTGATCGAGCGTGAATTCCACGCGGCCCTGTCGGCACTGGGCGCCTGGCGTGCAAGGCTGCGTGGCGACAACCGGCCCGGCCTCCATCAAGGCTGAGCCCGCTCAGGTGCAGAGGCGCCGCGCAGCGAGCGCAGGAACAGGCCAAGGCCGCCAAATGCCAGCACCAGAATCGTGATCAGCGAAAACGCCGACATGGTGCGCAGGTCCAGGCTGACCGAGGAAATGACGCCGAATACCATCGCAAAGAACGATGCCATTGCAATCAGCCAGCCGAGGACGTTGCGGGAATTATAGAAAATCATCGCCACCCCGATGATCAACGGTATCAAAATAATGCCGCCGGTGATGCCAAAACCACCGATGCCAAACATGCGCGCACCGAGGCCGAAATTCGCACTGACAATCACGTTATTGAGCAGCAGATAAAAGCCGCCGCACATCATGACAAGGCCCAAAAAGAATTGGCCGCTGCCCCCGCTGGTTCCGCCCGCACCCTGCATGACACTCTCCTGAATCGGTAAGTCGCCAAACTATATCAAACTGGCATCAACTTGCGACGGTAATGCAGGCGCTTTAATACCGCAAGATTTAATTCCCGGTTACAACAAAAAAGGCCCGATCGACAATGCGAACGGGCCTTTCATTTGCAAGAATCACGCGCCAGCGTTTTTCCGTGAAGGGACTGCTTAGAAGCTCAGGCGGGCACCGACAGTGACGACGTCAGGCTTGGCGCCGAAATCACGCTTGCTGCCATAACGCTCGTATTCGGCGACGAGCGCCACTTGCTGGCTCAGCTTGTATTGCACGCCCAGTGCGCCGTACGCCTGGGTTTTGCCGTCGTCGTAGCTCAGGCCTGGCGTGGTGCTCGACAGCGTGGCCTTGTTGTAGCTCGCGCCCAGCTTGCCGTATGCCGAAAACTGATCGTTGATCGGTACCGATGCTTTTGCCGCGAGGTAGGCCGAATGACCATCCGACTCGGCATTGCCGTTGACGCCGTTCATGGTGTAGCTGGCCTTGGATTTACGGAAATCGGTGTAACCGATTTCGGCGCCCCAGGTCTGGTTGAATTCGTAACCTGCGAACGCTTTTCCGTTGGCTTTCCAACCGTTCGAGTTGACGTTGCTGGCACCGGCCGCGGAAAAATCGTGGTCAACCGATGCTACGCCGAGGCCGACGTAGGTTTTTGGGTAGGTTTCTTGCGCCTGAACTGCGCCTGCAAATGCTGCACCAGCGATCACTGCAAAAATGAGCTTTTTCATATCAACATCCTTTGTCGTTCATCTGTTGCGCGGTTCACACTGAATCGCGTCATGACAAAGATAACAAACGACAAACGCGACGGCGGTGCAGATTTCGTAAGAACTGTAAGCGGATGTAACATAACTGACTCAAAAGCCAGTTATTTTTGCCTTCCATTTCCATCCTGCAAATTAATTGACCGAAAAGTCAGATTGATCCGCGCGCCCAGTGGACGGGTCAATTTATTGATGCCGTGCTGCCAGTGATGCTGCAATGCACCGGCCATCAACAGCAGGCAACCATCGGTGAGGTCAAGCTTGATGGTGTGCTTGCTGGTCTTGTGGCGCAGGATAAAAGTGCGGGTAGCGCCAAAGCTGACCGACGCCACTGCCGGATTGCGGCCCAGCTCGCGTTCGTCATCGCTGTGCATTCCCATGCCGTCGCGCTCGTTGCGATAGTAATTAAGCAACACGCTGTTGAACGCGATACCCGTGGTGCTTTCCACGGCTGCTTTGATGAGCAGCAGCAAGGGCGTCCATGGCAATGGTTCGATGGTGAGGCCAGAGTAGGTATAGCGCGCGGCGCCATACGCAGCAGACAGGCGCGGCTGCGGGTGCTGCTTGCCGTACACGGTAACAATTTCAGTGCGCCATGGCGTGTCGGCAATGAGTTGCGCCATCACGTCGGCATTGCTGACGGATAGTGGCAACTGCGACAGCATCGCCAGTTCGCCGTCGACGACGGGAATTGGCAGCAAGACAGAAGAAGAAAGAGAAGCAAACAGATCCATGCAGGCATTATCGGTTGCGGCCGGCCTGCTTGAGCGTGCGTCTTGAAGCTAGGCGTAGGCCTCGGACAAACTCATCACGCGCGGCTTGATGGTGACACCCTGCTCGGCGAACAGGCTGGAAAGCGCGGCCAGGTTGGCCAGCGATTCGGCACTGGTCCAGCCGTCGAACAGGTCGCTGCCCTTTTTTTCATAGTGCACATCGAGCACCTGGCCACCGTCACGGTGCTTGTAGCCTTTCTGGTGCACCTGCTGGTAACCCAGTGCAGACACCGCGCTCAACAAGGCAGCCGGTGATTGATCAGGATTGGTAGCAATATACACGCCGAAAGTTTTGCCTGGCGGCTTCGCAGCGATATCGACTTCGTAGATACCGGGCGCCTTGCTGGCGCTGGTTGATTTCAAGAACAGCATCGGATCCCCAACAAGCATATTTAGTTGGTCAAGCTTAGGGCGAAACCACCGGCTTGTCGATCCACTTCACATAATTCCGTACTCTAAAGCAACAGTCAGGAGGCGGTTTTTATTTATTTGCATCAGGGTGCATCCAAATGTATCCATGGCGGGTAGTGACAGAGTGCGTTGTGAGTTGAACAGCAACGCGGTCCTTTTCCCAACGTTTTCAAGGAGTCCGAGATGTCAGCAATGAAACCCGTGCAAGGCCTGATCGTATCCGCAGTCGCACTGATGCTCGCCGCTTGCGGCAGCGGCGGTAACGACAACACCCCCATCGTCATCGCGCCGCCGGCGCCGGTCGCCACGCCAGGCGATGTGTTCGTCCTGACAGCCGGCAACCGCCTGGTGTCGTACGACATCGCCGCGCCCGTGACTGCACGCACCAACGTCGCCGTGACCGGCCTGCAGTCAGGCGAAAACCTGCTCGGCATCGATTTCCGCCCGGCCGACGGCCAGCTGTACGGCGTCGGCAGCACCGGCCGCCTGTATATCCTGAACGGCAGCACCGGCGCCGCTACGCTGAAATCGACGCTGACCGCCGATGCCGCCGACACCACATTGCCGTTCACCGCACTGGCCGGCACCGATTTCGGTGTCGATTTCAACCCGGTGGCCGACCGCCTGCGCATTGTCAGCAATACCGGCCAGAGCCTGCGCATCAATGTCGACACCGGCGCCACGACCACCGATGGGAACATCAACGGCGGCGCCGCCAACACGGCGGTCAATGCGGCGGCATACACCAACAGCTTTGCCGGCACCGCCAGCACGACCTTGTATGTCATCGATGCGGCCAACAACACGCTGTACACGCAAAACCCGCCGAATAATGGCACCTTGACGCAGCCGGTGCCGCTCGGCGTCGCCGCGACGAATATCGCCGGCTTCGATATCGACGCAAAAACCAATATGGGCTACGCCGTGATGACGGTCGGCGGCGTGCGCGGACTGTATTCGCTGAACCTGGCCGCCACCAGCGCGCCCGCCACGCTGATCGGCTCGACAGGTCTGGAAGATGCGCGCGGCCTCGCACTGCGCACGCCAGCCGCACCGTTGGCGTACGGCCTGACCGACGACGCCCGCATCGTCACCTTCAAAGTCAGCACGCCAAATACGCTGGACGCCAATGTCGCCGTTACTGGCCTGAACAGCGGCGAACGGCTGCTTGGCTTCGATGTGCGTCCGAAAGACGGCCTGCTGTACGGGATTTCGTCGCTTGGGCGCATCGTGACGATCAATCCGGCCACCGGTGCCGCCACCGTGAAAGCCACGCTGGCAGCCGATGCCGCCGATGCCACGGCGCCGTACACGGCAATTGCAGGCACCAGCTTCGCAGTCGACTTCAACCCGGTGGCCGACCGCCTGCGCGTGATCGGGAACACTGGCCAGAGCCTGCGCATCAATGTCGACACGGGCGCCGCGACCACTGACGGCGCCATCAACCGTGCGGGTTCCGCCCCAGTGGTTTCCGCTGCCGCGTACACCAACAGCTATGCCGGCACGACGACCACAAGCTTGTATGACATCGACCTCACCAGCGCCAGCCTGGCACTGCAAAATCCGCCCAACGACGGCACGCTGGTCAATGTCGGCGCGCTCGGCGTGGCGGTGGTGGGAGATGTCGGCGTCGATATTGCCGGTGGCGCAAATGGCCTCGTGCTGGCTGCGCTGCGCAGCACGGCGACCGGCCCAAGCACGCTGTACCGCATCGACCTGACAACTGGTGCGGCGGTGCTGTTGACCGGTAACGCGGCCACATCGGCCGTAGGTACGGGCGTTGTTGGATTGGTGGATGTGGCGATCGCGTTGAAGTAAAGCACTCCCCGCGGAGGCGGGGATCCATAGCACATGAGCGCTAGTGAAAAAATACGCGTTATCACTAAAGCATGCGTGCTATGGTTTCCCGCCTTCGCGGGAATGGGTTAGCGGAACGCCAGCCCCCACACTGTTGCACCGATCAAAAACAAACACGCCATCCCCCCGATGACAAAACCTGCTTCGCGTTTGGCCGGGTCCTTGTAATAACCGAGCGCGTACAAAATGCGGCCGATGCACCAGACTACGCCGCCGGCAACCGCATATTTTTCACCCATGAACATCGTGCACATCCACAGTGGCGCGAGCACCAGCGGCAGTTGTTCGAGCGTGTTGGCCTGCACGCGTTGCGCCGACTGGAACCCCAGCGGGCCATCCATCGACGGTGCGCTCACCTTGTAAGTGTCGCGCGCGCGGCCGGCCATGGCGAACGTCCAGAAATAAACGGCGAGAATAGCCAGCGTGGTCCAGGCGGTCAGGTACATATCAAATCCCATCAGTGAGTTAAATGTTTGCGCTGCGCCAGCGTGGTGGTGGCGTCGACCAGCGCAGCATACAGGGCGCCGGTGGGCTTGTCCCAGCCATCGATGGCCTGCTGCTGGCGCGCCACCGTTTGCAGGTCGCCGCGCACAATCGGGCCACTGAGCGCTGCCTCCGGCCCGAGCCGGAATACATTCGCCAGCGTCTCTGTGGCCAACGGCCGCGCCAGTTCGCGCGCCACGTCCGGCGGGATGCCGGCAGCCTGATAGGCGCGCAGCGCAGCATCGATAATCGTCACCAGGTAGTTGGACGCGAACACTGCGGCGGCGTGATACACCGTCTTGGCACTGGCATCGATGACGACCATCCGCGCACCGATTGCCGCCAGTGCCGGTGCCAGTTGCGCCAGCGCGCCGGCATCCCCCTCGACGCCGCAAAACGTGCCGGCGAAATCCTGCGCCACTGCGGCCGGATCGGCAAAGCTGCGAACCGGATGGACGCTGGCCACCAGTGCACCGGCCTGGCGCGCGGTGTCCAGCGCGGCCGACGATTTCGCACCGCTGCAGTGAAACACGACTGCGCCTTGCAACAGGCCGGTGGCCGCCAGCTGCGCACACACGGGCGCAATCTGGTCGTCACCGACGGCCAGCATCCAGATGTCGGCGCGGCGCAGTGCGGCAGCATCGCGCACTGGCGTACCGGCCTGCATGAAGGTAATGGCGTCCTGTGCGCTGGCGAGTGACCGGGTCAGCACATCCTGGACGTGAAAAGCGCCGCTGAACACGCGACCGAGCACGCGGCCGACATGGCCGGCGCCGACAATATTCAGCGTGGGTGTCATCGTCAGAAGCCGGAGCCGGGTTGCGTCAAAAATGCGGCTTCGTCAGGCGTCGATGCGCGGCCAAGAATGGCGTTCCGGTGCGGGAAGCGGCCGAAGCGCGCAATCACGTCGCGGTGGCGTCTGGCGTAGTCGAGCGAGTCGCTGAAGCTGGCGTCTTCTGCTGCGAGTTCTGTGAACAGGTCGATTGCCTGCTGCTGCATGGCCAGGTCTTCGGCGTGCTCGAACGGCATGTACGCAAACGAGCGCTGTTGCGCCGCCAGTGTCAGATGTGCACCGCTGGCGACGAGTCCCCGCGCCGCGGTCAAAGCCTGCGCATCGCCGGTAAATGCTGTCGGCGTATCGCGCCAGGCGTTGCGGGTGAACTGGTCGAGCACGAGGATGCGCGCCAAAATGCCAGTCGGCCCCTCCTCGTCCCATGCCCGCAAGCCGCCAGCGAGGGCGACCTCGATGGTGGCGCCGAAGCGCGTGCGAATCTCGGCATCGAAGCCGGCATTTTTGCGAAACCAGTGTGCCGGTGGCTGATTGAACCAGAAATCGAGAACGTCGTTGGGCTGCATGGTTTCCTTGGTTAATTGCGGGCGTGCGACAGTTGATAGCTGTCGATGCCTTCGAAGACAGCCAGTTCCTGCGCCATCGCCGACAGCGCAGCGCCGCTGTGGGTGGACAGCGCCAACGCCACGAAGCGCCACTCCTGGCGACCATCGGCCGAGCCGATGGCAAGCGTGCCGCCAGCGATGCGGTAGCCACGCTCCAGCGCCAGCCGGCGCAGCGTTTCTTCACGCGGATAAAAGCCCGGTTTGAAGCGCAGCATGATGGCAATTGCGTGGCGCGACGGCAGCAGGTCCTCGATGCGGCTCATGTAAATCATGATCATCGACGAAAAGAACGCGAGGCCGATCGCCGACAGATAAAAGCCGACGCCTATCAAAATGCCGATCACCGACGACGTCCAGATCGACGCGGCGGTGGTCAGCCCCGAAATATTGAAACCTTCGCGCATGATGACGCCAGCGCCCAGAAAACCGATACCGGTGACCACGCCCTGAATCACGCGGGTAGGGTCGACCGACGCCATCGTGGCGCCGTGGCCGCCGTACCAGAAGCCCGGATAGCCGGCCACGATGACCAGCGCGGCCGACGCCATGCACACCAGGCCATACGTGCGCATGCCCGCCGCGCGGCCCCGGAACGAGCGTTCGTAACCGACCACCATGCCCAGCAGCAGCGCGCCCAGCAGGTTCAATAAAATCAGGCCGTTGGTGGCAATTTCACTGGCCGACCAATAACCCGACAGAAGTGCGAAGTTGGGCATGGTCGCCTATTTGGCGGGAGGTTTTTTCACGAGCTGCTTTTCAAAAGCGATGTCGCTTTTGGTCATGCGGCGCGACTCCTGCGGCCCAAGCTTATTGACGAACGCAACGAAATCGTCGAGTTCGAGTGGCGCCGTCAACGGCGGCTCACCTGGTTTCTCGCTGATGAAAAAATGGCCTTCGCCCGTGATCGACATCGACCAGCCGGCGTTGCCCGTGCGGCGTTTCAGACGGTCGACAGCGGAACTGGCGCGGGTGGAGCGAAAGCTGGCCATCAGATTGCCTCCGTACGTAACAGGAGCCAGTCGCGGGCGGCGCCATCCACCAGGTGGGACAGGCGCGCACGCACGGTGGCGTGATAATCGTTGAACCAGGCGATGTCTGCGTCCGTCATCAGCGAACGCTCGAGGCAGCGCGCATCGATCGGGCACAAGGTCAGCGTTTCAAAGCGCAGGAATTCGCCGAATTCGGTAACGTCGGCGATGACGTTGTAGACCAGGTTTTCGATGCGGATGCCGTGCCGGCCCGGCTTGTAGATGCCCGGTTCGATCGACGTGATCATGCCTGGCTCCATGGCCGTATGCGGCTCCGGCATGGTGGTCGGCGAGATCGATTGCGGACCTTCGTGAACATTCAAAAAGTAACCGACGCCGTGGCCGGTGCCATGGCCATAATCGCTACCGCCCGCCCAGATTGGCGCGCGGGCGATTGCGTCGAGCAGCGGCGAGCGCGTCGCGCGCGGGAACTGGGTGCTGGATAAAGCAATCAACCCTTTCAGCACCAGTGTGAAGTCGCGCTGTTGTTCAGTCGATGGCGTGCCGATCGGGACCACGCGCGTGATGTCGGTGGTGCCGCCCACATACTGGCCGCCCGAATCGATCAGCAGCAAACCGTCGCCGGCGATGGTGGCGCACGACGCTTCGGCCGCGCGGTAATGCATGATGGCGCCGTTGGCATTGAAGCCGGCAATGGTGCTGAAGCTGGCGCTGACAAAACCGGGGCGGCGCGCGCGTGCGGCGGTGATGCGCAGGTCGATGTCGACTTCAGTAAGCGGCGCGCGCTGCGGGTCGGCCAGCGTGGCTTCGAGCGCGGCATAAAATTCGCACAGCGCGGCGCCATCCTGCTCCATCGCGGCGCGCACGTGAGCCGCTTCGTCGGCGCTTTTGCGCGACTTGAAAAACGTGGTGGGGTTGATCGCTTCGACGATACGCACACCGTGGGCTACGGCTCCGCGCATGCCGGCAGTGACGCGGCGCGGGTCGAGCAGCAGCGTGCTGCCGTCGGCCAGATTTTTCAACGCGTCGGCGGCATCGTCATATGGTGCGAGCGTGACGCCATCGGCCCGCAAAATTTCCTGCAGGTCGTCGGCGACTTTGCCGGCGCCGACAAACAGCGTCGCGCCGTCGGCAGTGATCAGCGCGTGCGCCAGAAACACCGGGTTGAAATTGACGTCGGCGCCGCGCAGGTTGAACAGCCAGGCGATGTCGTCGAGGGTCGAAATGAAGTGCGCATCGGCGCCCGCCTTGACGATCGCGGCGCGCGTTTCACGCAGGCGCAGGCTGCGCGCGGTGGTGGCGTGCGGCGCCACGTGTTCGAAGACCGGCGCGGCGGGTAGCGCGGGACGATCCGTCCAGACGTCGTCGAGCAAATCGATATCGGTCAGCAGCTTGATGCTGCGTGCTGCCATGGCGTCGGCCAGCAGGCGCGCGGTGGCCAGACCCAGCACGCGTGCATCGACTGCGACGGTCTGGCCGGGCTGCAGGTTATTCGACAACCAGTCGATATGCAGCAGGCTGGCGGCGGACGGGATTTTCATCAGGGCGATGGCGGTGCCCGCGAGCTCGGTTTCGGCCTGCGTGTAATAGCGGCCGTCGGTCCAGACGCCGGCCGTGTCGCTTGTCACGACCAGCGTGCCGACCGAACCGGTAAAGCCGGACAGCCACTCGCGCCCTTGCCAGCGGCCAGGCAAATATTCGGACAGGTGCGGATCGGCCGATGGCACGATGACGGCATCGACATGGTGCTGCGCCATTGCGGCGCGCAGGCGGGTCAGGCGATCGGCGCGGACGGCGTTGAAATCAGAGGTGGTCATGTGGATGGCGTGAATTGAGTCAGGGCTCAATGATACGCCGCAATGCGGCACAATGGCCTCTCACCCACGACTGGAACTGACCAGATGGACATGCACGCTGCCAAACAACTCTGCCGCAGTTTTCCCGGCGCCATGGAAGATATCAAATGGGGTAACGACCTGGTGTTTTCGGTGGGCGCCAAAATGTTCGCCGTGATCAGCAACGACGCTACCGCCCAGGCGATCAGTTTCAAGGTGGAAGACGAACGCTTTCTGGAATTGACGGACCGGCCCGGCATTATTCCGGCGCCGTACCTGGCGCGGGCGAGGTGGGTGCAGGTGCAAGCAGAAGCCGGATTGAGCGACGCCGAAGCCGCCGCACTGCTGCGGCGTTCCTACGCACTGGTGTTTGCCAAACTCACGCGCAAGCTGCAGGCGGAATTGGGCGTCAGCGCAGCCTGAAAATTACAACGCCAGGCGCGCGCGCGCAGCGTTGTATTCGGCCGTCAGGCGCGCCACCATCTCGGCCACCGTCGGTACATCGTCCATCAGGCCGACGCCCTGCCCTGCGCCCCAGATATCGCGCCACGCCTTGGCGCTGCCCGACCCGAAGCTCATTTTGCTCTTGTCCGATTCCGGCAGCGCGTCCGGGTCGAGGCCGGCGTTGACGATGGATTTTTTCAGGTAGTTACCGTGCACGCCAGTGAACAGGTTGGTGTAGACGACATCGGCCGCGCTTGAATCGACGATGGCGTTGCGGTAGTCGTCGCTGACGTTCGATTCGCGCGTGGCCAGCCAGCGCGAGCCGATGTAGGCGAAGTCGGCGCCCATCGCCTGCGCGGCCAGGATGGCGTCGCCGCTGGCAATCGCCCCGGACAGCGCCACGGGTCCGCTGAAAAATTTGCGCACTTCGCCGACCAGCGCGAATGGGGACAGTGCACCGGCGTGACCACCAGCGCCAGCTGCCACCAAAATCAACCCATCGACGCCGGCTTCCAGCGCTTTGTGGGCATGGCGGATCGAGATGACGTCGTGCAGCACGATGCCGCCGTAGCTGTGGATGGCGTCCATCATCTCTTTTGGCGGCGCGCGCAGCGACGAAATGATGATCGGCACGCGGTGCTTGACGCACATCTCGACGTCATGGGCGAGACGATCGTTCGACTGGTGCACGATCTGGTTGACGGCAATCGGCCCGACTTTGGCGCCCGGATTGGCGGCGCGGTAGGCGTCCAGTTCGGCCTGCAGATCGGTCAGCCACGTGTCGAGCAGCTCGGCCGGACGGGCGTTCAGGGCAGGAAACGAACCGACGATGCCGGCCTTGCATTGCGCCGCGACCAGCGCAGGGCCGCTGGCAATGAACATCGGCGAAGCGATCACGGGAAGAGACAGATTTTGCAATGCAAGAGGCAGCGCCATGGTGGGCTTTCAGACGGATTGATCGGGCCAGCGAGCCGATTATAAGGTCAAAAAAGAACGATCGTGCTAGATTTTAAATTCTAATTACGCATTCATCAGCCAGCCATCGGTGCTCCGGGCGGCGCCGGCACGGGTCAGTGCGGCGATGGCCCAGGGCGCCAGTTCCTCTGCGGAAGTTGTCAACTGGCGCGCGCAGGTACTTATCAGCGGGATGGCGGCCAGAAAGGCGGGCACATCGGCCAGTGCGATTTTCTGATGCGCCAGCAGGAGGAATTTCAGCAGCACCTTGACGGCGTTTTCAGCATTGCGCCGTGGGTCGGCCGACAAATATTCCAGGCGCGAACGCGCGCGCGCGAGGGCATTGGCAACGTCGGCAAAGGGCGCACCGTGGCCCGGGATCACGCGTTGCGGTTTTAATTGCGCGATCAGGTCGAGTGTGGCGGCCTGTTCGTCGAAACCCGATCCCCCTTCCAGTTCTGGAAAGATCACCCCAAAACCGTTTTCCCACAATGCATCGCCAGCGATCAGTGTCCCGTCGCCGGGGCAAAACAGCAGCACCGCATGGTTGTCGTGGCCGGGCGCGGCGTGCACCTGCCACGGTACGCCGCCCAGCGAAAGCGTGTCGCCAGGATGCAGGACTGCATCGACGGTAAAACGATCGCACTGCTGGCCAGTGGCTCGAAAGCTGAGCGCGTCCTCGTCCCAGGTGCGCACTTTATTGGCTTCTGCCGCAGGAATGGCAGTGTGGCAGGCGTAGTGCGCTTGCAACAGTGCATTGCCGCCACAGTGGTCGGAATGCAGATGGGTGTTGATTAAACGGTCGAGCGGGCGCTGGTTCAATGCATGGCGTACCAGCGCCAGCGTGTGCGGGGCGTGGGTCACGTAACCGCTATCGACCAGCGCGGTACCTTCGGGGCCGTCGAACAGGATGTTGTTGGATGACAACCAACCGCGCTCGAACACTGTCATCCCCATCAGTCGAATCCGAGGGTGGCTTCGCGGCGGTGAATTTCTTGCCAGATGGCGCGTTTAGAGTTGTCGTCGGCAGTTCCCCACGCAATGATTTCGTCGATGGTGCGCAGACAGCCGCGGCACAGGCCGGTGTCGGGCGCCATCTCGCACAAGCTGATGCAGGGCGATGGGACGGGCGTTGTGTCTTCGGCAATCATGTCGGCACCCGCGCGGCTTTCTGCGCCAGTTTGTCGTTAAAACGCGACGCATCGATCACGTGGCGTTCGTGCGTACCGCTGCAGACTTTGTCGCACGCATCCCATGCTTCGACGCCGAACAGCACGCGCCGACCGTCGACTTCAAGCACTTCCACCTTGACGTGGATGTCCATGCCGGGCGGCGTCGGCGCCAGATGTTGAAAATTGACCATGGTGCCCAGGCTTTGTTCGCGCGGCCAGTCGAGATAGTCGCGCATGCCGTTCAGGCAGGCGAGCTCCATGATGCCGACCAGGTAGCCAGTGGCGAGCACATCGGGCATATCGTGGCAAAAATGGGTGTCGTGATAGAGCTGCGGAACAGTGGCGCGCGCCGGTACGGTGTAGCGCCACTCGAAGCGCATGCCTGGCTGGAAGCTTGGATTCATGGCCGCGAGATTACCGTATTCAATTGAATTGTGCTTGACCTGAAAACTCAGTCGGGTACAGTAAACCATCCACCTGGATGGTGTAAGGATGGTGTAAGCAAAAATTGAGGAGACAATTGTGGGCAAAATGGAAACTACAGAACTGAAACCGCGGCTGGCCGATTCGGAAAAAATCACGATTAACCTGGGCATGATCGACCTGGGTCAGATCGATTTGCTGGTCAGTGAGGGCTTTTATGCCAACCGGACTGACCTGATCCGCACGGCCATCCGCAATCAGTTGAATACGCACGCCGACGTCGTGCGCCAGACCGTTGCCCGCAAGAGCCTGGTGTTGGGCTTGCATCATTTTTCACGCAAGGACCTCGAGGCGGCGCAGGCTGCCGGCGAGCGCCTGCAAATTCAGGTACTGGGCATGGCCAGCATTGCCACCGACGTCAGCGTCGACCTGGCGCTGGCCACCATCGAATCCATCTTCGTGCTGGGCGCGCTCCACGCCAGCGCCGCCATTAAAACAGCATTGGCGGGCCGCATCATTTAGCCGGCTCTACTTCACAAGAAATACACAAGGAATCACCATGAAACTGCAACCTAAAATGTTTGCGCAAATGCGCGCCGCTACCCGCGCGCTGATGGGCAGCGGTCCGATGGCCGCGACTGCGGCCTTGCAGAAAGTGCTGCAAAACAGTGTTTCGGCAGCAGCGGCGCACAATCCGGCAGCTCAGGCACCGCAGGCGGCACCCGCGCCAGCAATGCGCGATATCAATGCACCGCCGACGCAGACGGGGTCCGGGGCTGCGCCTCAGGGTCAGGCTCAAGCGCAAGCTCAGACTCAGACTCAGACTCAGGCGGAAGAACAGCCGGCCACCGCGCCGCTGTTCGATCACGCAAAAATGTTCGAGCAATTCGTGCCAGAAATGCTGGCCAACCTCGACCGCATGAGCGAATCGGGACGCAACGTCTTTTCGATGCCGAATTTCCAGATGCCCGGCGGCAGCGGCGCCAGTGCCGGACCGGTTGAGGCCCTGCCCGGCACTTTCACGGATGGCAGCTTCAGCAATGGCGCCGGCAGCCGCCAGTACAAGCTGTACGTGCCGAGCACGTGTACAGGCGACGCAGTGCCGTTGGTCGTCATGCTGCACGGCTGCACGCAAGATCCGGACGATTTTGCGCGCGGCACGCAAATGAATGTGCTTGCCGAAGAGATGCAGTGCCTGGTGCTGTATCCGGCCCAGTCGCAGCAGGCCAATGCGTCGCGCTGCTGGAACTGGTTCAGCGCCAATGACCAGGCGCGCGACCAGGGCGAACCGTCGCTGATTGCCGGCATGACGCGCGCCGTCATGGCCGAGCACAATATCGATCCGTCCCAGGTGTATGTGGCTGGCCTGTCGGCGGGCGGCGCCATGGCCACCATCATGGGCACGCTGTATCCGGAACTGTATGCAGCGGTAGGGGTCCACTCGGGCCTGCCATACGGTTCGGCGCACGACTTGCCATCGGCGCTGGCGGCCATGAAAGGCAATATCGGCCGCAGCAATGAAAAAGGCCGCACCATTCCGATCATCGTTTTTCACGGCGACAAGGACACGACAGTCCACCCGGCCAATGGCGACGAGCTCATTGCTCAGGGTGTGCGCCATGTTGCCAAGGAAATTATCGTCGAGCCGGGCCGCGTCCCGGATGGCCACGCCTACACGCGCACGCTGCACCAGCGCCCGGACGGCTCGCCCCAAGCGGAACAGTGGCTGATTCACGGTGCCGGCCACGCCTGGTCCGGCGGCAACGCCCGCGGCAGCTACACCGATGGCAAGGGCCCTGACGCCAGCCGCGAAATGATGCGTTTCTTCCGTACCCAGGCCGACCGCCAATAATGCCGCAAAGCTCTTACCCAACAATTGGGGTCAGAGTCAAATTGTTTAGTAATTTTGTTAAATTCGCAGCTAATTTTTCACAAAATTATCCGTTAATTCGACTCTGACCCTATTTAATGGGTAATGGATTTTGAGCATCAACGTTCGGGCGCGAAAGTTCGGCGATGTGCGCTTCGAGGCAGGCGCGGCACCAGCAGCCGGTGGCTTCTGCGGGAAGCGGGACGGGTACCGCTGCGGGGAGCGTGGTGCACCAGCAAGCGCTGCCAGTGGTGTCGGTGTTGTCGGCCATCGCGCAGGCAAAGCTGGCGCCGCAGCGGGTGCACAGGCTCATGGGAAGGGGTAAGGAAGTGTCATGTCGCCTTAACCTTAGCGTAACAAACCGTAAAATTCAACAAGCCGGCCATATAATGCGCACAGGCTAGGCCAGGTTGCCGTAAAATCTCGCAAAATTCTTTTCCGGATGATTCATGACTTCTCCAATGAACCGCGCAGGCGACCAGATCGACGATCTGGCGTCCGTGTCGCCGCAGATCAAAGCGCAAATCCTGGCCGAGGCGCTGCCGTATATTCGCAATTTCCACGGCAAAACCATCGTCATCAAATACGGCGGCAACGCCATGACCGACGAGCGCCTGAAGCACGGCTTCGCGCGCGATGTCATCTTGCTGAAACTGGTCGGCATGAACCCTGTCGTGGTGCACGGCGGCGGTCCGCAGATCGATAACGCACTGAAGAAAATTGGCAAGCAGGGCACCTTCGTGCAAGGCATGCGCATCACCGACGAAGAGACCATGGAAGTGGTCGAGTGGGTGCTGGGCGGCGAAGTGCAGCAGGATATCGTCATGCTGATCAACCATTACGGCGGCCAGGCAGTGGGCCTCACCGGCAAGGATGGCGGCCTGATCCGCGCGCGCAAGATGGCGATGCCGGACAAGGAAAAGCCAGGCGAATTCCTCGACATCGGCTTTGTCGGCGAGATCGAAGCCATCAACCCGGCAGTCGTCAAGGCGCTGCAGGACGACGCCTTTATCCCGATCATTTCGCCAATCGGTTTCGGCCAGGACGGGCAAGCCTACAACATCAACGCCGATGTCGTGGCCGGTAAAATTGCAGAAATCCTGAAGGCTGAAAAGCTGATCATGATGACCAATATCGCTGGCGTGCAAGACAAAGCCGGCAATCTGGTCACTGACTTGTCGGCCCGCGAAATCGACGAGATGTTCGCCGATGGCACGATCTCCGGCGGCATGCTGCCAAAGATTTCGTCAGCCCTCGACGCCGCCAAATCCGGCGTCAACACAGTGCACATCATCGACGGCCGCATCGAGCACTCCTTGCTGCTCGAAGTCTTGACCGAACAGGCATTTGGCACTATGATCCGGTCGCACTAAAAAAAAGATTCAAAGACGCAGTAAAAGCATCAACCGCAGTAAAAGCATCAGGGCGCATCGAAAACCGTCGCGAGCAGCAGCACAGGCGGTCGAGAAGCGCAGCTGTACGAACGTACAGCGAGCATCGCAGACCGTCTGTGCAATGCGCAGCAGGTTTGCGATGCCCCCCACCAGAAAGCCCTTTTAGCTCAGTGGTAGAGCACTCCCTTGGTAAGGGAGAGGCCACGTGTTCAATCCACGTAAAGGGCACCATCTCCGCAGCACCCTCCCCCCGTTTGACCTCCGTCGTTTTACATCAGTCGTTTCAATACACCCGCTCGACCCGGTACCCTTTCGCCTGCAATAACGCCGGCACGCCGCGTTTCCCCAGCAGATGCAGCAATCCAATCGCCGCCACCGTTTTATCTTGCCGCTTCAGCAGCGCTGCCAGCTTGTCGGCCAGTGCACCATTGCGTCCGTCCAGCAGTACCTCGCGCATGAATTTGCCGGACACGCTGGTGTCCTGTTCCGCCTGTTCGGCCAGCGCATCAAGCGCGACGCGGTCGGCGCGGCCCCATGCCTCGACCAGGCCGCGGGCTTCTTTCAGCTCTTCGCCCGAGGCCAGGTTATCCAGGCTTTCATCGAGGAAGTTCCACTGGTCGGTTTTGCTCAGCTTGTTAAATTCGCCCAGTTGACCCTCCACGGTTTCCAGCGCCACCACCCGGGTGTTGCCTTGTCGTGCCAGTTGCGCCAGCCAGGCGTCAGCCGACAATTCGGCTTGATAGCCCAGCTTCTGGTATTGCGACAGCGAAATCAGCGCCGCCAGCATGGCTGGATTGAGCACGTTTGCCGTCGCCATGTCGACGCCGGCCAGCGTCAGCGCCGCATCCAGTTTTGCGCGCTCCGCCGGCGCCATTTTCTCGTAGCCGGCACCGGATGGAACCACCATCCCCTGGCGCAGCATCGCCTTTGCCATCGCCTCCGGTGGCTCGGCCGGGTCGATTTCCAGCGCCAGCGTGGGCGCATTCCTGACCGCGTCAACGATGCGGGGCTCGAGCGGATAAAACTCCGGCAGGCCCACGTGCATGGTGCCGAACAGGTACTGGGTATGTCCGCCCTTTACCTCGGTGACTTTGAACAGCGCGCCGCGTTCGACTGCCTGGGCGGATACGCACATGAGCCAGAGCAGGCAAGTCATCCAGACGAATTTTTGGTGGCGCATCGGGGTTCCGCATAGGTGGTGGTGGACACATGATAGCGGCACCGCGCCAAAGCCTTCTATAATCTCGCGTCACATCCGCCGCTGCGGATGCACTACTGTGGTAATTCCGTGTCCAAGTCCTCCTCTCCCCTGTGGCTGTTCGATCTCGACAACACCCTGCACGACGCCTCGCACGCGATTTTTCCGGCGATCAGCGCGAACATGAATGTGTATATCGCGCGCATCCTGGCTGCCGGCGGCATGCCCGCCACGAAGGACGCGGTCGACGCCGCGCGCCTGCTGTACTGGAAGCGTTACGGCGCCACGCTGCTCGGCATGATGCGTCACCATGCGGTGCTGCCGGCCCACTTCCTGCACGAGACCCATGCCATGTCCGACCTGCGCGGCATGATGCGGTTCGACCGCGGCTTGGGTCGCCTGCTGCGCCGCCTGCCCGGCCGTAAAATTTTGCTGACGAATGCGCCGACGCGCTACTCGACGGATGTGATGCACCACCTGCGCCTGGCGCGCCATTTCGATCACCACATCGCCATCGAAGACATGCATGTGCACCGCCAGCTGCGTCCAAAACCATCGACGCTGATGCTGCGCCGCCTGTTGCGCAAACACCGCGCCGATCCGCGTCGCTGCATTCTGGTGGAAGACACACTGGAAAATCTACGGGGCGCGAAACGCCTCGGCGTGCGCACCGTGTGGATCACACAGTACCTGCGTGCCGGCCGCGTGGTAAAACGCCCCGGCTATGTCGATGTCAAAGTAAAATCGGTGCGCCAGCTTGGCACCCGCCTGCGCGCTCTCGGCGCAGTCTCCTAACTTCACCACTCCACTCCATGGCAAGCACCAGGCCGGGCCAGCGCAAG
The DNA here is from genome assembly GCA_030853745.1 of Pseudomonadota bacterium. Lineage (GTDB taxonomy): Bacteria > Pseudomonadota > Gammaproteobacteria > Burkholderiales > Burkholderiaceae_D > JALYUM01. Next base: position 21,688 of record JALYUM010000020.1, on the reverse strand, counting down.
CAGCAAATTCTCGAAGCCCTGGCAGCGATGCTGGAGCAGCCGCGTGGTGAAAAAATCACCACGGCGGCACTGGCCAAGCGGCTCGACGTGTCCGAAGCGGCGCTGTACCGCCACTTCGCCAGCAAGGCGCAGATGTTCGAAGGCCTCATCGATTTTATCGAGTCGAGCGTGTTCGGCCTGATCAATCAGATCGCCGAGCGCGAAGAAAACGGGATGCATCAAACCCACGCCACCTTGCAGATGCTGCTGGCCTTTGCCGCGGCTAATCCCGGCATGACGCGCGTACTGATCGGCGACGCGCTGGTCAATGAAGACGAACGCCTGCAAGCGCGCATGAATGGCTTTTACGACCGCATCGAGCTGGCACTGAAGCAGTCGCTGCGCCTGGCCGTTACACAAGGTCACGGCGTGGAAACCGACGTGGCCGAGCGTGCCAACCTGATGGCCAGCTACGTCACCGGACGCTGGCACCGCTACGCCAAGTCCGGTTTTAAACACCACCCGGTAGACGGCAGCGCCCAGCAACTGGCGCTGTTGCTGTTGCTGGCATGATGCCGTCGCACGACGTTTTCGCGCTTCTGGAAGAATCGGGCAGCGGCCTTTCGCGGTTGTACAGCAGCCACGCGGGCACACTGCTGTGTGCGGACGCCACAGGCTGGCCCGCGCTGTTGCAGGAAATGCAGGCCGCGCTGCAACGCGGCCTGTATGCGGTGCCGGTGTTGACGTACGAACTCGGCGCGCAATTGATGGACATCCCTGCGCGCTTGCCGGATGTGCCGCTGGCGCAAGTGCTGCTGTTTGACGCTTGCACGCGGCTCGACGCGGCCGGCGTGCAAGCGTGGCTGGACACGCGCACGACCGACCAAGCGCCAGCCGGTATTGCCGGCCTGCGCGCCAGTGTCGACGAGGCAGAATTCACGCGTTCCATCGACACCATCCGCGCCCTCATCGCGGCAGGCGACACCTACCAGGTTAACTATACATACCGTTTGCGTTTCGACGCCTTCGGCTCCGTGTTCGCGCTGTACGCACGCCTGCGCGCGCGCCAGCCGGTGCCGTATGGCGCATTGATCGGCCTGCCCGATGGCGGCGCCGTGCTGTCTTTTTCTCCCGAGCTGTTCGTACGCCTCGATGGCACCACGCTGACGGCGCGGCCAATGAAAGGCACCGCGCCGGCCAGCGGTGACGCCGGGGAAGATGCGCGCCGGTCAACGGCCCTTGCCGCCGACCCGAAAAACCGCGCCGAAAATCTGATGATCGTCGACCTGCTCAGAAATGACCTGGGCCGCATCGCGCAGACCGGCAGCGTGGCGGTACCGAAGCTGTTCGACGTGCAGCGCTTCGGCGCCGTGCTGCAGATGACGACGACAGTCACCGCGCAGATCGCCCCGGACGTCACGCTGGCCACGTTGTTCGGCGCCCTGTACCCATGCGGCTCGATCACCGGCGCACCCAAGCGTCGCACGATGGAAATCATCAGCACCATCGAATCGGCGCCGCGCGGCATTTACACCGGCGCCATCGGCTGGTGCGATCCGGCCCCGCCCGGCCAGGCGCTGGGCGACTTTTGCCTGGCCGTGCCGATCCGCACGCTGGCGCTGCAGCCACTGGAAAACGGCGTGCGGCGCGGTGAACTGGGCGTCGGCGCCGGCATCGTGTACGACAGCGAAGCCGCGTCGGAATTTGACGAGTGCACACTGAAGGCGCGCTTTCTGTCCAGCCTTCCCAACGAATTCGACCTGTTCGAAACGCTGCACGCCGACAGCGAAGACGGCTATCGCCACCTGGCGCTACACCTGGCGCGCCTTGGAAATTCCGCGGCATATTTTGGCGTCCCCTGCGATATCGACCAGGCGCGCGCGCTGCTCGCGCAAACGCTGGTCAAGCTTGCCGCCGGCCAGCGCTACCGCGTGCGCCTGGCGCTGGGCAGCAAGGGCGCGTGGACCATCCAGTGGGCGCCTGTCACGCCGCTGCACGAACCGGTACGCGTGTTGATCGCGCCCGTAACCACCGATTCGAACGATCTCTTTTTAAAGCATAAAACCAGTGTCCGCAGCGTCTACGATGACGCCTGGCGCGCCGCCGAAGCACAAGGCGCCTTCGACGCGTTGTTCTTCAACGAGCGTGGAGAATTGACCGAAGGAGGACGCAGCAATGTGTTTGTCCGCATCGACGAACACTGGTACACGCCGCCGTTATCGTGCGGCGTGCTGCCCGGCGTGATGCGCGCGGTACTGCTGGCCGCGCCGGCATGGAACGCCAGTGAAAAAATCATCACGCGCGCGATGCTGGAACAAGCCGACGAGCTTGTCGTCTGCAACGCGCTGCGCGGACCGCTGCGCGCGTCCCTGTAATTACTCGTCCCAGCCGCGCACGGTACTGCCGCCAAATACCGCGTGCTGGCGCATTCCGGGTGTGAACAGGCTGTACATCATGCCCTGCTCCGATGCGCTGGCCGCGTCGAGCGCGGCCCGCTGTGCAGGCGCCAGCACAATATCGAGGGCGGCGATATTTTCCGCCAATTGCCCCACCCAGCTGACACCCAGCAGCGTCGACGCCACGCCAGGGCGCGCATTGAGCCAGGCGTAAGCGACACTCGCCGGACTGTGTCCCGCATCTTGTGCCACCGCCTTCAGCGCGTCGAGCAGCTGCCAGTTACGCTCCGTGAACAGCGAATCGCCAAACGGATTGGCGCCATCGAGGCGCTTGTCGTCAGCAGGTCGTTGTTCGCCCACCACGGCAGCATCGCGCGGCAAACCACCGGCGCGCGGCGCTGCCGCCTCCACCGTCGCACGATCGTATTTGCCACTCAACAGGCCGTACGCCAGCGGCGACCAGGGCACGATGCCCATGCCGAATTCCGCCGCCAGCGGCACGTGTTCATGCTCGATCTCGCGGTTGGCCAGCGAATAAAAATACTGCAGGGCGATGGGTCCCGGCAGGGCGCGCACCTGCGCCAGCGTGGCCACTTTGGCGATGTACCAGGCCGGAGAATTCGACATGCCCCAGTAGCGAATTTTGCCGGCGCGGACCAGCGTCGCCATGGTCTCGAGCAGTTCCTCCGCGGGCGTCACGCCATCCCATACGTGGACCCAGTACAGATCGATGTAGTCGGTGCGCAAGCGCCGCAGCGAGTTTTCAAGTGCCGCGCGAATGTGTTTGGCGCCGTTGCCGCCAGCGTGCGGACCCTGCCCCGTCCCGAAGCCGGCCTTGGTGGCCAGCACCAGGCTGTCGCGCAAGCCGGCCTCGCTGATGAACGTTCCCACCATTTCTTCGCTGCGCCCGCCCGCATACACGTCGGCTGTGTCGATGAAATTGCCGCCAGCTGCAACATATGCGTCGAACACAGCGCGCGAACCATCCGCGTCCGAGCCCCAGCGCGCGGTGCCGAAGGTCATCGTGCCGAGGCCAAACGGGCTGACCGCCAGGCCCGAGCGGCCCAGGGTGCGATAGTCATGGAGGGGCATGGCTTTACTTTCCGAGTGATTGATAGGAAAATCATAGCCCGACCAGCCAATCAGCACAAGATATTTCCTAGTGAACGCTCCAAATATAAATCCGATGGCACCCCGAAAGAAAGGCCGCCCGCTGTCGTTTGACCGCGATGCTGCGCTGCGCAAGGCCATGCTGCTATTTTGGGAGCATGGCTACGAGGCCACGTCCCTCAACGATCTGACCAGCGCACTCGGCGTCCCGCCATCGAGCATCTACTCGGCGTTCGGCGACAAGAAGGGACTGTTTTTCGATGTGGTCGGCCTGTATCTCTCAGGTCCCGTCACCTTCGAGACAATGCTGGCGCTGGCACCCACGGCGCGCGGCGCGGCGCAGACCATGCTCGATGGCGCCGCGGCCGCCTACACCGGCACCGATACGCCGGCCGGCTGCCTGCTGGCCAGCGCGGCAATCAGTTGTTCGGAAGCGGCCGCCGATGTCCGCCACACGCTGGGCGCCATCCGCCAGGACATGGAAACGCTGCTGCGCGCGCGGATTGTAAAGGGGATACAGGAGCAGGAACTGCCGGCAGATACGAACGCCGAGGCGCTGGCGGGCATGACGATGGCGGTGGTTCAGGGCATGTCGACCCTCGCGCGCGATGGCGCGTCGAGGGAAAAACTGCTGCAAGTCGCGGCCAGCGCGTTGCGCGCCTGGCCGTAAGTTTTACATTGCCAGCGCTTTTTCGATTTTCCCGACCAGGACCTTGTCTTCCGGCGTAACTTTACTTGGGAAGAACTCGACGATCTTGCCGTTCCGGTCGATCAGGTATTTCGCAAAATTCCATTTCGGTTCTTCGCCAGTCGCCTTGATCAGCGTGGCGTGCAGCGCATTGGCTTGCGGGCCCTTGACCGAGCTTTTGGCAAACATCGGGAATTTCACGCCGTAGGTATTGAAACAGAAATCGGCGATCTCTTTCGAGCTGCCTGGCTCCTGCTTGCCGAAATCATTCGACGGGAATCCCAGCACGACCAGGCCGCGGCTGCCGTACTTGGCGTACAGCGCTTCCAGGCCCTGGTACTGCGTGGTAAAACCGCAGTAGCTGGCGGTGTTCACGACCAGCACCACTTTACCGGCGTACTGGCACAGGTCCTGCGGCACATCGTCCTGCAGGCGCTTGAAACTCTGGTGCAGCACGGCCGGGCACGACGTTGGCGTGGCAGCTTGCACCTTGGGGGCTGCAGCAGCCTGGCCGCCCGCGTAGACCGGCGAGGCGACAACGGCAAACAGGGACAGCATCAGGGCAGGAATTTTCATCATGGTCTCGCTTTGGTATGGTGGTTTTGGCGTCATTGTAGCGCAGGGCTGACCTACCGGCTGGAGCACCAACCGCAGTGCCGGCTGCTATAGCGGCGTCTGTGCCGGCTGCTGTGCCAACGGCTGTATCGACGGCATGCAAAGTGCGCTGCAACCGTCAGCCGCCAACCGCCAGCCTTAAAACCGTCGTCCCGGCGCAGGCCGGGATCCATATTATGCCGGCTTTAGAACACATACCTGGCGTTGTCGGTGCCTGCGTTTTAAAACGCTGTTGCCAGGTGCCATAGGCCCCGGCCTGCGCCGGGGTGACGGTTTTCAAGCTGGTGGTCAGAAGTCAGCGCAGACGGCATGCAAAGTGTGCTGCAACCGTCAATCGCCAGCCTTAAAGCCGTCGTCACGGCGCAGGCCGGGATCCATACCATGCTGGCTTTAGAGCATACCCGGCGTCGTCGGTGCATGCATTTTAAAACGTTGTTGCCAGGTGATATAGGCCCCGGCCTGCGCCGGGGTGACGGTTTTCAAGCCGGTGGTCAAAGTCTGCGCCGGGGTGACGGTTTTCAAGCTGACAAATAGGCTGGCTATTACCCCGCCAGCATCCGGTGTTCGATTTTCAGGCAGTGGTTTTCGACGACATCCAGGCCAGCATCCCGCGCCAGTTGCGCCGCTTCGTCGTTCTCGATGTCGAGCTGCATCCACAGGCAGCCGGCGCCCACGGCGATCGCATCGCGGGAGATCGGCACGATGGCGTCCGGTTTGCGGAAGCAGTCGACGATATCGATTTTTTCGCCGGCATCCAGCGACGCCGCGGCGTCCTGCAAGCTGGCAAACACGGGTGCGCCGAGAATTTGCTGGCCTGCATACGAAGGATTGACCGGCAAGATGCGGTAGCCCTGCTGCTGCAGGTACGCCGCAACTTCGTGGCTGGCGCGGTCCGGCTTGTCGGACAGACCGACCACGGCGATAGTTTTGGCGTCCTGCAGGATCTGTGCGATTGTTTTCATGGTGTGGTGCCTTCAATGAGAGCGCACCACACTAGCAGAACTTTACTTCATGCCGCGTTCCGTGAACGTCTTGAGATACTTCGCCGCCTTCGGATTGTCGCGGCTCCACTGCGGCGTTTTGGGATCGTTCGCGATATGCCAGATCGCCAGCGCGACGGTACGGTCGACTGCCGCCATGTTCTCGTAATCGATCTTGTCCCAGTGATCGGTGGCCTTATGATAATCCGGGAATGCGTAGGCCACGCTGACCGTATGCGCCGGAATGCCCTGGTCGGCCAGTGCCTGATTGTCGCTGTGCGCAAAATACTTGTCGCTGTTGACCGCGTGCTTTGTGACCGTCACGCCGGTCGCTTCGCCGGCGTGGCGCAAGGTCATGCCGATATCCGAAAAATCGAAGCCGGTGACAGCAAACGCCATTTTTTGCGGCCCCTCGCTGTCGTCGGTGCGGCCGACCTGTTCGAGGTTGATGCCGGCGATGGTCTTCTCGATCGGTACCAGTGGATGCGTGCCGTAGTAGCGCGAGCCGACCAGGCCGTGCTCTTCGCCGAACACCGTCATGAAGACGATCGAGCGTTTTGGCCGCACACCGTTCGCTGCGAATGCGTTCGCCAGTTCAATGACGGAGACGGTACCGCTGCCGTCGTCATTGGCGCCGTTGAAAATCTGATCGCCAGTCCCGGTCTTGACGCCGAGATGGTCGTAGTGGGCCGTGACGAGAATGTAGCTGTCCTTTAATACCGGATCCGAACCGCGCAGGATGCCGGCCACGTTGCGCACTTTGACGGGCACCGTGCTGACTGCGTTCTTGTCGCGCTTCGGATCGATCAGGGTCCAGTCGGCGGTCTGAAAATAGCCATCGTCGCCGAGCGGCTCGAGGCCGGCGCGGCGAAATTGTGCCGCGATGTATTCGGCCGAGATATCGAGGCCGCGCGATGGCGTGCCGCGTCCTTCCAGCAGATCCGAGGCCAGGAAGGACAGGTTGCCGCGCATCGAGCTGGCGGAGATGCGATCGAGTAGCGGGGCCGCGGCCGGATCGACCGGCGCCGCAATGGATAACAAGGGGACCGCCGCAACAGCAGCGGCCAAAACACAGCGCATCAGGGACATGCATTCTCCAAAAGAGTAGTCTTCAACCGCCACGACTTTAGCAAAAATAATCGGGTCGATGGCGGCGAACTGCTAATTTTCGGATGCCGGCGCGCCACCGGTGCGCAGATCGATCTCGTCGGCGTCATCGCGGTGCACCGTCAGCGAGATCAGCTCGCCCGTGGCGTTGCGGGTAAATTCGAACCAGTCCACTTCACCCCGCACAAAAAAGCCGGTGGCAGAAAATGGCGTCAACATCACAGGCGGCCGATTGGTACGCTGCATGCGCAATTTGTCGCCATCACGACGCACAATGCGCTGGCTTGCCTCGTCGATTTTATAGGTGCCTGCGAAAGCCTCGAGCGCAGCGGCATCCAGCGTCACCGCAGTGCGCTGCGGATAGGGCTTGCCGATGGCCGTTGCTGCCGCCACCCTGGCAACCGTCGTCGTGTCGGCGGTACCGCCATCGGTATTGCGCAGCACGACGACATAGACATGTTCCGACGGCACCCGCAGCACGTACGCACTGAAGCCGTTAATGCCGCCGCCGTGCTCGATAGTAGGCACACCACGCACTGCGCCAAGTCCCCAGCCATAACCGTAAGCAGACAGCTTGCCATCGGCCAGCGTGGTCTTGGCAAAGGCGCGCTGCCAGGTGGCTGGTTTCAGCAGTTTGCCGGACGAGACCGCGGCGTCCCAGCGCGCCAGGTCGTCCACTGTCGATACCAATGCTCCGGCGGAAAATGGCTGCGTCATGCTGATGGCAGCGGCTGGCCGGAAGCCGTCGGCGCCGCGGCTGTGGCCCGCAGCCCGGATCGCCTTGCCATGCTCCTTGCCTTCATACGCCGTGTCGTTCATGTCGAGTGGCTTGAAGATGCGCTGCTCCAGAAAATCGGCATACGGCTGACCTGACACTTTTTCGATGATCACGCCCAGCAGCTGGTAGCCCGAATTATTGTATTTGTAGCGCGTGCCCGGTTCGAACTCGAGCGGATCGTTTTTGTACGTATCGATGATGGCGGCCGCTGTCATGTCTTCCGCCATGTGCTGGAGATAGCCAGGTTTGCTGGTAAAACTGACGATGCCCGACGTGTGGTTCAACAGGTTCCCGACCGTGATGCGTTTGCCTTTAGTCGGGTAGTCGGGCAAATAACGCGTGATGTCATCATCGAGCTTGATCTTGCCTTCGTCGACCAGCAGCAGGATGGCGGTCGATGTGAACTGCTTGGTGAAGGAGCCGACGCGCAGCTGCATGTCCGCCGTCATTGGCGTGCCCTTGGCGGCATCGGCCAGGCCGTACGCCTTGCGAAAAATCGTCTTGCCATCCTTTGCCACCAGGATGACGGCGCCCGGCTCATTCGGTTTGTAGTACTGGCCGACAGCGGCGTCGATCTGCGCAGCGCTCAGGGCAGGTATGGTGGCCGGCGCGGCTTGCGCGCCGGCGGCGAACGGGTGGAAGGTAACGGCGACGGCAAGGCAAAGTTTGATCAGCTGCGACATGGCGTTTTACTCCTCGACAGGGTGAGCCTTGACTATATGGCACGAGCGAACCTTGCCGTCACTGCATGCGATGAACGGGTAAAAACGCGGGACGATCCGCACGCCCTGGCGCCGCGCTTGTCGCACATGCTGCACATGCCACACATGCCACACATGCCGTCAAATCAGCCTGGCAGCAGCGGCGGATTGGTGTACGGCTTGGCTTCCTTCAGCACGAACGTGGTGTACACCTCTTTTACGCTGGGTAAGCCGTTGATGAATTTTTCGGCAAACAGCCCGTACGATTCAAGGTCTTCGGCCACCACGGTCAGTTGATGGTCGTACCGTCCCGAAACCCGGTGGCACGCCAGAATCTGCGGAATGCCCCGCACCGCCTGCTCGAATTCCTCGATGTACTGGGTCTGATTTTTATCGAGCGTGATGAACACAAAGGCCATGACTTCATACCCCAGCTTGCGTGAGTCGAGCCGCGCCTGGTAAGCGCTAATTACGCCCTCTTCCTCCAGCCGCTTGACGCGACGCCAACAGGGCGACGCCGTCAGCGCCACCAGATCGGCCAGTTCGGCGCTGGACAGCCGCGCGTTGTCCTGCAATGCCTCCAGAATTTTCCGGTCAACCCGGTCAAGTTTGATGCGTGGTTTAGGCATTGCGTGCTTTCGTAAATGTCTGCAACGTTCGTGCTAATTTGAGTGTTGTTTTTCATTCAATATAGCAAAATATTGCACGATTCAAAAGGTACAATTACTAATTGGCAACACCTGATTGACCCTGTCCGGGTCGATTCGCCCTTTGCGCCATCCGTGCAACGACGTTTTCCGACGTTCTCCGCAGCGTCTTTTATTGTCGTCAACCTGGAGTGTCAGCGCATGTCGAATCACATATTTACCCTGAGGCGTTCAGTGGCGCTGGTCGCCGCCACGTTATGCATTCCTGTTCACGCCGCCGGCCAGTCCACGGACGCCGAACCCATTGCCCGCGTTGTCGTCACCGGCTCGCAGATCAAGCGCATCGATGGCGAAACCGCGCTGCCGGTACAAATTTTGAAACGTGCGGACATCGACCGTATCGGCGCCTCGTCGACCGAAGAACTGGTCAAGCAACTCAGCTCTCTGAGCAGCGCCGGCACAGCGACCACGGCCGCGAATGCTGCCGGCTACGGCGGCGGCAGTATTTCCACGGTGTCGCTGCGCGGCCTCGGGAGCGCCCGCACGCTGGTACTCGTCAACGGCCGCCGCACCGCCGTGTATGGCGGAGGATCGGGCGGCGCGGCCGGTTCCTCGGTCGACATCAACAGCATTCCTTTGTCCGCCATCGAACGCGTCGAAGTGCTCAAGGACGGCGCATCGGCCGTGTACGGCAGCGACGCCATTGCCGGCGTCGTCAACTTCATTTTGCGCAAGGATTTCAACGGCGTCGAATTAAGTGGCACTTACGGTCAGCCGTCGCGCGGCGGCGCTGGCAAAGATAAAAAAGCGTCGCTGTTTGCCGGCTGGGGCAACTTGGCCGACGATGGCTACAACGTCACGCTCGGCGTCAATCTGCAGGAAACCAATGCCATCATGGGCGCCGACCGGCCCTACGCCAGCCGCCTGAACACAGCCGAAGGCAACGACCAGACCTCGTCAATTACCTTCCCCGCAAATGTCCTGATCGGCAGCGCGCTGCGCAATCCGCAACTGGCCAATTGCGGGCCGGTTTCCGTGCAGTCGCCGTACACGCCGACGCGCTGCAGCTTCGACAACAGCGCGTACGGCTCGATCCAGCCATACGCGAAAAAATTCAATGTGCTGACCAACGGCCGCCTGACGCTGTCGCAAAATGCCGAAGCCTATTACGAGGCGTCGTACACCGAAAACCGCACCACGTCATCGACCCAGCCGGTTCCGCTGGCGTACAACGCAATTACCACCGCGACCAATCCGTACGTGGCCCAGTTCAAGGCGCTGACGGCGCCCTACGGCAACCTGGGCCTGGGCGGTTTTATTCTGCTGCCATCGAGTCCGTATTATCCAGCTGCGTTTGCGGCGGCAAATGGCGTGGCGGGCAAACCGCTGCTGCTGAACTACCGCGATGTCATCAATGGCCAGCGCAGCACGCTCGACGCGTCCGAAAACGCCCGCCTGCTGGTCGGTACGCGTGGCACGTGGTCGGGCTGGGACCTCGATTCGGCCCTGTTGTACAACCAGAGCAAGGTGCACGCCGAACTGCTGGCGGGTTATGCCCAGTACTCAAAAGCGCTGCCGATTTTTAACAGCGGCCTGGTCAACCCGTTTGGCGTCACTACGGACCAGACCGTCATCGACGCCATCAAAGCGGCTGAATTTCGCGGCACGTCGTTCAGCTCGAAAACGTCGACCACATCGGTGGACGTAAAAGGTTCGCGCGAGCTGTTCAATCTTGCCAACGGCGCAGTCGCGCTGGCACTGGGCGCCGAACTGCGGCGCGAAAAATTTGAATACAACCCGTCGGTGGCGATCCAGACCGGCGACATCGCCGGCCTCGGTGGGAACGCGTTCGCTGTGGTTGGCGCGCGCAACGTCTCCTCCGCCTATGCCGAAGTGAGCGCGCCCCTGGCCCGCAAGCTGGACCTGGATGTGGCCGCCCGCTATGACAACTACCAGGGCGTGGGCAGCACCGTCAATCCGAAAGCGTCGATCCGCTGGCAGCCAAGCAGCAAGTTCATGTTCCGCTCGTCGGTCGGCAGCGGCTTCCGTGCGCCGTCGCTGACGGACCTGTACACGCCGCAAGCGTCCGGCGTCGCTGCCAACGGCACCCGCGATCCGGTCCGCTGCCCGAATCTGGCTACCGGCGCGGCCACCGATTGCAGCTTCCAGTTCACCACGCTCACCGGCGGCAACCCGAACCTGCAGCCGGAAAAATCGCTGTCGTACACGGCCGGTATCCTGATCGAGCCGATCCGCGACCTGTCCGTCAGCTTCGATGCGTTCCGTGTGAACCTGAAGAACGCGATCGTCGTCGGCGGCCTGTCCTCGACCTACTACCTGGCCAACGCCGCACGCGCCGCGCAGTATGCCGCCTACATCGTCCGCGGCGCGCCGGATGGCAATGCCAGTGGCGTCGGCCCCATCATTGGCCTGCTGCAAACCAATGCCAACCTGTTCAAGACGCAGCTGTCCGGTGTCGATGTCGATGCGAAGTACGACTGGCGCATGGGTGCTGGCAACCGCATCTCGGCGCGCATCAGCGGCACTTATCTCGGCAAGTATGATGTGCAGGGACCGGACGGCAGCTACACCAGCGCGCTCGACCAGGCCTTGAATGCCAGCGGCGGCGTGGTGCTGCGCTGGAAGCACAACGCGACAATTGCCTACGAGATGGGCAAACTGGGCGCTTCGCTGTCGCAGAATTACCAGAAGGGCTATACCGATGTGTTGTCGAGCCGCGCCGCCGCCGGCTCGACGCCGCGCAAGGTCGCCGCTTACCAGACGTTCGATGCGCAGCTTACCTACAATGGTTTTGCCGCCACCAAGCTGACGCTGGGCGTGAAAAACCTCACCGACCGCGATCCACCTTATACCAATCTGACATCGAATTTTTTGGGCGGTTACGATGTCAGTTACGGCGATCCGCGCGGGCGCTTCGTGTACGTTACCGCAACCCACAGCTTCCGCTGACACCCCCGTTTTTTTACCAAGGATGACCATGCAGTTTTCACGCAAACTTTTGATTTCCCTGATGGCCGCCGCCGGCACTGCCAGCGCAGCCCCTGCCCCCGCCGCACCGGACATCGCTGCTCACCAGGCCCAGATCGACGCCATCGTCCGTGCCATCTCGCCCCAGCGCATCAAGGTGCGCATGGAAAAACTGGTCAGCTTCGGCACGCGCCACACGATGTCGGACACGGTCTCGGAAACCCGCGGCATCGGCGCCGCGCGGCGCTGGATCAAGTCCGATCTGGAGCGCTGCGGCGCAGGCAAGCTGCAAGTGCGTTTCGACGGCCACCTGCACCCGGTCGACAAGCGCATCACCACCCCGACCGAAATCGTCAACGTGGTCGCGACCTTGCCGGGTACGCAAGCGGCGTCGAGCGACCGCATGTATGTCGTCAGTGGCCATTACGATTCGCGCCGCACCGACGTCATGGATTTCACCGGCGACGCGCCCGGCGCCAACGATGACGCGTCCGGCACCGCGGCCGTGATGGAACTGGCCTGCGTAATGGCGCAGTACAAATTCGATGCGACGCTGGTCTTCATGACGGTCGCGGCCGAAGAGCAGGGTTTGTACGGCGCTGCCGATTTCGCCGAAAAAGCGAAACAGAAGAAATGGAATATCGCGGGCATGCTCAATAACGACATCATCGGCAGCTCGATGAATGACGAGGGCAAGCGCGATAACACGCAGGTGCGCCTGTTTGCCGAAGGCGTCGCCGCCGACCAGGTGTTCAGCGACGAGCAGAAAACGCTCATCCGCACCGGCGGCGAAAACGACGGCATCACGCGCCAGCTGGCCCGCTTCGTGAAAGAAACCGGCGAGCGTTATGTACCGGGTTTCAAGGTCACCATCGTCAACCGGCGCGACCGCTACCTGCGCGGTGGCGATCACTCCCCGTTCCTTGATCGCGGCTACGCAGCCGTGCGTTTTACAGAACCGGCCGAAGACTTCAATCACCAGCACCAGGACCTGCGCAAGGAAGGCAATGTGCAGATCGGCGACCTGATGCAGTTCGTCGACGTCGACTACGTGGCGCAAGTGGCGCGCGTCAACGCGGCGGCACTGGCCACGCTGGCGCTGGCGCCTGCTACGCCGAGCAAGGTGGGCGTCATCACGTCCAAGCTGGACAATCACACCGAACTGGCGTGGGCGCCGAACACGGAACCCGACCTGGCCGGCTATCGCATTGTGTGGCGCGACACCACAGCGCCGCTGTGGACCGGCAGTCAGTACGTTGGCAACGTGACGACATTTACCATGCCGCAGTCGAAGGACAACACCATCTTCGGCGTGCAGGCGGTTGATAAAGACGGCAATGTCAGCCCGGCGGCGTATCCGCTGCCAAGCCGGCAGTACGGTAAATAGTTGCGATACAGCTGGTGCTGCTGATGCTGCTGCCGCTGCACCAACTGACCGCAAGACCGTCATCCGGTTGAAAAACGGGACCCATACTGACGACGCGACATCTCGACAGTAACTACGCCGGTTTCTCAGCATGGGCCTCGGCCTTCGCCGGGGTGACGGTATCGCGGTCGGGGTAACGGTATCGCAGCCGGAGTGACGGTATCGCGACCGGAGTGACAATATCAGGACAAGAAAAAAGGCAGCCGAAGCTGCCTTTTTTGTCGAGTACTGCTGTCTTACCGTGTCTTGCGCAAGCGGGCAATGGCTGCCAGCTGTGCAATTGCGGTCGCCAGTTCGGCTTGCGCCTGGGCGTAGTCGATTTTCGAGTCGTTGTTGAGCATCAGTTCTTCAGCCGCTTTTTTGGCCGCGCTCGCTTTTGCTTCATCCAGGTCGGCGCCGCGGATCGCGGTGTCGGCCAGAACCGTCACGGCGTGTGGCTGCACTTCGAGGATACCGCCAGCGACGAAGACGAACTCTTCTTCGGCTTTGCCGGCAACCTTGATGCGTACCGCACCCGCCTTGATGCGCGTGATCAGCGGGGTGTGGCGGGGATAGATTCCCAGCTCGCCCGCTTCACCTGGCAACGCGACGAACTCGGCTTCGCCCGAAAAAATCAGGGTTTCTGCCGATACCACGTCTACGTGAATAGTGTTTGCCATGCGTGTCCTCAGTTGTGAAGCGTCTTAGGCCAGTTTCTTGGCTTTTTCGATGGCTTCGTCGATCGTGCCAACCATGTAGAACGCTTGTTCCGGCAGGTGATCCAGTTCGCCCGATGCGATCATTTTGAAGCCCTTGATCGTGTCTTTCAGCGAAACGTATTTGCCTGGTGCGCCGGTAAAGACTTCAGCGACGTGGAACGGCTGCGACAGGAAACGCTGCATTTTACGTGCGCGTGCTACCAGCAGTTTGTCGTCCGGAGCCAGTTCGTCCATGCCCAGAATCGCGATAATGTCGCGCAATTCCTTGTAACGCTGCAAGGTACCCTGGACAGCGCGTGCGGTGTCGTAGTGTTCCTGGCCAACGATCAAAGGATCGAGCTGACGCGAGGTCGAGTCGAGTGGATCGACCGCCGGGTAGATACCCTGCGATGCGATGTCACGCGACAGAGCAACGGTCGAGTCCAAGTGGGCAAACGTGGTTGCTGGCGATGGATCGGTGTAATCATCGGCAGGCACGTACACGGCCTGGATCGACGTGATCGAACCGGTCTTGGTCGAGGTGATGCGCTCTTGCAGACGGCCCATCTCTTCGGCCAGCGTTGGCTGGTAACCCACAGCCGATGGCATACGGCCCAGCAGTGCGGACACTTCGGTACCGGCCAGCGTGAAGCGGTAAATGTTGTCGACGAAGAACAGAACGTCCTTGCCTTCATCACGGAACGCTTCGGCCATGGTCAGACCGGTCAGCGCCACGCGCAGACGGTTACCAGGCGGCTCATTCATCTGACCGTAGACCATGGCAACCTTAGAGTTCTCAGGGTTTTCCAGGTCAACCACTTTGGCATCGGCCATCTCGTGGTAGAAGTCGTTACCTTCACGGGTACGCTCACCGACGCCAGCAAACACGGACACGCCCGAGTGAGCTTTTGCGATGTTGTTGATCAGTTCCATCATGTTGACGGTTTTACCAACGCCAGCGCCGCCGAACAGGCCAACTTTACCGCCTTTTGCGAACGGGCAAACCAGGTCGATCACCTTGATGCCGGTTTCCAGCAGGTCTTGCGATGGCGACAGTTCGTCGTACGCAGGCGCCGTGCGGTGGATCGAGGCCATGCGCTCGTGGCTGACCGGACCGCATTCGTCGATCGGGTTACCCAGCACGTCCATGATACGACCCAGGGTCGCGACGCCGACTGGCACCATGATCGGGCCGCCGGTGTTTTGAATCATCATGCCGCGACGCAGGCCTTCGGAGCTACCCAGCGCAATGGTACGCACCACGCCGTCGCCCAGCTGTTGTTGTACTTCCAGGGTCAGCTCGGAGCCTGCCATTTTCAGTGCGTCGAAAACCTTCGGCATTGCATTACGTGGAAATTCCACGTCAACCACTGCGCCGATACACTGAACGATTTTGCCATCAGCCATGTTCGTTCCTTCAGATATGTTTAAATTCTTGATCAATCGCGAGGGCGGCGCCCTCTGCAACAAAATTAGACAGCAGCTGCGCCAGCCACGATCTCGGACAGTTCTTTGGTAATCGCTGCCTGGCGGGCCTTGTTATAGACCAGCTTCAGCTCACCGATGACGTTGCCTGCGTTGTCGCTGGCCGACTTCATCGCGACCATCCGTGCCGATTGCTCGGACGCCAGATTTTCCGCGACAGCCTGATACACCAGCGCTTCTACATAGCGCACCAGCAATTCGTCAATGACGGTTTGCGCTTCCGGCTCGTAGATGTAATCCCAACCAGCGGTACCGCGGTCGGCTTCGAGCTTGTTGGCCGGCAGCGGCAGCAATTGCTCGACCTTCGGTTCCTGCTTCATCGTGTTGATGAACTTGGTGTAGCACAGGTAGACCGCGTCCAGCTTGCCGTCCTGGAACTCGTCGAGCATGACCTTGACAGGTCCGATCAGTTTGTCCAGATGCGGCGTGTCGCCGATTTGCGTAACGCTCGACACCACCTTGACGCCGACCCGGTTCAGGAAACCCAGGCCCTTGTTGCCGATGGCGACTGCTTGAATCTTGTTGCCAGCTGCTTCCAGCTCGCGCGACTGTTGCGTCACCAGGCGCAGGATGTTGGTGTTCATGCCGCCGCACAGACCTTTGTCCGTCGTGACGACAATAAAACCGATCCGCTTCGACTGCGTACCCTTGGCCGTGGCCATGAACGGGTGCGTGTACTCTGGATTCGCTGTAGCCAGATTGGAGGTGATATTCCGAATCTTGTCACTGTAGGGACGGGCGGCCCGCATCCGGTCCTGCGCCTTGCGCATTTTGGACGCGGCGACCATTTCCATCGCCTTCGTGATCTTCTTCGTATTTTCTACGCTCTTGATCTTGCCACGTATCTCTTTGCCTGATGCCATGAGTCCTTACTCCTTGTTGACTTCAATACTTCAATTTATTTAATTTTGGGGCGGAAGACGCAGACCCAAGGCCTGCGCTTTTGCCCGATTAATTAAACGAAGCTTTTCTTGAAGTCTGCAACCGCGGCCGACATAGCTGCTTCAGCATCTTTGTCCAACTGCTTGGTCGATTCGATCTTGGCCAGCAGATCCGCTTGCTTGGTCTTCAGGTACGCGTGCAGGCCGGCTTCGAATGGCAGCACTTGTTTCACTGGCAGGTCATCGAAGAAACCTTTGTTCACAGCGAACAGCGACGCGGCCATCAGCGAGATCGATAGTGGTGCGTATTGCGGCTGCTTCAGCAGTTCCGTCACACGGGCACCGCGGTCCAGCTGCTTGCGGGTCGACTCATCCAGGTCGGAGGCGAACTGCGCGAACGCAGCCAGCTCACGGTACTGGGCCAAGTCGTTACGAATACCGCCGGACAGGTTTTTGATGACCTTGGTCTGGGCTGCACCACCAACGCGCGACACCGAGATACCGGCGTTGATCGCTGGACGCACACCGGCGTTGAACAGCGACGTTTCCAGGAAGATCTGGCCGTCGGTAATCGAAATCACGTTGGTTGGCACGAATGCCGACACGTCGCCCGCCTGGGTTTCGATGATCGGCAGCGCCGTCAGCGAACCGGTCTTGCCGGTCACGGCGCCGTTGGTGAATTTCGACACGTAGTCGGCGTTCACGCGTGCTGCACGTTCCAGCAGGCGGCTGTGGAGGTAGAACACGTCGCCTGGGTATGCTTCGCGACCTGGTGGACGGCGCAGCAGCAGCGAAATCTGACGGTAAGCAACGGCTTGCTTGGACAGGTCATCGTAGACGATCAGTGCATCTTCGCCGCGGTCACGGAAGTATTCGCCCATGGCGCAACCGGAGTACGGGGAGATGTACTGCATGGCGGCCGATTCCGACGCCGATGCAGCGACAACGATGGTGTATTCCATCGCGCCGTGGGTTTCCAGCGCGCGCACGATGTTCTTGATGGTCGATGCTTTCTGACCGATCGCGACGTACACGCAGGTCACGTTCTGACCCTTCTGGTTGATGATGGCGTCGATCGCGACAGCCGATTTACCGGTCTGGCGGTCGCCAATGATCAGCTCGCGCTGGCCACGGCCAATTGGCACCATCGCGTCAATTGCCTTGATACCGGTCTGCATTGGCTGCGACACGGATTCACGGGCAATCACGCCTGGTGCAATCTTTTCGATCGCGGCGGTCAGCGTGGTGTTGATCGGACCCTTGCCGTCGATCGGCAGGCCCAGTGCGTTGACGACGCGGCCGCGCAGTTCAGGACCGATCGGCACTTCCAGGATACGGCCGGTGGTCTTGACGATGTCGCCTTCCGAGATGTGCTCGTAAGCACCCAGGATGACGGAACCGACCGAGTCACGCTCGAGGTTCATTGCCAGGCCAAACGTGTTGCCCGGGAATTCCAGCATCTCGCCCTGCATCACGTCCGACAGGCCGTGGATGCGGCAGATACCGTCGGCGACGGAGATAACCGTGCCTTGATTGCGCACTTCAGCGGAACCTTCAATGCCCTGGATGCGGCTCTTGATCAGTTCACTGATTTCTGATGAATTAAGTTGCATGCTAACTCCTAATAGTTTCTTGATGCGTAGGGCAAGGGCGTGCTTTTTTTAAGCGTCCCTGGCGACTGTGCGAATGTTCAATTACGACGCCAGCGCAACATGCATCTGTTGCAGGCGGGCGCGCACCGAGGTATCGAGCACTTCGTCGCCAACGACCACGCGCACACCACCGATCAACGAAGGATCGACGGTGACCGACGGGTTCAACTTGCGGCCAAATTTCTTTTCCAGCGAAGCGAGCAACTCGGAGACTTGCGCCTGCGACATCTCGAAAGCGCTCTGGATGTGAGCATCCGCAGCGCCTTCCTGTGCGTTTTTCAGCACCATGAACTGGGCGCCAATTTCTGGCAGCAAGGTCATGCGGCGATTTTCGATCAGCATCGCGATGAAGTTTTTCGCTTCAACAGAGAGTGGTGTCTTGACCAGCGCCGCAATCGTGTCCGCCAGCTGGGCTTGCGTCACGCTCGGGTTGCTGGCAAACGCCTGGAGGTCGGCGTGTTCGCCGAGCTGGGTCAGCTCGGAGACCACTTCGGACCAGGCTGCCATGTCGCCGGACTGGGCAACGCGGAACAGCGCTTCGGCATACGGACGGGCGACGGTTGCGATTTCAGCCATGATTACAGCTCGGTCGACAGTTGGGCCAGCAGGTCGGCGTGGGCAGATGCGTTGACTTCACGCTTCAAAATCTGCTCGGCGCCTTTGACTGCCAGACCGGCAACCTGGGCGCGCAGTTCTTCGCGTGCTTTGGTCACTTGTTGATCAGCGTCAGCACGGGCTTGCGCCATGATGCGGGCAGCTTCAGCAGTTGCGTTGGCCTTGATTTCGTCAGCCACCATCGTCGCGCGCTTTTCAGCGTCGGCAATGCGTTTCTGGCCTTCGTCACGGGCAGTCGCCAATTCGGCCTGCACGGTTTTTTGAGCAGCAGCCATGGCTTGCTTGCCCTGGTCGGCCGCAGCCAGACCTTCAGCAATCTTTTTCGCGCGTGCATCGAGCGAACCGATAATCGGTGGCCACACATATTTTGCGATGGCCATCGCGAGAATCAGGAACACGATCGCTTGCACGAACATTGTCGAATTTAAATTCACAGTAATTCCTTCTCAGATAAACGAACGCCGGGCGCGGCGCAGTGCCAGCCCGGCCTTGAGAAATCAGCAGTTAGCCTGGGAACGGATTTGCGAAAGCAAACATCATCGCGATACCAACACCGATCAGGAATGCAGCGTCGATCAGACCAGCCAGCAGGAACATTTTGGTTTGCAGGGTGTTCATCAGTTCAGGCTGACGCGCCGAAGCTTCAATGAATTTGCCGCCCATGATGCCGATACCGATACATGCACCGATAGCGCCCAAACCAATAATCAAGCCACAAGCCAGTGCTACGAAAGCGACGTTAGTCATCAAAAACTCCTAAAAATTAATAAAAAGGTTAAAACAATTATAAAAACGACGATCTACAACCTGCAGTACTTAGTGACCTTCGTGAGACTGGCCGATGTACACCAGCGTCAGCATCATGAAGATGAAAGCTTGCAGGGGGACGATCAAAAGGTGGAACAATGCCCATCCAGTTCCCAGCAATACCTGCAGACCGGCCAGCGCGACGCTTTGGGTAGTGAAACCAACCCAGGTAGCGCCCAGCAGAGCGATCAGCAGGAACAGCAATTCGCCGGCAAACATATTGCCGAAAAGTCGCATGGACAACGAAACAGTTTTTGCAGCGTATTCAATGATGTTAATGCCCAGATTGAAGATCCACAGGACAGGATGGGCACCAAATGGCGCGGTGAACAGGCCCTTGATGAAGCCGCCAATACCCTGGATTTTCAAACCGTAATAAATCATGCAGGCAAATACCACCAGGCCCATACCGAAAGTACCGTTCAGGTCGGCGGTAGGCACGACGCGGAAGAATGGCTCGTGGCCTTCGGCGGTATGGATGCCCAACGCGCGGAACGCGGTAGCAAACAGGTCGACCGGCAAGAAGTCCATCGAGTTCATCAGTACAACCCACACCAGCACCGTCAGTGCCAACGGCGCGATAAAGCTGCGGTCACCATGCACGATCGATTTCGACTGGTCTTCAACCATTTCAACCAACGACTCGAACGCGTTCTGAAAACGGCCTGGTACACCGGACGTGGCGCCCTTGGCTGCGGCACGCAGCAGGAAGAACGTCACCAGGGCCAACAACACGGACCAGAAAATCGTGTCATAGTTGACCACGTGGAAGTCGATGATGCCCGGCTGCGGGCTCGAACGGAAGTGACCCAGGTGGTGGGTAATGTAGCTACCGGAGGTGACGACGTGTTCGCCTGCTTCCGGTGCCGCGTGTGCGACGGTGTCAATTGCCATGGTCAGTACCTAAACAATAAGATGATGTAACTTTTGAGCGCCACGATGAAGCCGCACAACAGCGCGAACCAGTTCAGGTCGTGGTACAGCCAGGCCACGGCGCCAAGTAGCGCCAGGGTCATTGCAATCTTTATAAATTCACCGATGAAGAACGTGCCCGGATTGGCCTGGCCGCGCCGCGCGCTGGCAAACAGGCGCACCGCAAACAGGCTATTTGGTACGACACAACACAATCCGCCCAATACCGCCGACAGCGCCGCAGGCCATCCCCCTAGCAGTGCGGCAACCAGGCCGGCGAATGCTGTTGCGATCAATTGCAGGGAGACTATGCGCAACATTTTTTCTTCTTCGCGCCAGCCAGATTAGTACTTGGGTACGGTGTGGTAATTACATGAATCAGCGGGATTATAAGTGTTATTACTGACGCGAGTCAAACGGTACGGACGACCTGTCGAGCCTGATGCGGCATGAATGATACGTAAACAATGTTGGATTGACAGAAAGATTTTATGCAGATCTTTTTGTCGGGCGATGCGCGATTGCGGTGCCGGGATGGTTGTTTTTGGTGCGGTTCGAGGGCATCAACGCGTATGTTGAACCCACGTCACTGGGGCCGCTGATATGGATCTGACCACCGTCACCCCGGCGAAGGCCGGGGCCCATACGCTGCATACTTTTGCGTTACTGCATGCGCGCTATGGATCCCCGCAATCGCGAGGATGACTTGATAACGCAGGAATTTACGCCCGCAGCCGTGCCAGCACACCGTCGAGAATATCAAGATCGGCAAAATCGATAATCATTTGCCCTTTTCCCTTGGTGCCCATTTTAAAGGCAACTGGCGTGGCCAGCTTGTCTGACAACTCTTCCTCGAGTCGTACGATGTCTCCGGCTTTCTCTTTCAGGCGCGATCCTGGGGTTTCCTTGTCTTCCTCTTGCGAGCGTGTCACCAGCTTTTCGGTATCGCGTACCGACAAACGTTTTGCCACCACCTGGTTCGCCAGGTTGATCTGGCTGGCGTTATCCACCGCCAGCAAAGCGCGCGCATGGCCCATGTCGATGTCGCCTGCCATCAGCATGGTTTGCACCGGTGCTGCCAAATTAATCAGGCGCAGCAGGTTCGACACTGCGCTGCGCGAACGCCCCACCGCATTTGCCGCCTGCTCGTGCGTGAATTGAAAATCCGAGATCAGCCGCGCGATGCCCTGTGCTTCTTCCAGCGGATTCAAATCTTCGCGCTGGATATTCTCGATCAGCGCCAT